>CAZDWU010000216.1:0-1507 GCA_964509165.1 uncultured Chthonomonas sp. | reverse complement strand
GATTGCGCCCGCCCTCGCCATGGGCAACACTGTGGTGCTGAAGCCCGCCGAGTTCACCTCCCTCACGGCGCTGCTGTTTGCCGAGATCTGCCAGCGCGTGGGTGTCCCCAAGGGCGTGGTGAACATCATCACCGGCGACGGCGAAACCGGCAAGGCCCTGGTGGCGCACCCGAACGTCGACAAGATCGCCTTCACCGGCAGCACCGAGGTGGGCAAGCACATCCGGCGCAGCACCGCCGGTTCGCACAAAAAGCTGAGCCTGGAGCTGGGCGGCAAGTCGCCCTACATCGTTTTTGATGATGCCGACATGGACGCGGCCGTGGAAGGGCTGGTGGACGCCATTTGGTTCAATCAGGGCCAGGTGTGTTGCGCGGGTTCGCGCCTGCTGGTGCAAGAGAGCATCGCCGAAGAGTTCTATGCCCGCGTGCGGCGGCGCATGGCGCGGCTCCGCGTAGGGGACCCGCTGGATAAGGCCACCGACATCGGCGCGGTGGTGGACAAGACCCAACTTGAACGAATTCACCAACTGGTGGAGCAAGGCGTGGCCGAAGGGGCGGAGAAGTTCCAACCCGAGTGCACCCTGCCCGCACAGGGCTGCTTCTATCCGCCCACGCTGCTCACGGGCGTGGAACCCGCCAGCACAGTGGCGCAAGTGGAGATTTTCGGTCCGGTGCTGGTGGCAATGACCTTCCGCACGCCCAGCGAGGCCGTGGCCCTGGCCAACAACACCATTTACGGCCTGGCCGGGACGATCTTTTCGCAGAACCTCGACATCGCCCACGACGTCGCCGCGCAGATCAAGGCGGGCGTCATCTGGATCAACGGCACCAACTTCTTTGATGCCAGCGTGGGATTTGGCGGCTATAAGGAGAGCGGATTCGGCCGCGAGGGCGGCCGCGAAGGGCTGGAAGAGTATCTCGTCCGCGACCTCCCCACCACCGAAGCCCCCCGCCTGCCGGTGATTGACCCGCTCCCCGAAGTCGACCCCGACATCGACCGCACCCACAAGCTCTACATTGGCGGCAAGCAGGTGCGCACCGATAGCGGCTATTCCCTCTCACTGCCCCTGGCTATAGGCGGCATGGCCGACATCTCGCGCGGCAACCGCAAGGACATCCGCAATGCCGTGGAAGCCGCCGAAGCCGCTGCCTCCGGTTGGGCCAGCACCACCGCCTTCACCCGCGCGCAGATCCTCTACTACCTTGCCGAAAACATGCAGGGCGCCCGCCACCAATTGGTGGAATCGCTCACCGCCCGCGGCCAACAGGACGCCGAGAAGGAGTTCGATGCCACCATCCACCGCGTGCTCCACTGGGCGGCCTGGGCGGATAAGTACGAGGGCACGGTACACCAGCCGCCTCTGCGGGCCATGGTCTACACCCGGCCCGAGCCGCTCGGCGTTGTCGGCATCATTAACCCCGCCGCCCCCGCTTTGCTTGGGTTCATCGGGGCGTGTCTGCCGGCGATCGCCATGGGCAACGCCGTGGTGGCCGTGCCCAGTGTGCAC
>CAZDWU010000215.1:0-1532 GCA_964509165.1 uncultured Chthonomonas sp. | reverse complement strand
GCCCAGGCGTGGGCCAATTCGGCGGATCTCGGCCGCACCACGGTCACCCCGGACTTCCCGGCAAACCCCGCCAACCGCGTGCTGGTGGGCCACCCCGACCAGTGGCCGCAGATGTTGCCGCTGCTGGAGCAGGCGGGCATGACGGTAAACGGCAACGAGCTCACCTATGACGGCACCACGATTGACCTGACCAAGGGCGGGGCGGCGGCGATTGTGGCGGCTCCGGATGGCCAGCCCATCGTGCTCCTGCTCGGCCAAACTCGACGCCCGATGAAGACCGGCAAAGCCCGCATTGCGCTGTGCAATGAGTACGGGTTCTTCTTGCGCGGGCTCACCGAACCCCGGATGGAAGGCGAACTCGCCTTCCGCCTCTAATTCGGGTTAGTCCAGCGACACTCCCAGGGCCTCGACAATGCGTTCGAGGTCCTGGTCGCTGTAGAACTCAATGCGGATGTGGCCGCCCTTCTTGCTCTTGTTCAGCTCGACGCGGGCGCCAAGTCGCTCGGAAATCCCCTGCTGAATGGGCAGCCAGTTCGGGTCCAGCACAGTGGTAGTGGACTTCTTCTTGGGCTTGCTGGCGGCGTTCTGGCTGGCCAGTTCTTCGGCCCGGCGCACGCTGAGGTCTTCCCGCAAGATGCGCGAAAGCAACGTGAGCTGCGAGGTTTCGCCTTCCAGCATCAAGATGGCGCGGGCGTGGCCTTCGGTGATGGCACCCTTCTCCAGGGCTTCCAGGGCCAGCTTGGGCAGGCGCAGAACGCGCAGGGTGTTGGCCACGGCGGCGCGGGATTTGCCCACGCGTTCGGCGATCTGCTCTTGGGTCAGGCCGAAGTCTTGCGCAAGCTGCTGATAGGCGCGGGCACATTCCACCGCCCCGATGTCCTCGCGTTGGACGTTCTCAATCAGCGCCCATTCCAGGCTCTGCTGGGCGTCGCTGCGGCGCACCATCACGGGCACTTGGGTCAATCCGGCGCGCTGGGCGGCGCGCCATCGGCGCTCCCCGGCGATGATTTCGTACTTGCCCTCACCCACCAGGCGGGCCAAGATCGGCTGCAGAACCCCGTGTGCGCGGATGGAACGCGTGAGGTCTTCCAGGCTTTCCTCGTCAAAGTGCGAACGCGGCTGGCGCGGGTTGGGGTGCAGGCTTGCCACGGGCAGCAAGGACGGGGAAGTGCTGGCCGGGGCCGGAGTGGCCTCAGGGGCCGTCACTTTGGCCACCTTGGTCTCCTTTGCCTCCTTCGCCTTGCTCTTCTTTGCCGAGGGGGTTGAAGTCGTCGGTGCCGGTTCCGGGCCCGCATCGCCTCTCAGTTGGGACAGTCCTCGACCTAATCCACGCCGCATTCTCTGATTATGGTGCCTTCCGTTCGCTACAATGGGGGCGTGACCACCGAGGAACTCGCCGGCCCCTTTACACTCCGGATCGCTGTGCGCGCCTCGGTGGACCAAGTCCGCCAGGCGTGGACGACCCCCGCCGGGCTCGAAGCCTTCTTCATCCGCCAAGCCGAAGGGGCGAGCGGAGAGAGCTACCAAGCGGG
>CAZDWU010000214.1:0-1555 GCA_964509165.1 uncultured Chthonomonas sp. | reverse complement strand
AGAAGACGACAATCGCGGCAAGGACGTGATGCTCCAGGCATCCCGCGAAGGGCGCGGCTCCATTGCGGCCGCCCAGGAGTGGAACCTGATGAACCGCATCGGCCACGTGTATTACATGGACGGTACGGCCAACTACGAGTTCGACATTGACCTGCAAGACGGGATCACCGAGGGCAACTTCAGGTCGTGCATCGGTCGCTGGATGGCGCAATCCGATATGGCTCTGAGCGCTGTACTCTCGGGTGGCGGTAGCTCCGGGGGCGGCGATGGCGATGTCATCACCGACCTGGACATGCAAATGGTTGTGGACGCCCTGGCCGACATGGGCTTTGAGGCCACTGAAGATGAAGATGGCGACCTCACCTTTGCCAAGGACGAGGTCATCTACAACTTCATCCGCTTCGACGAAGGCGACTTCATGATCCAGGCCGAGCTGACGGGCAACACCACGGTGGAAGCCATCAACGACTGGAATGCCGCCAGCCGCTTTGGCCGTGCGTATCTGAGCCCGGAAGACAACAGCGTGTACGTCGAACTGGACATCAACATCCAGGGCGGAGGCACTTGGGAGAACGTGGTGAGCCACATCACGCGCTTCCTTGAGGAAACTGTGCCCGACGTGCAGAACGCGGTCTTTGACCAAGGCATGCGCCGCGCGGGATGATAGCTCGCCTTCGCGGCACCTTGATCGAACAGCTATCCGACCGCCTCGTCATTGAGTGCGGGGGGGTCGGATACGATGTGCAAGTCCCCGAATCGGTCGCCTTCAGCTTAGGCGCCCTCGGGGACGAGGTTTGTTTGTGGATTCGACATATCGTCCGCGAGGATGGGATGTTTCTTTACGGTTTTGCGTCCGCGCAAGACCGCCAGCTTTTTGACATGCTCCGCGACGTGAAGGGCTGCGGCCCCAAAACGAGCCTCGCCCTTTTGGCCACGCTGGGCGTGGAGTCGGTGGTGGTGGCGATTCGCGAGAGCGACCACCGCGCACTAGCGCGTGCTCCTGGGGTGGGCCCGCGCCTGGCTGAACGCATCGCCATTGAACTGAGAGACGCCGTGGCCAATCTGGCAGTGGCGGCATCCTCGCCTCGAACCACGAGCGTGAGCGTGCCGGATGACAATGCCGTGGTTTCTGCCCTCATTGCCCTGGGCTACCGGCGCACCGAAGCCGAAGCCGCCGCCGCTGCCGTGGCCGATGCGGGCGATGAGGCCGCGCAGGTGCGTGCCGCCCTGCAGAGGTTGCGCCAATGAATCCGCGCGATCTCGACGCCGATCTGCAGCCCGGCGAACGCCCGTTTGATAGCGCCCTGCGTCCGCGCCGCCTCAGCGAATTCTTTGGCCAAGAAGATCTCTGCCGCAACCTGCAGGTCTTCATCCACGCCGCCCGCCAGCGGGAGGAACCGCTGGACCACGTTTTGCTCTACGGCCCCCCGGGGCTCGGGAAGACCACCCTCGCGCACATCGTGGCGCACGAGATGGGGACGTCGCTGCACGTCACCAGCGGCCCGGCCATCGAGCGGCCTGGCGACCTCGTGGGCATCCTCACCAACCTGGAGCC
>CAZDWU010000213.1:0-1567 GCA_964509165.1 uncultured Chthonomonas sp. | reverse complement strand
GGGTCTCCGAGCTAGCAACGCAAGCTCTATCCTAGCGGCGCTCCTGGTGGGTGCCGCCCTGGGGTGGGGTTGTGCCCCGGGGCCGCGGACCTTGGCACAGCACCCTCGCGCCGCCGAATTTGATTTAGAGGACCCGGCCGTTGCGGCGGCTGCGCGGTTCTTTGAAGGGATTGGCGAGCCAGACACTCCCGATATGCTTGAACGAGGTCGCAAATTCCCGAATCGCAATATGGTGGCCGTGACGACCTCGCGGATCAATGGTGCCCTCATCCAGATTCACGTCGATCTAGATACTCTTGCTGTAACTTTGGACCGGGCTGGGAACCCCTATGGACTTGGTTACGACCCGAAGAAGCCCAACGTCATTAAGTCTCAAGATGAAATGCTCAAGCGTGCCGCCGAATTGCATGCCTGGAACAACACCGGCGAAGCCAAGTGGGGTCCGGTCGGCAAGATTCGGTTTGATACGTTCGCGCCCCCGTTGGATGCCCCCGTTATGGAAAACGGATTGATCCGTGGCACCCCCAAGCGCGGGCCGCGCGGCAAACTTTACTACGGCATCACGGAGTTAGATAATGTGCCCGTTTGGGACAACACGACGGCCAACACCTACATGGAAATTGACCTCAACACGGGGGTAGTGGTGGCTTGGAAAGGCCACGGAGGTTACGAGGTCGTCCGCCGGGAATGGAGTTCCACCGAAGCCCAAGCCCGTGAAATCGCTGAAAACTACAAGTGGGAGGCGTGGCGTGAAGGGGTCAGCACCTCTCGTGGCCCGGTGACTTCCCTCCGCAAGATGTGGATTGCCGAGAACAATATGGCCCGCCCCGCCCGGCTCATCCCGGGTTACGTCGCTCAGTTCACCGAAAACGTGTGGCTGGAGATCGACGCCGAAACCGGCCAGGTGCGGTACGCCGGGGATGACATGTCGCTGGACGCGCCGCGCTAACCGCGCCGTCATCCCAAGTCCGCGCACAAGCAAACTGGCGCCCCGGAGAGGACTCGAACCTCCGACCAACGGCTTAGAAGGCCGCTGCTCTATCCACTGAGCTACCGGGGCAAGCCGCTCCAGTGTACCGGGCCGCCCGAAACCCACCTCCCCGGGGCCTGTCCGTGCCATCATCACGCTCATGGTTCTGGTGGTGGCGGGCGGGTCGTGCAGCGGAAAAAGCACCCTGGCCGCCGCCGTGGCCCCGCGCCTGGGCGCCCGGCACATCAAGGGCGACGCCTACTTCCGCACCGATGACCCCGCCGCCCCGCGCATCCTCATCGCCGGGGAGATGGCCTTTGACTGCAACCACCCGGAGACCCTGGACCTGGCGCGGATGCTGAACGACATCCAGTCCACGCCCGGCCCGGTGATTGTGGACAGCCACTTTGGCCTGTATCACCCCGAGCTGCGCGCCCTGGCCACCCACCGCGTGTTTGTGGCGTGCGAGGCCGATATCCGGGCGATGCGCCGCCTGGTGCGCGGGTATCCGCACCGGGGCGAACCCCAGGCGCTGATGGAGGAATATATGGCCGGCGCCCGGCCCGCCTTCGATCGGTACATTGCGCCCACGCAGGC
>CAZDWU010000212.1:0-1592 GCA_964509165.1 uncultured Chthonomonas sp. | reverse complement strand
ACTCGGGGAAGCCTTCGCTCAGCTTGAGAAACGTCGGGGCTTCGGCATCGTGCGGCGGGTAATCGAACGAACCGACCACGGCGTAGCTGGCCGCGCCTTGGGATTGGTAACTCAGCCGGAACGCCACGTCTTCAACTTGAAGGCGCTCCAGGTGCGGCGGATAAACCCCGCTCCAGAACAGGATGTAGTCCGCTAAGTGCTTGTGCACCGTGCGCTCTTGTTCGAACGACTTCGCATTGAGGCGCACATCCCCGGCGGCGATCATCTCAATCACGCTTCGCAGGGGCTTGCCTTCGGCGTCGTGCAGGCCAAACATGCGGTCGGTTTGGGCAAAGGCCGCTAGCAACCCGCCCAAATACGCGGTGACGTCGTCCATGCCGTGCGAAGCCACGTGCTGGGCAATCACCTCGCCCACCGCATCGGCAAAGAACTGCTGCAGGTCGTTGTGGTCCGGTCGTAAGATGTCACTCATGGGTTCACCCTGAGATTCCGCTCTTGAATCTATTGGACGACCGAGGGCTTGCCTGGAGTTCCGGGCAACTCTGCGTGCAAAAACCTGGAAACCGTGCGGTGAACGGAAAGCGTCTAAACTAAAGGTGGCGGAACCATGATAAGCGATCCTTACGCCGCGCAATCTCGACGACAGCGCACGGGCCTGATTGTAGGTGCGGTGCTGGCCGTTTTGGTGTTGGTTTTGGGGTCGCGGCAGTTGGGGCTCAGCCAGGGAACGCAGGCACCGGACTTCGGGGGCGGATTGCAGGCCCGCTCGGCGGCACCACCGCCCATCACCGCCGAATCCTCGGCCCCGCCCCCGCCCTTGCTGACCGAGGCCGCCGAACCCCCGCCCGAAGCCGCCCGCATGCCGGCGGACATCCGCGAATGGCTGGAGCACCTGGAACGCATTGAGCGCCAACGCCAAGCGTTGGCCACGCAGCAGGTCAGCTCGGCCATGGTCAGCCTCACCATGCTGCAAGGCGCCGGGGCCACCCAACAGATTCTGGATGGGCTCTTGGACACCGGGGAAGAAGAACCGACGAGCAAGGAGCCCGCCAACCCCGCCGCCGAACTGCAGAAGGACAACCAGGATTACCAAGCGGAGTGGGAAAAGCTGATGGCGGATTTCCGCGCTCTGCCCCCGCCGCCCGCCTGTGTGCCGCTGCGCAACAGCTACGACCAAACCCTGGGGCAGACGGAGATGATGATTGACGAAATCGTGGGGGCGATGGATAAAGCCGCCAGCGACCCGCAAGCCGCCCTGCGCGACCTCTTTGGCATGCGGGGCACCAGCGGAGGCCGCATTGACGCCGCCGCCGCCCAGAGCAACCGCAACTTGGATGAAGTGTGCCGCCCGTACGGCGTGCGACCGTGGTTCCAGATTCAAACCGACAGCCAGGCCGGCATCTTGGGCAAGATGGGCGGCCTGCCGGATATCAGCGGCCTTGGCGGCGGATTGGGCGGCGGGCTGTAATCGCCCGGCGCGCCCGCATCGAGTATCGATCACGGGAGCGAATCGACGGGCTTCCGGGCATAATAGGGCTCACGATGGAACGCAGAGAGTTCTTGAAGGGAGCCGCCGTGGCCGCCGGAGCCGG
>CAZDWU010000211.1:0-1604 GCA_964509165.1 uncultured Chthonomonas sp. | reverse complement strand
CGCAGGATGAGGCGGTGCAAGCCGCCGTGCGCGCCGAAGTGGCCGCCGTGACGCAGCGTTTCCCCCTCCACGACCTGGCGTAAGCCGGGGCGGGGGGAGCCTGAGTGCTCCGTTTGGTGATTACTTAAGGTTGAAAAAGGTGAACTAGCACTCCGGAACAATCACCGGAATCCTAACCGCCAGCCCGCCCTCGCTGGTCTCCTTGTACTTCTCGCTCATGTCCAGCGCGGTCTGCCACATGGTCGAAATCACATCGTCCAGGCTCACCCGCGCCGCCGCCGGGTCGCTAATGATCGCAATCTCCGCCGCATTGATTGCCTTAATCGCCCCCATGGTGTTCCGCTCGATGCACGGCACCTGCACCAGCCCCCCAATGGGGTCGCACGTCATGCCCAGGTGGTGTTCCATGGCAATCTCCGCCGCCATCATGCACTGCGCCGCCGTGGCCCCGCGCACATGGGCCAGCCCCGCCGCCGCCATGGCGCTGCTCACGCCAATTTCGGCCTGACACCCGCCCATCGCCGCCGAGATCGTCGCGCCCTTCTTGAACAGCGACCCCACCTCGCCGGCCACCAGCAGGAACTCCTCGCACGCCCGCCACGGGTCGGCGGGTTCCGGTTCCATCACGGCAAACATATACAGCAGCACCGCCGGGATGACCCCCGCCGCGCCGTTGGTGGGGGCCGTCACCACCCGGCCGAAGGCGGCGTTCTCCTCGTTCACCGCCAACGCAAACATGGAAACGGCCTGCAGGTTCTCCGAGAACCCCGTGCCGATGCTGCGCAGGGCGGCCAGCCACCCCTCGTAATCCGTTGGGCCGCCGGGCACCAGGGCTTGGTTCATGGCGGCAGCGCGCCGCTTCACGTTCAGCCCGCCGGGCAGGATGCCCTCGGTGTGCGCCCCCCGCCACACGCACTCAAACATGGTGCTGGCAATGCGGCGCAGGCGATCGCGGATTTCGGGCATGGTGCGCCAGGCCAATTCGTTCTGCATCACCAGGGTCGGCAGGTTGGTGCCTTTTTCTTCGCAATAGCGCAGCGCATCGGCGGCGAGTTCAATGGGGAACGGCAACTGCACCTGCTGGCGCGCGATGGGTTCGTCCTGCTCTTCGCTCACCACAAAGCCGCCGCCCACGCTGAAGAAGGTGCCTTGCATCTCTTCCCCGCCCTCCAGTTGCGCGCGGAACGTGAGCGCATTGGGGTGCCCGGGGTGCGTCTTGGTGACGTGGAAACCGATGTGCGTCATCGGTGTGAATGGCACTTCGCGGGTGCCCCCCACGCGCAGCACTTGCTTCGATTTGATCTCGCTGATGATGCCCGGGATGGTGGTGGTGTCAATGGCCTCCACGTCGGCATCCATCAAGCCCAGCATCACGGCGATGTCGGTGCCGTGGCCCCGGCCCGTCTTAGCCAGGCTGCCAAAGAGGTCCACGTGGACGGACTGGATTCGATCGAACCAGCCATCCCGCCGCGCCCGATTTAGAAAGCGCTGGGCGGCCCGCCACGGCCCCATGGTGTGGCTGCTGCTGGGCCCCACCCCAATCTTGAAGATGTCAAAGACGCTGATGCTTTCGCGGGTTCGTTCCATGGCCGGCCTGAATTGCC
>CAZDWU010000210.1:0-1615 GCA_964509165.1 uncultured Chthonomonas sp. | reverse complement strand
TCGCCGTAACCATCCACGCGCACCCAGCCGTCCTCCAGCGTGACCTGGCACTCCTTGATCTCGGCGTATTTGCGGTCGATCCACTCGGCGAGGTCGGTGCCGCGCACAGTGACGGAACCCGTGCCCTGTCCGCTCCGCGCCAGGCGGATGGTGCGCTCCCGGCGGGCGAGGTCAAAGTCGTAGCGGCACTCGGGGATGTCGGCCTCCAGGCTCTGTACCAGCAGGCCACGCAGACGGAACTCGGTCAGGCGCAGTTGCAAGCTGCGGATGCGGCCGCTAGGGTTGCGGTCGGGTTCGGTGAACAGCGGGAGTTCATCCAACGTGAACCGCTCCGCGAAGATTTGGGCCACGGTGAGGTCGCCTTGCAGGGCGCCGACCCCGTGGGGGCGCACGTTCACGCGGACCTTCTTCTCGTCCCCGCCCAGCTTGGAGCTGATCTCAGAGGCCGCCGCGCGTTCAAACCGCCGTTCTTCGCGCTGACCCAGGCCCAACAGCAAGCCCAGCCCGGCCGCCACCACGATTAGCCCCATACTCAGGAGTATATGTCAACGAGTTTTTGGGCGCGCCTGGATGACCTGATGGGACTGACCAGCACGGGCGATGACGCCGTGGCCTGGTGGCAGGGGCAAACCACGCAGGATGTAGCCGCGTGGAGCGTGGGACAAGTGGGCAGCACGTGCCTGGTGACCCCCACCGGGCAACTGGCCGCCATTGTGCGCGGGCAGCGCACGGAGCAGGGTTTCCACTGGGTGACCGAGGCCGCCGAGGTGCTGCTGGAACGCGTGCGCGACTTCGTGATTCTGGAAGACGTGAACCTGACCGTGAGCGGAGTAGGGGGCCTGACCATCCAGGGGCCGCTGGCCGAAGAGTGGATCGAACAACAGGGCGTAACCGGCGACGCCGGGCCGCTGCCTTTCGGGGGCTATGCCATCCGCCAGCGACGGTGCGCCTTTGGCGGCTGGGATCTGGTGGGCGTGGGCGACCCGGAAGAGCTGCCCGTTTTGCTCCCTTGCGACGAGGTGGAGCCCGAGGACGTTTTTGCGGCGATGCTGCGGGCGGGGATTCCGCAGTTTGGGGTGGACACGCACGACAAGCTCTTGCCGCCGGAACTGGGGCCGGAGTTCGAGCGCGAACACATCTCCTACAACAAGGGTTGCTACACGGGCCAAGAAGTGCTGCAGCGTCTGCATAGCCGGGGGCACACCAACCGCACCTGGGTGCAGATTCAACTGCGCGGGCCGGTGCTGATCAGCGAACCCGTGATGAGCGAGCAGAACGAGCGCATTGGTTCGATGACGCAACTGGCGCCGATGCCGGATGACACCCTGCTGGCGGGGGCGTTCCTGAAGAACGATTACGCAATGGTGGGCACCCCGGTGAGGGTGGCAGATCAACTCGGCGAGGTGATCTCGCCCGAGTCACGCCCCTAAATCCCCTTCCCCTGCCCGGGCCGGGGCTGTAGAATGGCGGGCGCATCCATGCTTTTCCGCTCGCTCATTCTGGCGGTGTCACGATGGCGCCCCATCCGGTCAATGGTGACCCGGAGCCGCATTTTCCGACCTCTGGTGAGTCGCTTCGTCGCCGGGGAAAGTTTGGATTCCGCCATTGCTTCGGC
>CAZDWU010000209.1:0-1638 GCA_964509165.1 uncultured Chthonomonas sp. | reverse complement strand
CTGGCTGCGCGACGGCATGGAAGCGGCGATGAACCGCTTCAATGGGTCGGGTTAGTTGCCGGTTTTGGGGGCGGGCCGAGGCTTGGGATAGCTCATGCTAAAGCCTCCGTTTGGATAGTCCGCTCCTTTCTCATAGCCATTGAGCCTCATCGAGAGATGGCGTTCTAAGGTGATAACTGTATCCGGACCAGGCTTCTGTCCATCGAAGAAATTCCACAGTTTGGCAGTGCCGGGAAAGTCTTGCTGGAGTTGCCCCCAGGTCAGAGTCTGACCGGCCTCGGCCATATCCGCGAGCTTCTTGAATTCCTCGCCAGAGTTTTGGCCAAGCCTATCGAAGATGTCCTCAAATGCGTCGGCGTACTTGTCGACTTCTGCCGCGTAATCTCCTACGAACATGGGTTCAACTTCATGGTACTTCTTCAGGGCTTCTGCTAGTGCATACGAATCCCACTGACCCTTGACAAATACCTGTTCGTCGCGGTGTCGGCGATCGGGGATGATCCAGATGCCCGCTTCTTCAAAGAGCCGAATCACTATGTCCTGCAAGGTCACCAACTTGCCCTCCTTGTAGTCAATCGTGACGCTCTTGGGCTGCGTCGGGGCTGGGACAAATGGGGGAACGGCGATTGGAGAAAGCGATGCGAATTCATCCAGGCGTTTCATAGCCGGATGTGTCGCAATAGACATTGGTAAAAAGTTACTTGAGGGTGAGTTCAGTCTGAGCTCGACAGTACCAATCAATTGAGTTTGGTACTTAACTTCTTCTTTGAGGAGCACGCCGAAGCCGCCCGACATGCTGCCGGTCCAACTGGATAAGAGGGCTTGACCACGGGCATCCAATCTTCCGGCGGGAACTCCTTGAGTGAGTGCTTCAATTTCTTCCTCCGACTTTCCGGCCAACCAGGCATACATCCAATGGCTCTTGCTCGCGGTTCCAAACAATGCACTCGAACGTGTTCGGCATAACACATATCCACCTGGAATGGCGACAATCTTACGTCCCTCTGCGGTTGCCCACAGGCTCAGGTACTCCAAAGGAATGGGAAGAACGGGATCAATCGTCTCCACATCTCCGCTTCTCATGTAGGCCCCCGATGGTACGGCGATCCAGAGTGCGTCCAGGAGAAGCGGGTGCTCAATCGCAGAGAAGAAAGCCTGCCATCTCTTTTCTTCCGACGGCAGCTTACTTGCAGGGTCTTCTTGTGCCTTCACCCCGAAACTGAGGACCAAGAGACAACCAAGCGTAGCAAAAGCGGAGGCGATTCCCCGTCGCATGGCCGAAGCATGGCACACCCCGCCCCCGCACATCAAGCAACGAGGCGAACCGGAAGCGGCTTAGTGCACGCTAAAGCGCGAGGCAGATTTGAGAGCGTACGGGGTTTGCGGGTTCAGCACGCGCAGGGAATCGACCCCCCAGGAGTTCAGCGTCTCCTCGCTGCACGCGTAATCCAGGAACACCTCGTGCCCATCCTTGGTGCGGGCGGCGCAGGGCACCCCCACGGCAGTGCGCAGCAAAACGTAGCCGCGCGGCGGGATCACCGCTTCTTCTCGAAAAACGTGCCACACCCGGCCGGTGCCGGCCGCGCCGCCGACGGCAAGGATGGTGTAGCCGGCGAGATAGACCTTGAGGGCGCCCTG
>CAZDWU010000208.1:0-1664 GCA_964509165.1 uncultured Chthonomonas sp. | reverse complement strand
CCCATTTGCCTGCACCTTTTGGTGAAACCAGCGCCACATCCATCCCGGCCGGAGGATGTATCAGCCCAAAGTGGATGGCAAAGCCGTGGGCAAACATCAGCATCTGCCCGTCTCGCGCCACCGGGGCCACGTGGTCACGCCACACCTCGCCCATGCGCTCATCGGGTAGCAGCAGCGCCACCACATCGCATCGGGCCGCTTCATCCAGGCTCACCGCGCGCAGTCCGTCTTCTCGCACGCGGTCGGCACTCGGGCTCCCCTCGCGCAGGCCCACCACCACGTCCCGGCCACTATCGCGCAGGTTCAGGGCATGGGGTCGCCCTTGGTTGCCGTAGCCAATGATGCCAATGGTTTCCGAACCCGGCGCGTAAGACATGCAGATATTGTGTCATTGTGAGTCGCACAGGCCCATAGTCACGGTGATAGTTGCGAAGGCAACTATCTGCAAGCAAGGAGAGTTGAACAAAGCATGAGCATTCTTGGTATCCACCACATCACCGCCATGAGCGGCGACCCGCAGCGCAACGTAGACTTCTACGCGGGCCTCCTGGGGCTCCGGCTGGTCAAGGTCACCGTCAACCAAGACGACCCCGGCACTTACCACCTCTATTACGGCGACGGCGCGGGCACGCCGGGCAGCATCCTCACGTTCTTTCCGTGGCCGCAGGCGTTCCATGGCCGCAATGGCATCTTTGCGGTCGGTGCCACGGCCTTCACCGTGCGTCCGGGCTCCCTGGACTTCTGGGAAGAGCGGCTGATCAAAGCCGAGGTGGCAACCATGCGTTCGGTTCGATTTGGCGAGAATGTCCTCCACCTCACCGATCCCGACGGACTCAATATTGAACTGATCGAAAGCACGCCGGACCCGCGCTTTGTGCCGCACGTCTCCGATGTCCCTGCCGAGTACGCGTTGCTGGGCTTCCACAGTGCCACAGAGTGGCTGAAGAACCTGCCTCAGCCCGAAGCGTTCCTCACCGAGCGGTGGGGCTACCGCCGCGTGGGCGAAGAGGATGGGCGCGTGCGCCTGGCCGTGCAAGAAGGTCTCCCGCACCAGCTGATTGACCTCACCGCGCCCAACCTCGAAGCCACCAAGACCGGCCCCGGGGCGGTGCACCATATCGCTTTCCGCGTCGCGGACGCCGAGAAAGAACTCCAGGCCCGCAACGAAGCCCTTGCCTTTGGCCTTCAGCCCACCGAGCCGATCGACCGCTTCTACTTCAAGAGTGTCTACTTCCGGTCGCCGGGAAGCGTGCTTTACGAAATCGCCACCGACGGCCCGGGCTGGACGGTGGACGAGGCCCCGGATGCCCTGGCCCACAAGCTGGTGTTGCCGCCGTGGCTGGAAGAGCATCGCCCGCAGATCGAGCTGCGCCTGCCCAAGATCCGCACACCGCACGGGGTGACCCTGCCGTGAGCTGGCCGCACGTAATGCTCCCCGGCGCCGGCACGCCCTGGCTCCTGCTGCACGGCACCGGGGCCGACGAGCACGACCTGGTGCCAGTGGCCCGCGAACTCGTGCCCACGGCCCCCATCATCAGCCCCCGGGGGCAGGTGCTGGAAAACGGCATGGCCCGGTGGTTTGAGCGGTATCCCCAAGGCGGTTTCAACCTCGCGGACTACCACCATCGCGCCGCCGAACTCCTGGCTTGGATCGAAGAAAAGCA
>CAZDWU010000207.1:0-1676 GCA_964509165.1 uncultured Chthonomonas sp. | reverse complement strand
GCAATGTCGTTGTCAATCGAGCCCGGCACGCCCACCACCGGGAACTTGAACTCTTCGTAGAGCTTGCGCGCCCCGGTCAGGGAGCCGTCCCCGCCGATGACCACCAACCCTTCCAGGCCGAGCTCCTTCACGTTCTCCATGGCCTGTTCGCGGCCGGCGCGTTCCCGGAACTCTGGGCATCGCGCCGTGTGCAGTTGGGTGCCCCCTCGGTCTAGGATGCCGCTGACCGAGCCGGATTCCATCCACAGCCCCTCGCCCGAGATGACGCCTCGCCAGCCATGTCGGAAACCGAATACGCCGACCCCCCGCCCCAGGGCCGCTCGCACCACGCCGCGCACGGCGGCATTCATGCCGGGGGCATCTCCCCCACTGGTGAGAACTCCAATGCTGTTCATGGCGGTGCTTGCTCGTTTATTCTACGGGTTCAGCCTGCACCGTTGCAGGGCTCAAATTGGTTGCCGTTGGGCAAATAAACGGGGTCGAGAGCTTATGGTCACTCTCGACCCCGTCGGGTTTGGTGCCATGGGCACCGGGATCATGAGGGCTTAGTTAATGGATTGGCCCGTCGCGTACGTGGCGCTGCGTTGCACCCACGTCACAAAGGTGTCGTAGTTGTCAAGGACGTTGCGGGGCATCCGCACGTACTCGCGCATGGGTTCGGCATCCGGGTTGGCGCGCAGTTCGTCGGCTCCCAACTCCATGGCCGCGGATCGGTCTTCCGGTGATAACTTCAGGCCAATATCTTCTCCCACCAAGTAGGCAAACATCTTCTCGCCGCTGTAGATGGCCATCCCTTCGAACATTCGTCGGGCTCGGACGTCCATCCCTTCGGCGGCTTTCATCATTTGTTCATAACGTACCGGCCGATAGATCATTCTTTGAACCTTCCCCTAAACGGAGATTGAGCGTTTCCGCCCAATGCGGGCCGTTCCTCCCGCACCCCCAATGATACCCTTTCTGGGGCCCTGGCGTTGCATTTTGTGGGGGTAACTTGCCGCCATGGCCGCGCGCCGACTCATCCTCATCGATGGCTTCAGCCTCATGTTCCGGGCGTTTTACGGCACCGGCTTCATGAGCACGAGTGATGGGCGGCCCACCAATGCGCTGTTTGGGTTCACCGGGATGTTGCTCTCGCTGCTGACCGAGCACAAGCCGGATGCGCTGGTGGTGTGCCTGGATCCGCCGGGAAAAACCTTCCGCCACGCCGAGTATGCGGAATACAAAGGCACCCGCCGCGAAACCCCCAATGAGCTGAATCAGCAGCTGGAGTTCGTGCGCGAACTGGTGCGCGCCTTCCATCTTCCGGTGATGGAGATGCCCGGCTACGAAGCCGACGACGTAGTGGGCACGCTCAGCTATCTGGGCGAAACCAACGGCTACGACACCATCATCGTCACCGGGGACCTCGATAACCTGCAACTGGTAGACCACGCCGTGACCGTGATGACGACCCGGCGCGGGGTGAGCGACGTGGTGATGTACGACCCCGACGCGGTGCGCGAACGATACGGCTTCGGCCCCGAGGCCATCCCGGATTACAAGGCCCTGGTGGGCGACACCAGCGACAACATCCCGGGTGTGCCGGGGATTGGCGACAAGTCGGCTTCGGCTTTGCTGCAGCAGTTCGCGACCATTGAAGACCTGCTGGAACGCATGGACGAGGTGCCGGAGAAGTT
>CAZDWU010000206.1:0-1708 GCA_964509165.1 uncultured Chthonomonas sp. | reverse complement strand
GACACCATGGAAAAGCTGAAGGCCGGCACCCGGGTGCTCGCCGAATCGACCAACACGGACGACGTGACCACCCAGGCCGTGGATGCGCAAGCACGCCTGAAGGTGCTGCGGGCCGAAGAGCAAAGTCTCCTCAGCCTTTACAGCCGGGCCCGCAATGTGGACGAGATCCTCAAGCTGCGTAGCCAGCTCTCCACCATCCGGCAAGAGATCGAATCGGTGGATGCGCAGCTGAAGAACTTGGCGCGCATGAGTGCCCTCAGCACCATCACGATCAACTATCAGATTCCGGTGAATCTTCCTCCCGCCGCCCCCGGGGACTGGGCGGGCCGCGCCTTCCAAGAGGCTTACGCGGGGCTGCTTGGCTTCGTGCGTGGCCTAGCCGATTTCGGGATCCGGTTCCTCGTGTTCATCCCCATCTGGGGGCCGATTGTGGGCGGATTCTGGTGGCTGGTGCGCCGAGCGAAGCGTTCGGCCGATGCCACCGCGCAGTAAGCTAATCGCATGGTGACGTGGTTGGCCGCGCTGGTGTTGGCGCAAGAGGGGCGGGATAGCCGAGATGGTCTCTCGGCTACCCAAATTGTGGGCATGGGCTACTCGGCTTGGTACGAGTCATTCATGAAGACTCGCGATGAGAACACCATCACCATGGTGGAGGCGAGCATTACCTACCGGGACGCCCTGCAAGAAGTGAACGACGCCGCGATCTTGAGGTTGCCCGTTGACCAAGGCGACGCCTTGTTCGCCCTGCGAACGGACCTAGATTCCATCACCGTCAACACCACCACCGTCGGCTCCTACCTCTCCGGCGGTGGGACCATTTGGTCCCTCATCACTGCCGCCAATGCCGTAGAAAGTGAGGTCTTTATACAAAAGACTATACAAGGAACAGCCCTTCCCCAAAAACCGCAAAGCGAAGTTTGGGCGAAGTTTCGGGAATTGCGAGACAACGTATCGTCTAAGTCTGAACCGGAGGACCGACAAGGTTCAAAGCAAGGGGCTGAGGCGGCTCTCCGGAACCTCTCCGAGACCATCCAAAGGACGGCAGGGCGCGTCATGAATCAGCCTCGCAGTCACCGCGAGCGAGTCTTTGCAAAAATTTACAGTTTGCTGGATTCCTCGTCCATGTGAGCGTCTTGTGAAAGTATCCTAGACGTCGTATGAAGCGGCTCGAGGAAATGTTTGCAAATCTTAGGGACAAGCAAGAGAAAGCACTCATTTCTTTCGTAACCGCCGGAGACCCGGCGCTGGACCAGCTTCTCCCGATTCTCAACACTCTGGCCGACGCCGGAACGGACGCCATCGAAATTGGCCTCCCCTTTTCGGATCCGATTGCCGATGGCCCGACCATCCAGGCCAGCAGCCAGCGCGCCCTTGATCGCGGGGTGACTACCCAAGCCGTCTTGGAGGCCATTCAGGGCTTCAACCGCGTGCCGCTGATCCTGATGGGTTATCTCAACCCCATGATGCGGATGGGGCTGCCCACCTTCGCTCAGTCCGCCAAGAATGCCGGCGCCAGCGCCACTATCGTGTGCGACATGATCCCCGAGGAAGGCGCCGACTGGTTTGCCGCCAGCCGCGAGGCCGGACTAGACAATGTCCTGCTTGCCGCGCCCACCAGCACTTCTGAGCGCCTGCTTCAAGTGGTGAACCACGCCCAGGGGTTCATCTACGCCGTCAGCCGCACCGGGGTGACCGGTTCGGGCAACCA
>CAZDWU010000205.1:0-1732 GCA_964509165.1 uncultured Chthonomonas sp. | reverse complement strand
AGGCTTAATAAGCAACAAGAGATTCTCTCTTCTCTTTCTTTGAAACCAGAGAGGGGGGCGGGGGAATGACCGGATACCTTGAGCGATTGGTGCTCCGTAATCTCAGACGGTTGACGGAGGCAGAAATTAGCCCGGCCCAGGGATTAACTTTGATCGTTGGGAAGAACGGCCAGGGGAAGACGACGGTGCTGGAGGGGATCCATTTGCTCTCGACCGGGCGCCTGCTAAGGGCGGGGACGGAGAACGATGCGGTCCAGCTCGGCCAAGACGGAGCCCGAGTGGAGGGCACCCTGGCCGGGGGCACAGAACTGGCAGTGACTTTGCGGCGAGGGTCGCGGAAGATGGCGTATCTGAATGGGCTGGGCCAGCGCCGGGCGAGTGATCTGATTGGACGGATGCCGGTGGTGGCGTTTTCGGCGCAGGACTTGAGCTTGGTGACCGGGGAGCCCGCCGACCGACGCATGTATCTGGACCTGGAGATTTCGCAGGTGTCTCCGGCCTACCTGCGCGACCTGACGGTGTACAAGAAGAACCTGAAGGAGCGCAACGCCCTGCTGCGCCAAGAGGAGTGGGTGAGCGACGACCTGATGGCAACCTACGAAGAGGCCATGGCCGAAGCGGGGGCGGGCATGCGGCAAGCGCGGGCGCAGTGGGTGGCAGAGCTGGCTCCCTTGGCACGCGAAGCCTACGCCACGCTGGCCCCGGGAGAGAGCTTGCACGTGGAGTATCTGCCCCATGAGGAGTGGATGGACGCGGAAGGGGCGCGGGAAGACTACGCCGTAAACCGACGCCGCGACCGCGAACGCCGGATGAGCACGCGAGGACCCCACCGGGATGACATGGCAATTGAGGTGGCGGGCGTGGACGGACGCAAATACGGCAGCCAGGGCCAGCAACGCACGGCCGTGATTGCCGTGAAAATGGCCACCCGGGCCCTGATGGCCGCGAGGCGGGGTGAGTGGCCCCTGCTGCTGCTGGACGACGTCTTTAGCGATCTGGACGCCCAACGGAGGGCATGCCTGGCCGAGTGGGCTTCGCAGCCGGGCGGCCAAGTGATCTTGACGGGCACCGAGCCGGAATTGGCGGGGTCGGCGTTGATTTCGGCGCAGGCGCTCTACTGGGTAGATTCGGGGGTAGTCACACGCGATGAAATCCGTGGATGAACTGCTGATGGCGGCCCTGCGCCGACCCCGCATTGTGCAAAAGGTGAAGGCCCTGGCCGCCGCCCGGCACTGGGGCGAAGCCGTGGGCGAACCGCTGGCCGGCATGGCGGAAGTCTGTGACTTTGACGACGGGGTGCTGTGGCTGAGCTGCCAAGAACCAGCGGCGGCGGCGGAATTGAGGCTGCGGGCACCGGAGATTCTGCGCTTTTTGAACGCTCGATTTGACGTGGCCGTGTTTACCGAGCTACGCACGACCACGCGCGCGCCCCGCCGCCCGGACCCCGGGCAGGGCTAAACATGACAAGGGAGCGCATGGTCAACGAACTGGCGATGCGCCCCCTGGTGGTGGCCTTTGCCGCGGCCCTGGCCGTGGCGTGGTCGGGCGAAGTCTGGGCTTCCTTGCTCTTGTTGGTGCCCCTGGTGGCTCTAGCGGTGATGCAGCGCGGCTGGCTGTGGGTGTGGGTGGTGGCGGGCTGCCTGTGGGGTGGCGTGGGCCGGGTGGAGTTTAAGACGGCACCGTTTTTTGAGCCCTCGATGGTGGTGCGGGAAGGGGTCGTGCAGGGGGCGGG
>CAZDWU010000204.1:0-1768 GCA_964509165.1 uncultured Chthonomonas sp. | reverse complement strand
CTGAACGAACGCTATTTCACCGAAGAGCGGTTCGATGACTTCTACATTGGCAAGGGCAGCACCTACCCGGACGTCATCGGCTCGATTGGCATCCTCTTTGAGCAAGCAAGCACGGGCGCGATTGAGAGTGAACTCCGGGGCCGCACTTACAAGTTCGCGGAGACGGTGCGCAACCAATTTGCGACTTCGATGAGCTCGCTGGAAGCCGCGCAGGCCAACCGCGTGCGGCTTCTCACCTACCAGCGCAACTTCTTTAGAGACGATGTGCAACTGGCGGGGGGCGTGGGCACCGAGATGGAGGCCACCACCATCGGCTGGCAGTGGCCGGTGGACGACCGGGGCCGTGAACTGGCCAGCCTGCTACGCGCGCACGAGATCCGGGTGGACGAAGCCGACGGCTGGATGGAAGTGCGGCTGAACCAGCCCCTGCACCGCCTGGCGCGGGCGATGATTGCCCCGCCCAACATCTTTGAGGACATTTCCTTCTACGACATCAGCACGTGGGGGCTGGCCTACGGCTCGCTGGCCAAGGTCTCGCCCATCACGGGCACGCGGGGGCGGCCGTTTACGCGGCCGGAAGGGCCGACGTTCCGGCGGGCGGAGAACCCCGTGGGGCTCATCATCCACCGAGGCCGCGCGGATTTCCACGATGTGGTGCGGCAGGCCCTGCGCTTGCGGCTGCGCGTGTTCTTTGTGAAGGAGGCGATCGGCGAGGCGCAGCCGGGCGACGTGTTCATTGCGGCGGATGGCGCGCAAGATGTAGAGCGGTGGCGCGGAGCCTGGGAGGGTTCCAAGTTCCGAATTGATATGCAAGAGGTGGCCGGGCAAACCGGGGCCGTGGTGAGTTGGGGTGGCCGCCGTCTGGTGGAACTGGGCAGCAAGCGCATCGCCCTGATTGCCGATGCCACCACCAGCAGCAACCGCGCGGGCGAGCTGTGGTACCGGCTGCCGGATGTCTCGGTGGTGCCGGCCAGCGCCAACCTGGCGAACTACGACGTGGTGATCTACCCCGGCGGGGGCGGGGCGGAATTCATGACCCGCCTGGGCACCTTTGTGAGCGGCGGCGGCCACCTGGTGGCGGTGGGCGATGGCGCCCTGGCGGTGGCCAATTCGGACATCTGGCGGGTGCCGGCGAGTTCGTATTCCGCCAATGTGGCGGGGCTGAAGTTCGGGGAGATTGCCGATGAGCGGGCGCGGCACCAGGTGCCGGGGACGATCTTGCGGGTGCGCTACGACGACACCCACCCGCTGACCTACGGGATGAGCGAGGGGTATGCGTTCCGGGATGAGAGCGTGTTCCTGAACGCGCCGACCGAACCGGGAACGGCGGTGGGGGTTTACTCGGAGGAACCGATGGCGGCGGGCTACCTGACGCCAGAGGTGACCAAGTTGGTGCCGGGCAAGCTCTCGGTGGCGGCGCGGCGCGTGGGGTCCGGGCGGGTGGCGCTGTTTGCGGATTCGCCGAACTTCCGGGGGTTCTTCCGGGCGCAGGAGGAAATTTTCCTCAATGCGGTGTTATTCGGGGAGGCTTGGTGATGAACTATCAGGACTGGGTGAGTGCCGTCGATAAGCTACTAGCAGAAGGGGGTGCTGGTTACTCTACCGCCGAAATCGAGAAGGCGGACCTGCGCGCCGCGCACCAGCAGGGGGTCTCGCCAGTGGATTACGTGGCGCAGGGCGATCACCCGTTGGTAGCCGCCAAGCCGACTCCGGCTATGCCCCTGCCTTTGCCTCCCATCTCCCTGGACCAAGCGAAGTTCTTGGTCCG
>CAZDWU010000203.1:0-1844 GCA_964509165.1 uncultured Chthonomonas sp. | reverse complement strand
TCTTCCCGGCGCAGAGCATCCCGGGCTTGCTCCCGCTCGATGTGGACCTCGGGCGAATGTTCCTGGATTTGGCCGAGAAGCACGGGCTCAAGCTCTTTTGGGGCACCTATGACAGTGGCCGCTACTGGTGGCGTCGCAGCTGGTGGACCGAGGTGGACCTCAACAAGGCGTTCATCGACGAGGTGGTGGAGCGGTACGGGAGTTCGCCCGCCTTTGCCGGTTGGTATCTCACCCACGAGACCAGCCGCAACGACGCCCACATCATCGAGCTCTTCAATCAGATCGGCGGGCACTGCAAGGCGGCCAAGGATGTGCCGGTGCTCATCAGTCCGTTCCCGCAGGGGAGCAAGCAGTTCGGCCCCGGCGACACGATGACGCTGGAGGAATCCTTCGACCACTGGGATCGCATCTTTGACGCCACCCAGGGGGCGTACGACATCTGCGCGTTCCAGGATGGCCAGATCCAGTACCAAGAGTTGCCCGAGTTCCACAAGGGCATCAAGGCGCTCTGCGACAAGTACCAGCTGACCACGTGGTCCAACATCGAGTCCTTTGACCGCGATATGCCGATCAAGTTTCCGCCCGCGGACTGGCGCTATCTCGACCTCAAGATGCGCATGGCGAGCCCTATCGTGGAGAAGCTCATCACGTTTGAGTTTGCGCACTTTATGAGTCCCTATTCGTGCTACCCGGCGGCGCACAACCTCTTCCGTCGCTACTGCGAGCGCGTGGGCATCGACGCGGAGGCCGTGATTTGAAGCGCGCCATCGTCGTGGTGCTAGATGGCTGCGGCGCGGGGGCGACTCCCGATGCCGCCGCTTTTGGCGACCCGCACGGCCCGGCCACCCTGCGGCACGTGAGCGAGGCTGTGGGCGGGCTGGACTGCCCGAACCTAGCGGCCTGTGGGTTCTTGGCGGCGGCGGGCTATCCCCCGGCGGCCACCGCCCACTTTGGGCGCCTGCGGCCCCTGAGCATGGGTAAGGACAGCGTGACGGGTCACTGGGAGATGATGGGGGCGGTCGTGACGGAACCCTTCCCGACCTACCCGGATGGATTTCCGCCGGAACTGATTGAGGCCTTCGTGCGCGCCATCGGCACCGAGGTGCTGGGCAACAAGCCCGCCAGCGGCACCGCCATCATCGCCGAATTGGGCGAAGAGCACCTCCGCACGGGCCACCCGATTGTTTACACCAGCGGGGATAGCGTGTTCCAGATTGCCGCGCACGAGGAGATCATCCCGATCGAGCGGCTCTACGACATGTGCGAAACGGCGCGGGAACTGTGCGTGGCCCCTCACAACGTCCAGCGCGTCATTGCCCGGCCATTCGAAGGCAAGCCCGGCCACTTTGAGCGCACGACTCGGCGCAAGGATTATCCGCTGACGCCGCCGCCGAACCTAGTGGACGCCATTGGCGATGTGCGCGGGGTGGGCGTGGTGCCCGAACTGTTCGCCGGGCGGGGGTTCCAGGTCACGCCGCGCACCCAGAGCAATGCCGAGCATGAGGTGGCATTGCTAGAAGCCATGGCCGCGCAAGATGCCCGCTTCATCTTCGCGAACTTTGAAGATTTCGACATGCTCTACGGCCACCGCAGCAACCCGGACGGGTTCGCGGAGTGCCTGGAGGAGTTCGATCACACCCTGGCCCGCATTCAAGCGGCGCTGCAGCCGGAAGATCTCTTGATCCTGACCGCCGACCACGGCAACGACCCGACCGACGCCAGCACCGACCACACGCGGGAGTACGTGCCCCTGGCGGTCATCGGCCTGCCGCCGCAAGCGCGGGGCGACGAGGACGGGCTCAGCGTGGTGGGCGACTTGGTGCGCACGCACCTGGGCGTCTAAA
>CAZDWU010000202.1:0-1853 GCA_964509165.1 uncultured Chthonomonas sp. | reverse complement strand
CGCGTGACTTGGCAGCACCCCGGCTAGTGCCTTAGAGACCGCTTAGAGGCCGCTCAGGGGCTCGCGGAAACGCAACCGTACTCGGTAACGAATCGGGTTCTCTTGGAACACCGGGCGGCAATCTAGCACCCAGGCGGGCACGGGTTCCACCAGGTCATCCCATCGCACTTGCACGGGTTGACCGGCCTTGATCTGGGTGGGCAGAATCACCTGCGCCCCACTGGCACTGATATCGAGGAACAATCCCGTCGCGTCGTCCACGGTCACGCCGTGGCCCTTCACGTGGGTCAGGCGCTCTTCAATTCGGCGGTTGGCCTGCCGCACGTGGGTGGGCATTGAGAGAACAAGGTCACCCGTCTCGATCTCGCGGCGCAAGATCGTCGAGCGGAAGCTGAGGAGCAGGCCACCATCCGGCACCTGGGCAAACACCACATCGCCGGGTTCAAAGGGGCGACCTGGCTGCAAGCCCACGGGCGGCGACAGGTGGATCTCGTCGTCATTCTCTGAGACCACCAAGCTGATGAAAACCCCGCTCGGTGAAATCAGGCGGATCTTGGCCCCGACGCCTAACTGCACGCGTGCTCGTTTTCGGGGGCGCCGCACGGTGCGCATGACAAGAGCAGTGAGGACGACCGACGCCACGAAGACGCCTCCCATCCACAGGATTGTTGCCACCACTTGCATGCGAACGACTCTTTAGGGAGTCGGTTGCCAACGCTCGCCGCGCTCCACCGCAAAGTTTTCGCGGACGGAGTTCATGAGGCGCAGGCCTTCTCCCAAACTCATCGCGGCGTCATCGCCGAGACTTCTATCTGAAGTATCGGCAAATGCCAGCGATTCCTGGGCGCTTTTCGCGAGCAAGATCATGGCCAAAAGGCGGCCTTCGTGGGAAATCCGGTGTTTCGCGGGGACCGGCACCGCGCGAAGGAACGCCACCACGCCGTCGAGTTCCTGCCCGGTGCGGATGAGGTCACGGCGTTCGGTGGGCGTCATGCCTTGGCGGATGCGGACGGGAGCCTCGCGCAGGCGCAGCACCCACATCGCCATTTGCCGCTCCATCACGTAGATGGCAAAGGTGTAGCGCTCCAGGGTGGTGGCGTCGTCCCCCTTGTAGTTCTGCATCGAGGGCGCCACGAGTTCGGCGGGAGCCCCGCGCAGGGCCAGTACCAGCCCGCGCGTGAGGATACTGCCCTCATCGCTGATGTCATTCATCGCTGTGATGGCGGCATCCAGGTCGCCATCGTAAAGGGCTATGTCCGCCCGGAGGCGGTTCAAGTCCGCTCCCTCCAAGCCTCGCGCCGTGGCTTGGTGTAAGTATTCGCGGGCGGCGGGAATCTGCTGGGCGTCCAAGGCCATGCGGCAGGCCAGCGCCCATAGCGAAGGGTCGCGGCCACTCATCCGGGCGGCGCGGGCGGCTTCAGTGGCGCCCAGGGCGGCTTGGCCACCCTCGGCCAGCACCTTGGCCAGCCACAGGCGGGTGGCGATGTCGCTGGGCTCACGGTCCACGGCGTCGCGCAGGATGGTGATGGCCTTTTCCGTTTCGTCGGCGGCCAAAGCGTCCTTGACGTTCTCTTGCCAGTCGCCGGTGGCATCCGGCACCAGCTTGTATTGCGGCTGAAGGAAGACCGGGTCGAGCGTGGAGTCAATCCGGGGGCGAGCGGGGAGGTCGCGCAGCGGGTCCGAGCCAATAATTAGGGCGAGGGTGCGCTCAATCGAAGCGGCGGTGGACTGCCAATCCGGCAAGCCATTGACCAGGGCGACAAAGAACGATTGCGCACCGGGCTGGTTGGCGTACTTTTGTTGCAGTTCGCGGGTGGCCTCGCGGTCCAGCCGACCATTGCGGATGACCTTGA
>CAZDWU010000201.1:0-1855 GCA_964509165.1 uncultured Chthonomonas sp. | reverse complement strand
GCATCTCTTCCACCAGAGCCGAGTTCCAAGGCCCGCGCACCAACGCCACGTTGCCCGCGCCCACCTGCGCCGCCAAGGGTTCAGCCCGGAGTTCCTTACTTCCCGTCTCGGTTTCGTCCCACACCGGGAAGCCCGCCAGCAAACGCTTGAGCGAGGCCACCACTTCTTTACCCGCCGCGCCTGGGTCTTGGGGGATACCGATGCGCACCCTCGCCCCGTCCTGTTCCGCCGTCCTGCGGATCACCCGGTTTCGCTCGGTGACATCCCACTGCCCCCGCACCACATCGAGAACATAGAACGTGCCTTCTGCATCAGGCCCGCACATGAGAACCCCCGCCGTGTAGTCACCGCCCCCGCTGGTGGCCGCAAGGTCCCACACCCGCACCTTGGGCAGACCAACAGGCACCTCATGGGCATCCACAAAGCGCAGCATGGACACCTTGAAGAGCGAGCCCTCCCGGGGCGTCGGGTTGCACTGATACAACGCCTCGAAGGTGTAGGGGTTCATCTCGCGCCGGGATTCCAGTTCTTCCTGCGTCACCCGCTCCGGGCACAGGGCCTCACCCGGTTGCCGACCTAGCGGGTCACCCTCCAAGGCAAGGGCGGGCAGTTGGATCACCGTCCACCGTTTCGCCTGGGGGCTGTTGAGGATACGCGCCTGCAAACCGTCATGGTGCCAGGGCGTGAGCGTCATAACTTGGTGACGAGGGTTGCGCGTCATCCATACGTCCGTGTACCACTCCCAGTGAGAGTCACGCACCTTTTGAGACTCGGCTTCCTCACGGTCCTTGATGGGGTCATCAATGATGCCGATGTCCACCGGGTTCCCCGTAAGGCCCGCACCGATACCCACGGCCCGCACACCGCCGCCTTGGTCCGTCTGCCACTCTTGCACCGCCGCCCGGTCACCGATGAGGGGGATGCCAATCTCGGTTGCCAGACGCCGCGCCGAACGGCTAAAACGGTTGGCTAGCTCCTGGTTGTACGCCGCCAGGGCTACGCGGGTACTCAGGTCACGGTGAAGAAGCCAACAAGAAAAGCGGATCGTGTTCTGTTCCGTCTTGCCGTGCTGGGGCGGCACCATGAAGAGGGCGTTTTGGATCTCATCATCGGCGAGGGCCTGCAACACCTCCTGCATCTTGGCCAGGTGAGGCCACTCCCAACGCCAGGAAGGCGTAGACCACGGGAGAAAGCGCGAGAACTCACGGCGGGCTAGTTCTGCCCTAACCGCCGCTAGACTTGGAATCCTCATGCCGCGCCCGGATCGCTTCGATGGCGGCTAGTTCTTCGGTCGTGAACTCGTTTAGCGGCTCGTCAATCGCCGCGATACCAACCTCTTGCCGCACCGCGCCTTCTAGCCTGTCCAAAAGAATCTTGATGATCGCCGGGTTTCCGGCTTGCGCTTCATCCAGAATGGCCCGCGCCACTTTATCGGCCTCGGCTTCATCCTTGAGCATGTGCCGGAGCCTAGTCACGATGCTTACCGACCCCTTGGGGCGCCCTCCGGGGTTGCCCGACTGCCCAGGCTGAAACCCCTTCCCGGTCGCGCCGCCGAGTTGTTTCCCGGTTGATTCTGAACGGCTTGGCAATAGGCTTACCCCCGCTCAAAGACCAACAAGTCAGCCCAGTCTTGGCGACCTGCAAACACCAGGGCCGTAGCCAAGAGGTTCACGGCTTCCGCCACGTCCTCAAACGCATCCTCGCTCATGCGCCCTACCAAGATTCCCGCGTTAGGAAACAGGCCGAGGGGGAACTTGAGCCGGAGCCCAAAGTGAACTCGGATCAAAGAGCCCCCAAGCCAAACGCACCAGCCGCACCGGACATCGCCCCGGCAATCCACCGCTTCACGGCCAGC
>CAZDWU010000200.1:0-1865 GCA_964509165.1 uncultured Chthonomonas sp. | reverse complement strand
CGGAATTCGAGACCGGCGGCGGCGGGTTAAAGGGTCGGCTTTCCAGCACTTGCTCGCCGGCGGGGGCCATCGCAACGGCGGTGCTCTCGGGGCCACGGGCCAGCACGATCGCGGAGATCACACAGGCCATCAGCACGCTCCCGGCGGCCAGGGCGGGCACATTCATGCGGCGGCGGCGCACGGGCTCGGCCACATCAAAATCGGTGTTCTCCAGCTTGCGGCGAAGCTGAACGAGGCGAATGCGGTCGAGTTGGCTTTCCGGGTTAATGGTGACGGCCCGCTCGTAGGAGGCCACCGCTTCTTCGGTGCGGCCCAGCTCGTCCATCACGTCGCCCAAAAAGGCGTGGACTTCCGCATCGTCCGGCAGGCTTGCCACCAGTTCCGCGGCGACCATTTGGGCGTCATCCAGCCGACGCTCGGCCATCAATCGCCGACCGTCGTTGAGCGCCTTCATCCGCGCCGCCTCATCCATGGGTCCCAACATTTTCGTGCCTTGATCCTGTTTGCGCCTGTCCCTGGGGGTCAGCCGCATACGCACCCGACCCTATGTTACCGCGCGAATCTATGGGCAAAGACGAGGAAAAGGGGCATAACCGTTCACATCCCCGTACGAATTACGGGAAAAGGCCCGTTCGGCGACCCACATTGATATAATTTCAGCGTGTCCGAAGCCGCCCGAACTCCCTTGTATGACGCCCACGTGGCCATGGGGGGCCGCATCGTCACCTTTGCCGGCTATGACCTGCCGGTGCAATACACCGGGGTGATCGCCGAGTCGCTGGCCGTCCGTAACGGGGCCGGCATGTTCGATGTGAGCCACATGGCGCGCCTGACCCTGAGCGGCGAGAACGTGCAGGCCTACCTGGAGCACATCACGGTGGGCGACATCGCCGCGCTGACCGACGGCCGGGGCCACTATTCGCTGTTGCCCAATGCCGACGGCGGCCTGGTGGACGACATTATCGTTTATAAGGTGCGGGATGGCCTTTTCCGCATGGTCGTCAATGCGGCCAATCACCAAAAGGACCTTGCCCACATGGCGGCCCAGAACACCTTCGGCGTGTCCATTGAAGACAACACCGAAGCCACTGCGATGATTGCCGTACAAGGGCCGACCGCGATGGACATCATGGCCGGGATGACGCCCGATGGCGACAAGCTGCGGGCATTGCCGATGTTCGGCACCGCCGATGTGACGATGGCCGGAGTGCCGGTCTTTGCCGCACGCAGCGGCTACACCGGCGAAGACGGCCTGGAACTGATCTGCCCGGCCGCGCAATCCACCACGCTGTGGAACGCCTTGCACGCCGCGGGCGTGACTCCCTGCGGTCTGGGCAGCCGCGACACCCTGCGCGTGGAAGCCGGCCTGCCGCTCTACGGCCACGAACTCAAGGACGACCTCTCGCCGCTGTGCGCGGGGCTGGGCTGGGTGATGCGCAAGACGGACGTGCCGTTCTTGGGCCGCGACAAGATCGAAGCGGGCAAGGCGGCGGGGTTGCCACTCAAGCTGCATGGCATCAAGCTCGATTCCAAGCGCGTGGCGCCGATTGATGCCACCGTGCGGGTGGATGGGGAAGCCGTGGGCTTTGTGAGCAGTGGTGCCTACAGTCCCTTGCTGGAAGCCGGGGTGGCCTTTGCGTTCTTGCAGCCGCACATCAAGGCGGAAACGGCCTGCACCGTGGAGATTCGCGGGCAAGAAGTGCCGGGCCAAGTGGTGAACAAGCGCTTCTTCAAGCGCGCCTAATGCCCACGAAGTGGGCGCGGGTTTTCTGCGCCTACTTCGCTGGGGAACGCTACTTCAGGTTGGCTAACCAAGCCTCGCGCGTCAAGGTCATGATCACCTCGTCGATGTACTTTCCGTCCCG
>CAZDWU010000199.1:0-1875 GCA_964509165.1 uncultured Chthonomonas sp. | reverse complement strand
AGGGTCCGCGCGCTATCCGCGAGCGCAACTGGGAGCCTTTCGCCTTCGAGCCCCACGAGATTGACGCCGTGGTGCTAACCCACGCCCATACCGACCACATCGGCCTGCTACCGCGCCTCATCGCGAAGGGCTATCGGGGGCCGGTGTACGCCACCCCGGGCACCATTGGCCTGTGCAAAATCAGCCTGCCCGATGGCGGTCGCTTGCAGGAAGAAGAAGCCAGCTACCACAACCGCCACCAAACCAGCCGCCACAACCCGGCCGCGCCGCTTTACACCGAAGCCGACGCCTACGCCGCGCTCAAGCAGCTGGTGCCGGTCCACTTCTTCCAGCTTCACGACCTCCCGGGGGGTGCGCAGTTCCGGTTCTTGCCCGCCGGGCACATTTTGGGTTCGGGGTTCGTCGAGCTCTATTTCGAGAACGGCGAACGCATCCTGATGGGCGGCGACCTCGGCCGCTACGACACCCCCATCCTCAAGGATCCGCACCCCTGCACTCACGCCGAATACCTGGTGATTGAGAGCACCTACGGCGACCGCTTCCACGCTGAAGAGAATCCCCAAGACGTGCTCCGCGAGGTCATCCAGTACATCCACGAGCGCCAATCGTGTGCGGTGGTGCCCAGCTTCGCCATCGGCCGTACGCAGGAGTTGCTGTGGCACATCCATGAGCTCGAGCAGCGCGGCGAGATTCCGCACGTGCCCATCTTTGTGGATAGCCCGATGGCCAGCGCCACGACCCTGCTCTACAACGCGCCCAGCGACGACATGGACCCCGACCTCAAGCTCGATATCCAGGAAGACAACTCGCCTTTCCGAGCGGATTTCGTGCGGTTCATCCGCGACCGGAACGCCAGCAAAGCCCTGAACACCAACGACGGCCCGCTCATGATCATCAGCGGCAGTGGCATGGCCAATGGGGGCCGGGTGGTGCACCACCTCCGCCAACGCATGCCGCACAAGGAGAACGTGGTGCTCTTCACCGGCTACCAAGCCGCCGAAACGCGCGGGCGCCGCATCCTAGAGGGGGCTGACACCATCTCCATCTTCGGCGACGAGATCCCCGTGCGGTGCCGGGTGGCCAAGCTCAATTCCCTCTCCGCCCACGCCGACCAAAACGAGATCATGCGCTGGCTGGGGGGCTTCCAAGAGGCGCCTCGAAAGACGTTTATTGTCCACGGCGAACCCACCGCACAAGCGGTGCTGGCGGAACGCATCCAACGCGAACTGGGCTGGGATTACGTGATCCCGCACCACCAGCAGTCGTTCAGTTTGGGCTAAAAGAGCGTGCCCGGAACCTCGATCGGCACCACGGCGCTGGGGTCCTGAAAGCGCGGGTTCCCCATCGCCCGGGTTACGGGCCAGCACTCGGTGAGCTCATCCGGAGCGGGGCCCAGCAGGGCGGGGTTGGCCTCACCGGGGCCGAGCCACGCCGCAAAGTCGCGCTCGAAAATCCACACCGGCATCCGGTCGTGCAACTGCCCCACCACCCCATTGGCGGTGGTGGTGAGGATGGAGAAGGTTTCGAGATAGCCCTCGGCGCGCTCCCAAATCTCCCAGATGCCCGCAAAGGCCGCGTACTTGCGACTGCGGATGAACCAGGGCTGTTTGTCGCCCTTGTCGCCGGTCCACTCGAAGAAGCCGTCCGTCGGGACGAGGCAGCGGCGGCGTTTGTAAGCGGTGCGGAACGAGGGCTTCTCCGCCACCGTCTCGCTGCGGGCATTGATCATCCGCACGCCCGTGGTGTGGTCATCTTGCCAAGGCGGCACCAGCCCCCAGCGCATCAGGCGCAGGTGGCGGCCCTGCTCGGCGGTGCGCACCACCACCGGCACCGCCGCATTGGGGGCGATGTTATAGAGCGGGGTGAGGTCCGGCA
>CAZDWU010000198.1:0-1891 GCA_964509165.1 uncultured Chthonomonas sp. | reverse complement strand
ACCCGCCCTCTGCCCCGGTGGCAGGGGGCTTTTTCATGCCCCAATGGTGGGCTCGCGGTACATTCGGGGGCGGCCCCCGCTATGCCTGTCCACTACGAACTCTTGGCCACTTGCCCGCACACCGGGGCGAGGCGCGGCCGCCTGCACACCTTGCACGGCACGGTGGAGACGCCCTGCTTTATGCCCGTAGGCACGGTGGGCACGGTCAAGACGCTCCAGGCAGAGGACGTAGAAACGCTGGGCTATTCGCTCATCCTGGCCAACACCTACCACCTGGCCCTGCGGCCGGGCGAAGAGGTGGTGAAGGAGCTGAGCGGGCTGGGCAAGTTCATGGGGTGGCGCGGGGCCATCCTCACCGATAGCGGCGGGTACCAGGTGATGTCACTCAGCCACCAGCGGCAACTCTCGGACGAAGGCGTGACGTTCCGCTCGCACCTGGACGGCTCCGAGATGCGGATGTCGCCCGAGCGGAGCATCGAGATTCAGGCCGCCTTGGGGGTGGACATCAGCATGGCGCTGGACGTGTGCCCGCCCTACCCCTGCACCCGAGAGGAAGCGGTGGAGGCGATGCGCCTGACGCACCTGTGGGCACCCCGCAACCTGGATGCCCGGGGAACGAACCAGTCCATCTTTGGGATTGTGCAGGGCGGTGTGCACCCGGACCTGCGCGAAGAAAGCCTGCGTACCATCACATCGTTGCCCTTCGATGGATTTGCCATTGGCGGGGTGAGTGTAGGTGAACCCACCGAGATGCAGCGACCCGTGGTGGCGGCCAATGCGCCGCGTCTGCCGGTGGATAAGCCCCGCTACCTGATGGGCGTGGGGCACCCGGGCGATATCTTGCACGCCGTGAGCTCCGGAATGGACATGTTTGACTGCGTGCTGCCCACCCGCATGGCCCGGCACCACTGCCTCTATACGCTGGAGGGCCGCATCAACATTGCCGGCAAGAAGTACGAACGAATGGATGCCCCCGCCGACCCAGGGAGTGTTTTCCCGGCCACGGAACGGTACACGGCCGCCTACATGCGGCATCTGTTTAAGGCGAAAGAGCCGCTCGGCCCGCGCCTGGCCACCCTGCACAATTTGGCGTTCTATGCCCGCCTGATGGAAGAGATCCGAGAAGCCATCGAGCGCGGGACGTGGCCCGCGCTCATGGAACGTTACGCGCGGGCTTAGCCCTTCTTCTCGGTACCGGCCGTGATACCGATGCGCGTGCCCGCGTCTTCCTTTTGGATCATGATGACCGCGCTGGCTCCGGTGGAGGTCTTGCCGGCCACCATGCCGCCGTTGGCATCCTTCACTTCGGACTTGTCGGCCGTGAGTTGAGAACCGTAGAACTCAAAAACCTTGGCCGGGTCATCCTTGGTCCAGTAGATCATCGTGGCTTGCTCACCCTCGGGCGTGGTGATGACCATGCCGCCGGCATCGTCCTTGTTCTCGAAGGTTGAGGGGTACGCCTTCAGGCCGTACTTGGTGATATCCACCTGCTCTTTGGTGTCAAAGGTCGTGGAGCCTTTGGCATCCGTCGAGGTCACCGTGGTGTCCGTGCCGCCGGAGCTTTGGGTCACTTCCACCTTGCCTTCGGGCGTGTTGATGGTCGTCTTGTTGCCGTCCTGCTGGACGGACGGGCCGCCACAACCGATGACGAGGAGAGCGAGGGCCGAAGCCGGAATCCAGAGCCGCATGGCTTTATTATAGAGGGGATTCAGCTCGGCTCCCATCCATCGGCACCGCCCTTGAGCAGGTCGAACGCGGGCCACACCGGGCAGAAGTCGTCGCCCGGGCCGAATGGGGTGACCCCGGTGCGGACGACGGCACCATCCGCTCCTCGATGGAAAGCCGACATCCCGGGCCATCGGTGACCGTCCTTCATCATCCCCATGGCTTC
>CAZDWU010000197.1:0-1906 GCA_964509165.1 uncultured Chthonomonas sp. | reverse complement strand
CGCTGGCAAAGGCCATGCGCTTGGCGTTCTCGTTAATCTGTCCCTTCACGCGGTTAGCCACGCGGGCGGCGGCGGCCCCTTGGCCGTCCAGCAGGATTAAGCGATTGTGAAGACTTTGGGCAAGCTCGGCGGTGGGGCTGGCTTCGTTTTCCGGGCCGCACTGGGCGCGCACGCCATCCAGCACGACAAAGAATGCATCCCAATCCACAGCTGAAAGCAACCCAAAGTGGGCGCACACGTGCACGATGGGCACCAGGAGGTAACCAAGGGCACTGCGAGGCGGCTGGCCCCCGGGAATGGTGATGAGGGGGAAACCTTCTTGGCGAGCAATCTCGCTGATTTGGCCGCCGCTGCTGATGACAAACGGCATGGCCCCGCGTCGGCGCAGGTCGGCGAAGGCGGCAAGGGTCTCTTCGGTTTGGCCGCTGTAGGAGCAGACGAAGGCGAGGGTGCCCGGGCCCACCCAGTTCGGCACACTGTAATCGCGATTGACCTGGCACGGCACGCGGCCTTGGTCATCAAAGAGCGCGGCCACAAAGTCGCCGCCGGCGGCGCTGCCGCCCATCCCGGTCACCAGGATGTTGTCGGGCCGAGGTTGACCCGGGGGAAGAGGGGTGGATTGAGCAATCGCGAGTGCCCGACGACACTGATCGGGGAAATCCTCGACCAACCCCACCATGTTGTGGGGGTCGTGCGCCGTCAGGAACTCGCGACGAGACATGCTGGCTTTTGGGAGGGCTTAGTCGTCTTCGAACGGATCGAAGTCGTCTTCCGCCGGAGCCGGGCCACGGGAGGCGCCGCTGGTGCGGGCCGGGGTGGCGCGACCGCCGCCGTTGCCGCCGCCCATGTCGCCTTCTTCACGCGGGCGATCGAGGCCCTGCACGTTGTCGGCGATGATGCTGATGGCTTCGCGGTTGTTGCCGTCGCGATCTTGGTACTTGCGGTGCTCCAGGCGACCGTCCACGGCCACGAGGCGACCCTTGGAGAGGTACTGGCTCACGTAATCAGCGGTTTGACCGAAAGCGGAGATGCGAAACCAGTTCGGTTCCTGCTCTTCGTCCCGCTTGCCGCGGCGCTTGTCCACGGCCAGGGTGAAGTCCACCACCTGCATGCCGGTGTTGGTCTGGCGCAGTTCGGGGTCGCGGGCCAGTCGTCCAATCAGGACGACTCGGTTGATGCTCACACGGCCTCCATCAAGAAGATGCGGAGCCGCAGGATGTCATCGGAGATCATCATTTGGCGCTTGAGCTCGTGCTGAATCGCCGGGCTGCCCGAGAACTTCATCAGGATGTAGGTGCCGTCGCGGTGGCCCTTGATTTCAAACTCCAGGCGTCGGGTTTCCCACTTGCCGGCTTCTTCCACGGTGCCGCCGAGCTTCTCGGTGACTTCCTTCCAGCGGTTGGCAATGGCGGACACTTGGTCATCGGTCAGGTTGGCCGCAACGATATAAAGCGCTTCGTAGTTTCGCATGTTTGCTCTCTCTGGGCTTTCTCAGGTCGCCGGAGCGGCCATAGAGGACGGCGATTCAAGTCGCCGCAGAGAGCCCGTTTGAATCCGTTAGGATACCAACCTCTGCCGAAGGGTGCGGGGCCTAGCCCAAAACGGTACCGTTGACCCGCAACCGGAAGGTGTAGCCGAAGGTTTCGCAAGACCGGCGACACATGATCATGCGGCTGAGGAAGATCTCGAAATACTCCATCACCGTGGCAAAAGTAGCGTCGATTTCGAGGGTGAGCTCGATGGTCTTGTCTTCGTTCAGCATCTCCACGCGGCTGCGCTGTACGGCGTAGTTCACCCGGTCGTGGATATCGAAGGTCTCCAGCATGGGGTTCTGCACGCGCGAGAAATGCACGTCGCTCTTGTCCGCCACGATGAGGGCGGCACTCATCACGCTCACGGGCTGGCC
>CAZDWU010000196.1:0-1930 GCA_964509165.1 uncultured Chthonomonas sp. | reverse complement strand
TGCTGGTGAGGGAGGAACGGCGCAACCCGGCCCGGTCCCATTCGACGCTCACCGTATGGCGCTGGGCGCACCAGCGCTGGCTGGAGTTCTGGGCTGCCTACGGGCTCACGCCTGACCAGGCGCCGGCCGATCTGAGCGTGCCCGAGGGGGCCGACCTGGAGGCGATGTACCAGGCTTTTCTGAGTCGGCGGCGAGAGCGGCGTGAGGCGGGTGCGGAAGACCAGGACGACCACTTCACCCTGCCGGCCGCGCCGATCAATGTGAATGAAGAAGTGATCGCCATGGCCGCGAAGCTGCGCTTCCACGCGGTCCGCTGGGCGAAGCTGCTGCTGGACCGTGGCAATCCGGAACTGGCCGCGCGGGTCGCCCTGGAAAACTGGGAGACCTTCGGCGAGCTGCGTGGCCATCCGCAGGACGGATGGCATGCACCGGGACTGCTGGATGACGACGGCCGCCTGATCGATCCCAAGCCGGGCGAGCGGCCGACGCACCCGGTGCTGAACGAGCTGCGCGAGGCGCTGTGCCGGCGCATGACCTGCCGGCAAGTGCACATCACCTCGCGGCTGCGCAGCGGAGACCTGCTGGGCGAGTTGGGCGGGGATCCGCGGTTCGAGATCTGCGGCGAGGCATTGATCCTGAAGGACGAGCACTGGCAGATGGTCGGCGAGCCTGGTGGCACGGTCAGTGTGCTGATGGGTGATCTTGACGGAGATGAAGACGAAAGAACGGCCGACGGACAACTTCTTCAAGTGGACGGCATACCGTCTTTCGAGATGGCCGGGTTGCTGGTCACGAACGCACAGGCCAGATGCTTCATGGCGAGTGACCCATTGAATGACCCGAGGTGGTGGCCTGGCGAAGCGGAAGAATGGCGCAAGCAGACCTTGGATTACGACCCGTGGAGCTTTTTCGACTCCGATTGCTCTGGAGGATGTCGGCCAGTGATCTGCAACTTCTGGTGGAGCCAGGCCTACAGCATGTGGGAGAGCGAGCAGAGGCGGATGCGAGGCGCGTCGGACCATGACGCCTTGCCCGCCGTGAGCTACGTGGCGAGACTGCCGACGGAGGCGGCGTGGGAAGCGGCTGCTCGGCATCGACAGCCGAGTGGCGCCAAGACACGATGGCGCTTTGGGCACTCCATGGGGGAGTGGGACGAAGGGGCGCAGGCATTCACCGATGTTCGTCCGTGGGATTTCAACCACGATCGACTCATGGGTTTGCTAACCTCGCCAGTCGGGGCATTCGCGGAAAGTGGCGTAGGCAAGCTACAAGACTTGGCGGGTAACTTGTGGGAGTGGGTGGCTTCTGAACTCACGGTACATCTTGACCGGGGCGCGGCAACGGGCCAAGCGCAAGGAACGAGAAATCGCGCGCTGCGGGGTGGGAGTTACTTCGATCCCGCCCGCCACTGTGCGGCGGGCATTCGCAGCGGCAACTTCGTCCTCATCAACTGCACCGGCTTTCGTTTGGCGCGTGTGGTGTCGGCGTGAGTGTGGCGCCCCCAGAACGAGCGTTGTGCGGACCCTGAACCCTGAACCCCTGGGGTCGTCGCATCGAGGCGGTGTGTCCGAAAGTGGCACCGTCCAGGGCATGCGGGTATTTCGGCGACGCGCGCAACGCGTCGCCGCGATGTTTCGGTCGAGGGCTGAGCGCCCGCCTCTCCGCCCCATCTGGTCGCAATGCCACACCGCTTTCGGCCCCTCACATCGCAGCCCCCGGCGCGCCCAGCCGCCCTTGCCGACACTGCCCCCGGGCGCGCCTTGCGCCCGCCTCTCCGCCCCATCTGGTCGCAATGCCACACCGCTTTCGGCCCCTCACATCGCAGCCCCCGGCGCGCCCAGCCGCCCTTGCCGACACTGCCCCCGGGCGCGCCTTGCGCCCGCCTCTCCGCCCCATCTGGTCGCAATGCCACACCGCTTTCGGCCCCTCA
>CAZDWU010000195.1:0-1940 GCA_964509165.1 uncultured Chthonomonas sp. | reverse complement strand
GAGGCGGGCGGCGCGGCCGGCTCCAGGTAGACGTTCTCTTGCATGGCCCTGCGCACGCCGTTCCAGTCGTTGAGCAGCGACTTCATGCTGAAGTGAACGTGGCCCATGTTCTCGCCCTTCGCGCGGATGAGGCCGATCTGCCGCTCCACTTGGCTCGCCTTCCAGTTGCCATCGGCGGGGTTGGTGCGGCTGGTGTAGAGCCCCGGCCAAAGGTGGCGCTTCTTGGTATTCACCGAGTCCCACCAGTTCAACAGCACCGGAAAGCTCTGCGGGGTCTGCTCAATCGGCCAATAGAGCTGCGGCGTGTAGTAGTCGCACCAGCCTTCTTGGAACCACTTCAGGGCGTCTGCGCTCAGGGCTTCGTATTGGTCAATCCCGGCCTGAATCCCGGCGGGCGTGCCCGGCCGATAGATGCCAAACGGGCTGATGCCGAACTTGACCCACGGCTTGCGCTGCTTGATGCCCTTGTAAACCCGCTCGATGAACGTGTCCACATTGTGCCGCCGCCAGTCACTGCGCGACATCCGCCCTCCCGAGCGCTGGTAGGCCGCGTAGGTGGCCGCATCGGGGAACGGCACTTCTTGGCCATTCTCTCGCACCGGGTAGGGATAGAAATAGTCGTCAATGTGGATGCCGTCCACGTCGTACCGCTCCACCACGTCCATGAAGACCTTAAACGAGTGGTCTTGCACTTGCTTGGCCCCCGGGTCCATCCACTCGAAGGTGCCGTACTTGTACACGTACGGCTTCATGGTCTGGGAGACGTGAGTGCTCGATTGCGTGCCTTTCTGCGCGCTGTGGTTGGCGCGGTAGGGGTTGAACCAAACGTGGACCTCGATCCCCTGCTTGTGGGCGTATTCAACCAGCCACGAGAGCGGATCCCACGCCGGGCTGGGCGCCCGCCCCTGCTGACCGGTGAGATAGTAGCTCCAGGGTTCGTGCGGGCTCTTGTAGAAGGCATCGCCGTGCGGCCGAATCTGGAAGACGATGGCGTTGAGGCCGATGTTCTTGCTCGCGTCGACAATCCGTTTCAGTTCGGATTGCTGTTGGTCCGTCGGCAGACCGGGCTTGCTCGGGTAGTCGATGTTGGCGACCGTGGCCACCCACGCCGCGCGGAACTCGCGGGGCAACACGGGGTTTATGCTAGAGCCAGTGCTACCGGTGGATGGTAGGGCTGTCAGCACCGAGGCGAGAGCGAGGGCCGTCATCATCAAGTACAGGGTACCGAAAATGCCGGACGAAGTACGCCTTCAAAGCCTCGAAGCCAAAGCCTTTGGGATTATTTTGCCGATGGGGCTCCGCGTGGACGAAGTCCAGCTCACCTCGGGCCCCGCGCGCGCCGAAACCGATCCTTTCCGCCTGTTCCTCGATCAACCCGGCCGCATCCTGGCCATTATCGAAGAGACCAGCGTGGCGGAATATCTCAATCAGCTGGCCCCCGGCGGCCTGAAGGGCTTTTCCGTGGCCTGCGCCAATGAGGTCATCCGCATCAACGCCACCGCCAAGATTCTCTTTGAAGTGCCGGTGGAAGCCGACCTGACCCTGGTGGTGGAGGACGAGCAGCGCCTGATGGTGGTGCTGCAGAGCGCCGAAGTGAAGGGCGCCGACGCCCGCAAGCTGGTGGAAGGCCAACTGGACCGCATCAACCCGATTTTCGACGTGAAGGACTTCCCCGTCCCCATGCGCATCGAGCGCGTGGAAGTGCGCGACCAAGCCATTTGGGTGCACGGCCTGGCCTACGCGCCCGCCTAGCCCGGCTTGTAGCCCGAAGGGTGGGTGCGGTGCCATTGCGCCGCCGATTTCACGATCTCCGTGAGATCGCTGCTCACCGGCGTCCATCCCCAATCCGCCTGGATCGCCGCGCTGCTGGCCACCAGTTGGGCGGGGTCGCCCGCGCGGCGCGGGGCGGCTTCGTGCGGTACCGGGGTGCCCAGCACTTC
>CAZDWU010000194.1:0-1983 GCA_964509165.1 uncultured Chthonomonas sp. | reverse complement strand
TGCAGAAGTACGGCGGCATGATCCAGGCGGACGGCGAAGGCTTCTACGGCGCAGAAGGCCTGCTGGTCGACCTTAGCTAAGGGAATTCACTTCCTTTGAAACCCGCACAGGGGCGAGAAAGGAATAGGATACTAATGTCTACTGGCATTTTTTTTTTTCAGGAAGAACGATAATCTTCTAGAGAAACCTCGCCAAACTTACTAAAAAAAGCGAGGAGGGATGAATTCATGACCAAGTCCGTTGCCGCCGCTGCTCTCATGCTTTGCTTGGCTCAGGTGCAAGCAGCCGAATACCGAGTCACGGTGGTCGCCAAACCCACGGGGTGGGATGTGGAGGAAGGCGTCCAGGCCGACCTGGAGCGTTTCCGCGCACGTGGCCAATCGGAAGCGCAGCTCAAGGACTCGGGCGATCAGCTTCGCTCTCAATACTCCCGTCTCAGCCAAGAAGGCACGCGCGCCGAGGCCGCGCTCTTGGTGGTGTCGGCTGGCGAAGTTGTCAAATATAGTGGCGCGGCCACCTGGACTCACTTGGGCACAGAACCCCGACTTATTCAAGGTGAAGTACAGCGCAATGGGACGGTGGAGTTCGTTCAATCAAACGGTTCCTTAAGAGTTGCAGACTTGCTCACTTCCAACACGCTCCTCTCGCCCATTGACCTCGCGATTCTCGCGGGTGACACCGAGCTCTTGGCAACGATCCAAACCGCGCACGAGCAGCGGATGGTGATTGTCAACGGCCAAGAAGTGCCGCTCTACAAGGTCACGCTTACGAAAGATGCTCAGGGTAACGCCACGGGCTATGCCGTTCATCAGAGCTCCCCGGCGCCGTTCCTCACCGTTACGTTCACGAAGCAAGGCGACACCTGGCGCAAGGAGAACTTTAAATCCAACGGGAAGCTGGAGCGATTGACCGTGATTGAGCCTTCCGCCGCCGCCATTGCCTTCAAAGCGATCCCGCACGGCACTCCAGTGATTGACCAACGCAATCGCGAACTCGGCACCGTGAACTACGCATGGAACGGCGAGATCCCCGAAGTCGACACCCTGGCGGCATTGCAGCACCGCCCCTCCCGCCTCGCTTGGGGCTTGGCGGTCTTGGGGTTAGCGGTGGTCGGCGGTGGGGCCTTGGCGCTTAAGGGTCGAAAGCCCAAATCCGCCTAGGCAACCTCAAGTGGGCGCGTTTTTCGCTACATCGCAGGGTCCGATGTCGTCCAGCGCCCCGTCTCGATCCGCCCGGCAAAGCGATACGTCGCCCCTCCGGCGGATGCGCTCACGTCGTACCACTGGGCGCTCTTGGCCGTAGAAATGTTGACAACTTGCTGGCCCTGCGCGGGTACCCGTACCGCCGGCAAGTTCTGCCCGTAGGATTCGTCGAGGAGCTTGATTTCCAGCGGCCCGGTACCCCGGTTTTGAATCTCCAGCACCAGGTTGTCCCCTTCGGCCCGCGCCGTCACAGAGAACGGCGGCGTCCCCGCCGACTTCAGTTGCCGCAAGAAGCCGTTGGGGCCATCAATGCGCACATGCACTTTGGTACCCACGGGCAACACGTCGGAGAGGGTATTGCCCGGCACCACGGCGTAGGCACGGGAGACGAACTCAGGGCCGTAGGAATACGCCATGAAGGCACCCCCGGCGGCCTTGGTCCCCAGGCGCTGGTTGCCCGCGTGCAGGGTCAGTTCGGCACCGCTGGCCCCCACGGTGATGTTGGCTTCGAGCTCATAGGGTAGCGGGCACGAGGGGCGCGTGCCGGGTTCCTGCAGCGCAGCCACCGCCGCCGCATCCGCCGTATCGGCCGATAGCCGGGGTGCCGGGCCCGGGTTATCTTGGAACCGCGCCTTGTGAATCCGCTCAATCGTATCGTCTCGGTCCAGGAACTCGGGCAACGTGACTTTCTCACCGTCAAAGGGGCGGAAGGCCGAGGTCAAATCGCCGCACACGGTGCGCCGCCACTTACTGATATTCGTTTCCGGCACATCCTTGCCCT
>CAZDWU010000193.1:0-1988 GCA_964509165.1 uncultured Chthonomonas sp. | reverse complement strand
GCACCCCCGCACACCCATTGAAGCTCGGACCCCAAAACCATAAAGTGCCGTCCGTCTTGACAGCCAGGTTTCGGTTGCCGCCGATGGAAATCTGCGCAACATTCGTGATCTTGGGTTGCTTGACGGAGTAGTGGTAGTCGCCGGCCGTACCCACCCCGATCTGCCCCCAGCCGTCGTGCCCCCACATGCGCAGGGTGTCATCGGCCAGCAGCACCGCAATGTGGCCATCGCCTAGAGCCACGGACTTGGCGGTGGTGATGCCCCTGACTTGGACGGGCTTTGGGTTCGCGCCGCCAGCTTGGCCGAGCACCGCGTGGGTGCCATTGCCGAGGAGCCCGCCTTGGTTGCTGCCCCACACCCAGACGGTGCCATCGCGCTTGACGGCGGCGCTCATGTTGATGGTCGCGCCCCCGGCAGCAACGGAAATAGCGTTGCTTAGGCCTGCGACTTGGGTCGGCTTCCAGCGATCCTCGGTGCGCATGTGGCCGAGTTCACCCCAGCTGTTTTTGTCGCCCCACGCCCACACATTGCCGGACTTATCCAGGGCAAGGCAGTGATTACGAGCGGCGGAAATCTTTTGGATCGGGGGGAGGCCCACCACGGGAATGGGCTGGGCAAACAGCTTCTTTTCGGTGCCGTTGTGCATGGCACCCCACACATAGACAATGCCGCTGGCGTCGAGGGCGAGGGCATAATCCGTGGTCGGGGCGACATCCACGACGTTCTTGAGGTTTGCGACCTGGACGGGCGCGGCGGAACTCTTGCCGATCACGCCTCGCGGTGGCTCGGGGCCATCCGGGCCATTGCCGAGTTGCCAGTAATCGTTGGCTCCCCAGGCATAAAGGTGGCCGGAGGCATCGAGCCCGTAGCCGGCTTTGTAAGAGGCAAAAACACGTTCGAACTTCTGGGGGAAGGCCAGGGAAGTCGGCGACTTTGTGACTTGGCCGTATTGGCCCGGGCGTAGGGCCTTGGCGTATTCTTCACTGCCCCATCCGGTGAGAGTTCCGTTTGTGTGGAGGACATAAACGAAGTCGCTGCTCGCGACGGACTTGATGGGTACGGCCAGTGACGCAGGAGTGCTGGGGGCTGTCAGAGGGGAAATGAGAATTGCCGCCAATGCCACGAGCATGAACTTATTATGAACGTGGCAATGCGGAATTAGAAGTGCGAAAGGCCGTCGAAGCCTGAGTTCCTTTGATGGCTAGTTTCAAGCTTCCAAGTGCTGGTGAAAGTCATAGCTAACTATTGACCAAGTTTGAACTCGAAGCGGCGTGGTGAGCCCCCCACGAGGTAACCGATGGTGGCGGTGAGGGAGTCACCAGTTCTCTCATAGATGATCTGCTTGGGGTAGTCGTGGCGCGGGTTCTGGAACACTGCGCGGGTTGCCGTGAACTCGGTGAGATAGAACTCAGTGGGGGCGGCGCCCCCGGGCTGGGCAATGTAAACCAGGCTGCCGTCGCGCTCCAAGATACGAAGGTATTCAAACGCCGAGAGGCGATCGCGGTTGACGGTGCGAGCGGTGGCGAACATGGAGCCCCCACGGGGCGGACTCCAAAGCTCTTCGAAGTAGATCTGATTTTCGGTGCCCCGAATGCCGGACCAGTTGCCTTGCACCCAGCTGAGGTCGTTGATGGTGGCCGGGGCCATAGCGGGCAGAGGAACGTCCTTGGCCTGTTTATAAAGCCCGACGGTTTCGTCCATCAAATTCGAGCGGACGATGAGGCCATCGGGGGTGAGGGTAAATGCGCGGCGAATCAGGTTTTGCGGGGAGCCGCCCGCCTCGCGAATGAAGTCCACTTCGTAAGTGAAGGTGCCATCCTTCCAGCTGCCGTGATAGCGGGCGAAACTGCCAGGGGTGCTGTTGGCCACCTCGGTAATGCGGCCATCGAACGTAATTCGCACGTTGGTGTGCCCCGAGCCGTGGCCGCTCACGAGGATCATCGCGTCGGCTTCGGCGCGCAGGGAAAAGCGGGTCGACAAGGGCGGGT
>CAZDWU010000192.1:0-1993 GCA_964509165.1 uncultured Chthonomonas sp. | reverse complement strand
CCCACCCGCGAATTCTGGCGGGAGGCCGTGCTCCAGCACCTCCGTCAAGGCGGCCATGTTCTGGTCATTGAGCATGAAGGGGGCGGCGTACGCCGCGTGCCCGAACCCTCACAGATTGCCCTGTGGGATGGCACTCGCCTGGGAGTAACCGCGCGTAGTGGTGACTATCTGGATTTCGTCCCGGTGATGGGGAGTCTCCCGCGCATTGCCCGGGCGTCCCGCCTGGACAACAATCAAATCATCGCCAGCGAAGCCTTCCCCGCCCGGGGCCGCATCGTCTACATCCAAGCCGGGGAAGTTCTGGAGAATCGCGCCCTCGATAAGCACGATAACGCCACCTTTGCCCTCGGCTGGGTGCGCGAGCTGCAGAAAGCCGGCGGCGAGGTGGTTTTCTACGAAGGCGCGCTCGGCAACGTGCAGGCCAAGGGGCTGATCGAATCGATCGGGCCGTGGGCCAATACCGCCCGTTGGCAGTTCATTCTTCTGCTCGCGGTGGTGGCCTACGCTTCCGGCATGATGTTTGGCCGCCCGATTCTTGACCGCATCCCTCAACGCTCCAGCCAGCATCTGATGGAAGCCTTTGGCTCGGCCCTCAGCCGGGGAGATCACAACCGGTTTGTGATGGAGCGCGAGCTGATTCAGGCCAAATCTCGCATTGAGAAAGCGCTGGGTATGGCCCCCGGTTCGGATTGGAATCAGTTACTCCCCATCCTCACCCCTTCCTTGGCCGAGCACATCCAAGCGATGCAGGCTCAAGCCGCGTTCCCGGGCAAGAAGACGGCCGCGATCCTCCAACTTATTGCCACGTTGGAAAGTGAATTGCAGGCCTTTGAGTCTCAGGTCCGCTCGGGCCGTGACGCCGAATTCCGCCGTTAGGCAGTAACATTGAGGCATGGTCGCGGCGTTTCTTGCCCTCGCATTCCCGGTTGGCCCCGCCCAATGGGAAGCTCTGCAAGCCGACACCCAGCGCCGGATGGAAGCCCATCCTCAGAGTGCCTGGGCCAAGCAAGCCCACATCGACACCACGGTCGCCTTTGGCACCACGGTGATGAACGACCTCACCGCCAAGCCCATGGATAAGTATCCCAAGGCTCTGGCCCTCTATCGCGCCGCCCTTCGCCTAGACCCGAATCAACCCGAGGCCAAAGCGAACTCAGAAATGATCATCGGAATCTACGAAAGCCTTGGCCGACCCGTCCCCACCGGAAGTTAATCCCGAGGTTCAGTCCTCCGACCCCGGTCTGCGCCGCTTCGCGTGGATCTTGGCGGGTGTTTTTGGCGGCCTAGCGGTCCTGCCTGCGTTTGCGGCCATCAGCGGCGCGGCGCCGGGGACCCTTTCACTCGGCACTGCCATTGCCGTGGACGACCAGATGGTGTACGCCGCTTGGATGCGGCAAGCCGCTGAGGGTCGGTTCCTGTTTGAGAACCGGTTCACGCTCGACGCTCAGCCTGGCCTCACTTTCCACCTCTACTTTTTGGTGATGGGGTGGTTCGCGAAGTTGATGGGCTTCCCGTGGGCGATGCTCCTCAGCCGGCTGGTCTTCAGTGCTCTTTTCGTGCTCGGCCTTGTCCGTCTGCAAGAGCGATTGGGCTGGAAACCGGCGGCCATCAAGACCGCCAGCGTCATGGCCTGTTTTGGGGCCGGTGTGGGCTGGATGGTGTGGCAGAACTTTGGCCTCCTCATCAAAGACCCGGGCGTGGCTTTGCAGTCCATCTTTGCCGGTCGTTTGCCCATTGACGTCTGGCAAACCGAGGCCTTCGCCTTCCCTTCGGCACTCGCTAACGGCCTCTTCATGGCGAGCCTTTGGCTCATCCTGCTGGTCTTTTCCGCCGTCCTCGATGCCCGCACGGATGGCAAAGCCGTCTGGCGCGGAGCCCTAGTGTTTGGCGTGCTCGCGAATATCCACTCGTACGATGCCCTCCTTGTCGGGCTCGTGCTCCTTGCGTTTGCGGCAGTGCAGTACGCCCGTCGCACGTTAGAAAAGACCTGGCT
>CAZDWU010000191.1:0-2015 GCA_964509165.1 uncultured Chthonomonas sp. | reverse complement strand
GGGTTGTCGGTCCAGCGGCTCCACGCGGGCCAGTCAATAAGATAGTTCTCCAGCGCCCAGGGGTGCGGCCCTGGCGAAAGCGAGATGATGAAATCCGGCCCCGCCACTTCGCGCACCTCGCGTACAAACCGCTTGGCAAAGGCTTCGACCTTCTGCGTGCGCCACGCCACCCACTGCGGTTCGCGGGGATCGGCCGGCACCTCGCGGCCGGTTTCCTGCCGGTACATGCGCCGCGTAAAGTCGTCGTAACCCATGTTGATGTAGGGCCACACGATGCGGTCGTCCAGTTGAATCCCGTCGAGGTCGTACTTGACGATGGCCTCCTTCACGATGCCCAGCAGCAGGTCTTGCGCATCGGGGTGGAGCGGGTTCATCCACACAAAGCCGTTGCCCGCCACTTCCCCACCCTGCGCGTCCAGGCTCAGCCAATCTTTGCGGGCGCGCAGCTCGTTCTGAGTGCCCTGGTGGGCCGCCATGAACCCGTACTCAAACCACGCGATGTAGATGAGCTGGTTGCGGTGCGCTTCGATGAGGGTCTCTTCCAGCAAGTCCCGCTGCACGGCCCCCTGGGGGGAGGCGTTCACTCGCATCGGCACGCCGATGGCGCGCGCCATGGTTTCGGAGGGAAATTCGGTGTAACCGTTCTTCCAGACCTCGACGTACACCGTGTTCAGGCCGATCTCCCGTAGGCGGCGCATCGTCTCGGCCGTGTGTTCGGGGCGGCTGATGGCCTCGTTCGCGGTGGTGGTCAGCCAGGTGCCGCGCACTTCCGGTTCCGAATTCGTGAAGAGTGAAGATGCCATCAGAAAAGCGCTCAGCATGGTTGGGAACCCCTATTTTGTACGTGCGAGAGAAATCGAGGGAACGCCCGCGCGCCCTCATGACTTGTACACCCAGGAGCTTGTTATGCAACTGAAAGCCATTTCCCTCGTCGTCGTCGGCCTGATTCTCGCGGCCCTCTCGTTTGCCACCATTCAGTCCAACCGTCTGGACCGAGCCGAAGCCGAACCCGCACCCATCGCCGCCGATGCCGACGTGGAAGCGTGCACCAGCTGCCACTAAGCCGCGCGGTCTAGCTTCCCTTCACAAACGCCCACAGGGCATCCCGGTGCTTTGCCCACAGCGAATCCGGGGTGCCCCCTTTGGGTAACTCCACCGTCACCAGGGGCAGGTTGCGCGCCCGGCAGAAGTGCCCCAATGAGCCCGGCGTGGCGTATTCAATCCGCTTCACGGGCATGCCGTTCTTCGCGCTCATCAGCTCGGCCAGGCGCTTGGCCTCATCCCCGTCGTAGTCAATGAAATCAAAGGGCGTGTGGATGGTGACTACGCGCTTGATCTCGGGGTGTATGGCAATAAAGTTGACCAACGCGCGCGTCTCGGGCTCGCTCAAAGCGTTCGGTCCGGGATGGTAGCGCTGGGCGCTGGGCGTGGGTTCCCAGCCTTCGGTGAAGTTGCGATTCAGGTCTACCCCGTTGGCGTTGTGGCGCGTGCGGGCCTTTATGCCGTCGGGGTTGTGGCGCGGAATGATGTAGATCGACTGCTCGGTGAGATCCCAGTCTTTGGCCTTTGCATCAGCCAGGAACTTCTCCACCAGCCACACCCCTTCGATCTCATCGCCATGGGTGCCGCCGATAACCAGCACGGCATCGATGCCCACCCCCACGCTATAGCAACGGATCGGCTCGCCCTTCACGCTGTGACCAATGGTGCTTTCGGAATACAGGCCCAGGCTCATCGCGGGCAACACCCCCATCCAAGTGATTCCGAAGAGCCTTCCCACTGCATTGCGCCTGCCGTGGTGATTGTAGCGGAGGCTCTACTCGTTTTGCGGGCGTGAGGGCCAAGTTTCTTGCGCCCTGCACCGCATGGGTGGACGGGTCCGTCTAGACTCGCACTGTGCAAGTGCCGTCGTCCGCCCCCGCATCCCACTCGGGGCCGGTTGAATCGCCTTGCATCCGCGTTTGCCGGTTAAACGCCGAGGGCGCCTGCACCGGGTGTGGGCGGACCCTGGCTGA
>CAZDWU010000190.1:0-2028 GCA_964509165.1 uncultured Chthonomonas sp. | reverse complement strand
ACTCTTAATCAGCGGGTCGTAGGTTCGAGCCCTACACGGTCCACCACTCTTTCCGCGCTCCAGTTCGTGCGTTCCACGTCACTCATCGAGGTCCACGCCCATCTCCCGGAACCGGGCCGCCGCGTGCAAGAAGTGCGTGGTGATCCAGAACACCGTCCAGCCTTCGCTGTAGCCCCCGCGCAGGCGATACACATCCGACATATCGCCCGCCTGGGCAAAGTTGGTGTGCTGGATTTGCTCGCCCTGGCTGCCCTGCGCATCAATCAGTTGCCCGCAACTGCGGAACATCACCTTCGCCAGTTGCATCAGTTCCGGGCGCCCCAGCAGTTCCCCCATGCGGTAGATCTCGGGCGTGAAATACACCCCAAACACATCCAGGTGTTGGTTCTGCGCGGAGACCACGGTCCACCCGCGCGACTTGAATCCGTGATCCTTCAGCCGGCCCGGCGGCAGATCCACATCCCACACCATGGTGTAAGAAAGCGTCACGTACAGCGCATGGGTGGCGTAGTTCAGATACTTTCGTTCGCCAGTGGCATCATAGGCGGCCAAGAACGCCTGCAGCGCCGCCCACGCCCCTTCCTTATCTTCGCACTGCGCGTCCAGCGTGCCGCCCCAATAGGGTTCTTCCATCGAGAGGTGCCGCGCCGCGTAGTGGTCCGCCGCTTTCAGGGCCGCTTGCCGGTAATTGTCGTTCCCAAACAGGCGGGACGCCCGCAATAGGGGCGAAACCATGAACCCCTCGTTCGTGGAGACCGGCCGCCAATCCTCCTTGAGGATGCGCGCGGAGTGGAAGTCGCACGCCCGCCGCAAAAACTCGCGCCATTTGCTCGTGTCGTAGCCCAAAGCCGCAAGCTCCACCGCGCGGCTGATGCTCTCCATCGCCTGCCCCTGCGAAACAAAATCCTGCTCGGTCCAGGCTCCCGATTCCACTGTGTAGCGCTGGTGGAATCCGCGCTCGTTAAACGGGCTGCTCGCCAGCAAGTCCAGGGCTCCCTGCACGCGCGGCGCGCTCGCCGGGTCCAGCACTTGCAGCGCGTAGCCCAGCGCCTCGGCCTGGCCGCACCACCCCATCACATAGTGCGTGCCTTGCACGTAGTCCGGGTACATCTCAAACCCCGGATGCTCCCCCTCTCGCCACCGCGAGTTGGCAAAGGCCAGCTTGGCGTCTACGATCTCTTGGGCGGTGGGCAAGCCATCCAGGCTATACGGCTGGAAGAGCTTGAGGCTGGCTTCCATGGGGTGCCGGAACCCAAATCCCGGCTGCTCCACCGGATACGCCTGCAAGAAGAACGTCTTCTCCAAGATCATCCCCGGCCGCAGGGTGAGCCAGGTGTCCGGGTACGCCATAAAGGTGCCTTGCCGCGCCTTCACTACATTGCGCTGGCCGTTGGAGGCGCACGGGCCGCTGAGCAGGGTGAGTTCGTGGCCGGTTTCGCGGGTGGCCAGGCCCAGGGTCCACCACTGATCTTGCTTGTGCGCGCCGGCGGGCATGCTGGGGAGGCTGTGCAGGGCTACGCCGTGGGTGGCATTTTCGAGCGAGGCAAACGGCATGGCATAGCGGTGTTCCTCATAGAACGACTCCTCCCCGGGGGTCATGGTCTGGATGGGGACGCAGCTCTTGGTCTTGGCGCCCGAAGGGTTGCCGAAGTAGGAAATGCCCGGCAAAAACGGCCGGGCGCCCTGGCCCTGGTGCATGTTCCACCGCACGGAGAGGGTGACTTGGTTGAGCGGGGTTTGGCCGTGCCATTCCCACCGCCGGACGCACCGCACCAGGTTGCCCTCCACGCGGTAAGAGTCGCTCAATTCCAGATTGCCTTCGGGCAGGGTGAGGGTGCCTTTGGCAATCTGCCAGTCTCCACTTTGGGTGAGCGAAGTGGGCTGGGCGTGGTGCCAGCGGGCGGACCAGCCGTCTTCCCAGGCCGTGGCGACGCTCCAGAGGCCTTCTTGGGGGGAGGAGAGGGCGACTTGGTCGCCTCGGCGCAGGGTGGCCTGGCCATCTTGGAAGGAGAACTGCGGGGCGAGGAG
>CAZDWU010000189.1:0-2075 GCA_964509165.1 uncultured Chthonomonas sp. | reverse complement strand
GTGGGCGCGAAAGGGTAGTCAGGTTCGCGGCTTGATTCTTGTCTGAATTGAGCAAGCCGGGGGCGTGCCGGTTCGTGCTAGACTGCCAACTCATCGGAGTGTGGATGTGTCGATTTTGAGAATCAACTACCTGATTGCGTTTTGCTGTTGCCTCATCGGAGTTTCCCTTGGTCAATCTTCTGGTCAAGCAGCGAGATCGCAAAGTCAATCGGCTACCCCGGTTGATTCTGGATCCACTCTTAACCAGGATGAACTGCGCGAGCTGTGGGTTGCCCACCCTGGGCCACTGCTTCTCGATGCACACAATTGGTATCCGTCTAGTGTCAGCAATGCGGAGGACGGGACGATCCGGGCGGAAAGCCTGGCGGAAGTCGCCCAGATGTCGTTGCGCCGCCATGTGGTGGTGGGCCGCGCGGATGTTTTGGCGCGGCGGAAAGACGTACCTTCTTTGATGGCAGTCGGGGAAGGGGCCGGACTGTGGGATTTCGTCCGGATCCGGTCGGACGCTTTGTTTAAGGGTCTGAGCTTTCAGCAGCTTACGGCGGACGAGCACGAATTAATCTTGTCTGTTACTCGGATCAACCCTAGTGTGAATCAGGCCGTTCAAGACCGAAAGGATGTTCCTCTCTTCATCAAGGCCGGAATTACGATTCTTGATCAGGGAGAAGATCGGACATTCTTTACGATTCCTGAGAAGGATAATCGGCAGCCAAGTATACGACCATCTGGACAAGCAGAGTGGATGACGCCGAAGACAACTACTGAGGAGCTACCAAAGTCACTGGATTTCGGCGAAGGTCGGTTGTTGCCCGTTCAACAAGTCATCGCCATTCTCTCCGGAATGGGATACACGTGCCGCTACGACGCGCGGCTCGGAGAACCCAAAGTGTTCTTGAAAGGTAAGTTCACGACTACGGAGATCTTGGAGGGAATGCGCGAGGTTCTTGATACGATTCCGTTTTTTGTTCAGGATCGCCGCGCGATTGTCAAGGATGCCACGAAAACCTATCGGGAATTGGTCATCAAGGGCTTGATGGAAGAGGGTTTCCCTCAAGAACTTGCGGAGCGCATTGGCGACGATGGCAGGGCGAAGTTTACGCGAGCAGAACTTATGAACGTTCCCATTATCGCGAGGCGGTTCGGTCCCGTTTGGCAGGATCTTTCAGTGGAAGAGAGCCTGACGGGAACTCTCATGCTTTACGCCGATTGCGGAGAGGATTGGGTTACCCCAATGCCAGGCGGGCAAATGTGGTCCGGGCATACAGGCATATTGATGCGAATCATTAGACCTGGCTAAACCCGAGGAATTCTCACGGGCGACCCCAAGCGTTCACAATCCACCAGCTCGCCTGGTCGTGCGGCATAAAGTTGGGGTGGGTCAGCACGTTCCACGCCGGGACGTAACCCAGCGACCCATCCCCGTACTGCCGAATCCGCTGGATCACCGTCTCCACGTGCGCCTTGGCCCGCCGCGCCCGCTCGATGTCGGCCAGGCTCCCGCCAATGCGCTCGTGCGTCCGCTTCGCCGTCCGCTCCAGGGTCTCAAATAGATACCGGGTGGGGGCCAGGGCGCTTACCGCCCGCTCCGTTTGCCCTTCGGCGTAGAGCAGGTGCGCCACGTGCGCCATCCGCACAAACTCGATCATGCTTCGGCAGACCAGGGCCACGCCCTTCTCGGCTTCATCGTCGGTGGCGGCAAAGGCCCGCTCCACCAGCGCCAGCGCCTGGTCGCCCACTGGCCCGCAGATCTCCTCCGCGTGGTGCTGGCTGGCCAGGAACGGGTCGGCGTAAAGGAACATCCGTGACTTCAGCTTGTGCCGGTGGCGGCTGTGCCCCCACACCCCACCGAGTTCATTGAGCGCCACCCCCATCAGGTTCGCCCACTCGGAATCGTAGGCCGAGAGCAAGCTCGGGGCCCCCTCAGGGTCCTCCATAATCGCGCGCGCCGCCCGCACCGCCGGCAAAAGCGTGTCGTAACTGCTGAACATCGTGGTCTCCCAGGTGGTCAGGCACACGCCTTCCAGGTTCAAGGCCTGCACATCGCGGGACACCTGGCGGATGTTCTCGTCGCTCGG
>CAZDWU010000188.1:0-2115 GCA_964509165.1 uncultured Chthonomonas sp. | reverse complement strand
GACGCCACCAGCCGCGAGGCGTGCACCGACGTGCGTGTGCGCACCAACACGCCCCTGCAGGCGCTGGTGCTGATGAACGACCCGGTGTATCTGGAAGCCGCCGCGGCTCTAGCCGCCCGGATGGATGGCGAGAAACCGGAGGATCGTATCCAAGAAGGTTTCCGTCTCGTCCTTGCCCGCAAACCTAGCAAGGAAGAACTCGAAGTTCTCAAGAACTACCAAGCTTTGCAAGCCAAGGTCTTTGCCGCCGCCCAGCGCGAGGATGCCGAAGAGGCTTCCTGGCGCATGCTAGCCAGCCTTCTCCTCAACCTCGACGAGGCCATCACCCGCGAATAACGCCCCCAGGAACCCCAGACCGTGAACCAGAACGAACTCGACGAAATCATCTTGAAGGACATCACACGGCGGCATTTCTTCCGAATGACGTCGTACGGCATCGGCACCTTGGCGTTGGGTTCCCTGCTCAATCCGGCGGCCCTCGCCGCCCCGCCCGTGGCCACCAATCCCTTTGCCGCGCGGGCGCCCCACTTTGCCCCGAAGGCCAAGCGCGTCATCTTCCTCTTCATGGCCGGGGCGCCCTCTCAGCTCGACCTGTTTGACCCCAAACCCAAGCTCAATCAGCACGACCGCGAACCAATCCCGGAAGAGATCATCGAGGGCGAACGCTTCGCCTTCATCAAGGGCACGCCCAAGCTATTGGGGTCGCCGTATGAATTCAAGCAGCACGGGCAGAGCGGCCACTGGATCAGTAGCCTGATGCCGCACACCGCCCGCGTGGCAGACGACCTGGCATTCATCCACAGCGTGCAAACCGACCAGTTCAATCACGCCCCGGCGCAGATCTTTTTCAACACCGGGCACCAACTGCCGGGCCGCCCAAGCATCGGCTCGTGGCTGCTCTACGGCCTGGGCACCGAGAGCCAAGACCTCCCCGGCTTTGTGGTGCTGGTGAGCGGCCAGAACAACCCCGATGGCGGCAAGGCCTGCTGGAGCAGCGGCTTCTTGCCCTCCCACTACCAGGGCGTGGAGTTCCGGAGCAAGGGCGACCCGGTGCTGTACGTCACCGACCCCGATGGCGTGGACCGCACCTCCCGCCGGCACATGCTGGATGCCCTGCGTGAGATGAACGCCCTCAAGCTAAGCGACCACGGCGACCCCGAAATCGCCACCCGCATTGCCAGCTACGAAATGGCGTTCCGCATGCAGGCCAGCGTGCCCGAGCTGACCGACCTGAGCGACGAAACGCCGGAAACCCACGCCATGTACGGCACCGAACCCGGCGCGGTGAGCTTTGCCAACAACTGCCTGCTGGCGCGGCGCATGGCCGAGCGCGGCTGCCGCTTCATTCAGCTTTACCACTGGGGATGGGATAGCCACGGCACCAACCCCGGCGACGACATCATGACCAGCCTGCCCGAGCGCTGCCGCCAGGTGGACCAAGCCTGCGCGGCGCTGATTGCCGACCTGAAGCAACGCGGCATGCTGGATGACACGCTGGTGATTTGGGGCGGCGAATTTGGCCGCACACCGATGAATGAGGAGCGGGATGGCTCGACGTTCTTGGGCCGCGACCACCACCCTCGCGCGTTCACGATCTGGATGGCGGGGGGCGGCGTCAAGGCCGGGCTCTCGCTGGGGCAGACCGACGAACTGGGCTACAACGTGGTGGAAGACCCCGTGCACGTGCACGATATCAATGCGACGATCTTGCACCTGATGGGCATGAACCACGAGCGGCTGACCTACAACCACCTGGGGCGCGAGTTCCGCCTGACCGACGTGCACGGCCAGGTGATCGAAAAACTCATCGGGTAGCCTTCGGGTCCGTTCCCGGCCGTAGCTCAGTGGATAGAGCGCTTCCCTCCGGAGGAAGAAGTCGGAGGTTCGAGTCCTCTCGGCCGGGCCATATTTCAGGTTCAAATGAGCCGATTTACTTCGGCACCCTGATTTCCTGTACCCCACCGGTACCCCACGACGGCTGCGCCTCAAGCCCGATTGAGGTCTCCCACTTTGTGAGCCAATCCCGTATATTTACTGGGGTAGGGTGTACGTAGAGATCACCAATCTCGTGGGTCACGGATTGCCCCATGATGGCCATACGAACTGATCGCGGCA
>CAZDWU010000187.1:0-2142 GCA_964509165.1 uncultured Chthonomonas sp. | reverse complement strand
CCCTGGGTAGCGAGCAGAACGCCGAGGTTGTTCGTGCATGCCGCCTCGACAGGGCGGTCTCGGGCTTGGCGCGCCATCGCCAGGCACTTGTCGATGCCGGCCCTGGCTTCTTGCGGGCGCCCCCCCGCGATATCGAAGGCACTTTCCAGGGTCAGCCGGGTCAGCGCAAAGTCCACGGAGGTTTCGTCCCGGCCCTGGCGAGCGCCACGCGCCAGGAAGGCTCGCAGATTGAGCGGTACGCCTGTGTCCGATGCCTTCCAGGCGCGCGGACTTCCTACAATTCGCAGAGTTGGCGAATCGCCGACGGAAATGGGGCGGGGGGCCAGACAAGGGGTCTCATTGGGACCGGCAGCCAAGGCCGGCAAGGCCGCCAAGGCGATGCCGAGGACGGCGGCGTATGGGGCCATCTGCAGCCATCCATGTCGAGCGCGTTTCTGCCATCCTTGCATGAGATTTCTCCTTTTTGCACGCAGAGCACACTTTGCGGACGATTCACTCATCAGCCGTGCACATCCGGTTGTCAAATGCCATCAATGGGCGAATTCCACACATCTCCTTTGCCCCACATACAAATATGGATGCCATATGGGGATGATTCAGCCGCCTTGGCTTCAAGACTATTGATGATTGCGGCTGACTCCGAACTGATCGTTCGAGTTTCACGGCTGGCTAGGCTTCACAAGGTCAACTCCATCCTGCTAAGTGCCACATCTCAAGACGAGGATGAGATCGAGTCTCGCAGATACTTTTCAATTCGCTATCTGCGATACGCAATTAGCACGGGAAACCATTGCCCAGAATTCGAAGAAGCCATCATCGATGCTCTTGTGCTGGGGCAGGAAGAAGAACGGGATGTCTCTGTAGGCGAACTTCGTTCAACCAAAGAAAACATGATCAGGTGGCAAGCGCTTCAACGGGAACGAGGCGTGCTCGTTTTTCAGCAAGGCGCTCTCTGCCTACCATGAATTGCGAGCAAGGATCATGTTCGCGAGTGCCGCTTCGAGATATGCAGCCAACTCCGTGCGAAGTCGAACAACGCAGTTGGCATTGTCACGGGTGCAGTTGAGCCCGGGCTTTGATCGGGAAAAACACCAGATCGCCGCCGTCGTGCCCCTCGCGCATCGGGAACTGTTGCGGCAGTTGTGTGGCCTGCCCACTCACGCGCGGCACGAGGTGGCGGGTGAAAAGCTCGGTTGCGGTGAACGGCTTGTGTTCGCGGCTCAGCGCGTCGATCAAGGCCCGCGCAAACACCGAGTGCCCGTCGCCACCCCCGTCCTGCACCGGTTCGTTGGCGCCGCTGGAGATGAAGCGGCGTGAGTTGCGGAGCATGGTCTGGGCAAGAAAATGCTCGCGCTGGGCAGGCAGGTCTGCGGCAAGCCCGTCGCCGCGCTGAGTCATCAGGGCACCGCTGAAGCAACTGTCGGCAATCACAAGCACATGCCGCGCCTGCAAGCGTTGGATCGCGGCCTGGATGTCGTGCGCCGAGTACCAAGACTCGGGCTCGTCTTTCTCGGCATCCACCGGCAGCCAGTAGGCCTGGCCGGTGGCCTTCTCGTAGATGCCATGACCGGCAAAGTAGACCAGCAGCGTGTCTTCGGGCTGCAGCGCCCTGCGCAGCGCCGACAAGGTGCGCTTGATCTGCTCCCGCCTGGCATCCAGCAACAGCAGCGTCGTGGGTGCCTGGGCATTGGCGGCCGGCAACTCGACTTCAAAGCCATAACGCTCCTTCAACAGCCGTGCCACGCGCCGGGCGTCGTCGTGCGGCGTGACCAGCGGCGCAAACGCTGGATCTGAGTAGCGACGATTGCCGATGACCAGGGCATAGCGGCGGCCCAAGGGGGCGATGCCTGTGTCCGTGGTGCCCAGCAGGGTCAGCGTGGTGGGCAGGAAGTCTTCGCCTTCGAACCAGGCCACCACGGACACGCGGTTCTCGCCTCGAACCAGGGGAAGACGAACGCTGAAGCTGCCGTCGGGGTTCAGGCGTGCGACATTCTGGTTAGCCTCCACCGTGCGGGGCAGGCTCTGGGCGATGACACGGCCTTCGAGCATGACCGAAGTGGCCGAAACCGGAACCGCGCCGCGGGTGACAACCTTCGGGTTGATGATCTCGATGCGGCGCTCCGGGCCGCTGCGCATCGTTGG
>CAZDWU010000186.1:0-2210 GCA_964509165.1 uncultured Chthonomonas sp. | reverse complement strand
GGTGATGAACAACAGCATCAGCGCACCGACAAACACGTGGAAGCCGTGGAAGCCCGTCAGCATGAAGAACGTCGAGCCATAGACGCCGCTGGTGAGCTTCAGGTTCAGCTCGGAATAGGCGTGGTGGTATTCGTAGGCTTGAACGCCGATGAAGGTGAACCCGAGCAGCAGCGTGATCCACATGAAGGCGATGGTCTTGGCGCGTTGGCCAGCGATCAGCGCGTGGTGGGCGATCGTCAGCGTCACGCCCGAGGTCAGCAGTAATGCCGTGTTGATCGTCGGCAGAGGCCATGGGCCCATGGTGGTGAACGGGTCCACCGTGCCGGCCGGAGAGCCGGTGAAACCTGGCTGCGCGCTCGGCCAGATCGCCTTGAAGTCGGGCCAGAGCACCGCATTGTCCAGGCTGCCGAGGTTGGGAACCGCGTGCAGGCGTGCCCAGTAGAGCGCACCAAAGAAGGCGCCGAAGAACATCACCTCGGAGAAGATGAACCAGCTCATGCTCCAGCGATAGGAGACATCGATGCGGTCGCTGTACAACCCGCCTTCGCTTTCACTGATCGCCGCGCGGAACCAGCCCTGCAGCACGAAGGCCCAGGTCGCCAGACCGGCCAGGGTGACATAGCTGCCCCAGCTCACGCCGTTGACCCACTGCCCTGCACCCAGGATCACCAGGAACAAGCCCAGAGCCGTCAGCACCGGGAACCGAGAAGGCTCCGGAATGAAGTAGTAAGGCGCCGCACCGCGTGCATTGGCCGTAGGGGTCGCTGCCGACATGATCTCTCCTGAATCCCGAGTTTCTACATTTCCATGGAAGCATCGCAGCGGCCATCCGCTTGCGATCCTCCGCCAAATCTCAAGCAGCCACGCCGCTCGTCAACACCCAATTTACCAAGGTTGCCAGCACGGCAATCAACACCAGCGCCCCGATGACTCCGGCAATCACCACGTGGACCGGGTTCAACTGGTTCACGTCCTTTTCAAGGTCTGCCGCCTTGCGGACCCCGAAAAACGACCACGCCACGGCGCGCAAGGTCTGAAAAAAAGACAGCTTGCGCCGTGAGGCGGCTTTCAAACTCGAATCGGGCAGCGTCATGACCGTCCGGCCAACCCACCAGCAAGCGCCGCCTGTGGCGCCGGCGGCACCTTGCCGCCCACTTCGAAGAAGGTATAGGACAAGGTGATGGTGGTCACGTCCTTGGGCAGCTTGGGCTCGATCACGAACACGACCGGCCATTGCTTGGTCTCACCCGGCTTCATCGTGTATTCGTTGAAACAGAAGCACTGCAGCTTGTTGAAGTGCGCCATCGCCTGCATCGGCGCATAACTCGGGATGGCCTGTGCCGCCATGGTCCGGTTTTGCGTGTTGGTGAACTCGTACATCACCGTGGTCAGCTCGCCCGGGTGCACCTGAACGCTGCTGACCGCAGGCTTGAACTTCCAGATGCCGCGCGAGTTGGCGTCGAACTCGACGGTGATGGTGCGGCTCTTGTCCACCTGGGAATTTGCCGCCGGCAGGGAATTGCGCCCCGACACCACCTTGTCGGAGAGCGTCAGCACGTTGATGCCGAGCGCGGTGCAGACCGCCTTGTACAGCGGCACCAACGCATACCCGAAGCCGAACATCAACGTGGTGACGACCAGCAGCTTGCCGAACATCCGGACGTTGTCCTGCCGCAGCAGATGGGCTGCGGACAGGCTGCGGCGAGACTGATCACCCATGGGTCAGAGGCCGAACAACGCGGCCTTGGCCATGAACCCGATGAAAAACACCACCGCCACCGACGCGAGGATCAGCCCCAGCCGGAGGTTGCTTTTCTTTTGCTCGGGCGTGGTCATGTCGTGACCCGGATCAAGCGATCACCTTGGTCGCCGAAGCGTTGAGCTTGGGTGGGGTTTCGAAGGTGTGGAACGGTGCCGGCGATGGCACTTCCCACTCCAGGCCTTCGGCGCCTTCCCAAGGCTTGGCGGGCGCTGGCTGGCCCTTGCCACGCATCATCGGCAGCACGACGAAGAAGAAGAAATACACCTGCATCAGGCCAAAGCCGAGTGCGCCCACCGATGCAATGGCGTTGAAATCAGCAAACTGCATCGGGTAGTCGGCGTAGCGACGCGGCATGCCGGCCAACCCCAGGAAGTGCATCGGGAAGAAGGTGATGTTGAAGAAGATCAGCGAACCCCAGAAATGGATCTTGCCGCGGGTCTCGCTGTAC
>CAZDWU010000185.1:0-2219 GCA_964509165.1 uncultured Chthonomonas sp. | reverse complement strand
TGCTGGTGGCCTCGCCACTGCCGCTCATGCGGGGCAGATCTTCGGGGTGGCGGAGCAGGCCGGGGTCGTTGGACGCCACGGCCGGAGCGAGCTGCTTGGTGCCGAGGTTATAGGCCAGCGAGGCGTCTCCGGCGCGGAAAGTCAGCACCGTGGCAGTGGGGTCCAGACGGGCTTGCTGCACGGGGAGGCGGGTGGCCTCGACGGGGCGGCCCAGGCGCTCGGTGAGCTTGCGGGCCAAGTCTTGGTGATCGAAGAGGGGTGCCCGGCGGCCCTCGCCGTTGACGTAAACGAACTCGGCCTGCTGGTCGGGGCGCTCGGCGCGGTACCACACGCCGCCCTTGGGGTGCCAGTTGACGCTGAGGTTGGCGTTGAGCACCTTGCCCGAAACGGCTTGACGGTAGCTGAGGGCGCGTTCGTAGTCGGCGGCCGTCCCTTGCGACCAAGACACCGAGGCGAGCAGGGCGAGGCCAATGGTCAGAGAGGCGGGAGCGAGTTTCACCTCCCCATCCTATCTGAATTGGGTTCAGTTTCGCCTGTGAATTCCGTTACAGGATGTTGGTAGGCTTTCTCTCCATGACGAGCGAAGAACTGATCCAAACGTGGCCGGAAGAGTGGCAATCAACAGTGCGGAGTCTGGTGGACACTTTGCGCCAAGGCATGCCCACCGGATATGAGGAGCGGTGCGACGGCAAGATGATTCTGTGGGTGATTCCGCATGAGACTTACCCCGGCGGATACCACTGCGACCCCAAGAGTCCGCTCCCCTATATCTGGCTGGCGGTGAACAAAGGCGGGCTGAGTGTGTACAACTTTGGGATGTATATGATGCCCGAAATCATGGAAGATTATCGCGCAAGCTACGAAGCGGATGCTGGCCGCAAGGCCGACATGGGCAAGAGCTGTATCAAGTTCAAGCGACCCGATCATGTGCGGGAGAGCCACCTGGGCGACCTTGCCCGCCGCATTTCAGTTCAGGATTACTTGGCGCATTACGCGCCCCTGGACCCCCGCAATCGGTAACATCAGGCTATGGTGGGTGCCCTGGCGCTGGCGTGGTTGGGCTCGATGAGCATGAATCTGGACACAACGGATGGTCTCGGTACGTTCGCTATGGACGTGGTGGTCTATGGCCAATCGGGGCAGGAACTGAAGGGCGACTCCCGCTGGTCCACGGTCTATGAGGACTACACCTACTGGTTTTCTAGCGAGCGAAATCTAAACCTATTCCTCGCTGATCCTGCTCGTTACGCGGTTCAGCTAGGCGGCGCCTGCGGCCGTATGGGACCGCTGAGCGGGCGTGGCGATACCACCCGCATGGCTCGCTACAACGAGCAACTGTTCATTTTTGCTAGTGATGCCTGCCGGGATGCGTTCATGGCGCGCCCCGCACAGTTCTTGCAGACGCCGGACCCCGAGCCGGCTTACGACGCCGAGAATTACGCCCTGGCGATGGAAAAGATCGTGAACGCGCGGGAAGCCACCGTGACCCCGGCCAGCACCACCGACCTCACCATTGAGGTCGTGCGGTTCCGTGCGGACCCTAGCAACCCGAACTCCTACCGCACTACCCAGGTGTTCTCTCCCCTGGGCTACCAAGACCTCTCGAGTTGGGATGGCAAGACGTTTGAGTGGAAGTGGGTGCCGGAAGGGGCGCGCCGTCCCCGAGTGGAATACGATCTGCCCAACGTATTCCAGCGCGACAACGAGGGCAAGATCATGGGCGGCGTGGCCGCGGCCGAGCGCGAACTGAGCAATGCCTGGGCGGCAAACCCTATTAGTTTCCTGGTGGCATGGCCGTTCTCGGTGCAGAACAAGTTCGCCCTCAATCCGGACGGGACGGTGCAGATCCACCGCGCGGGGACGCTCATCACGGTGACCTTCGATCCCGCCACCGAGCTGCCGAAGTCGGTGGCATACCGGGGCCGCCGCCCGAACTCGACCTGGGGCAATTTGAACCTGGTGATTGATGGGTGGGGCAACTACGAACGGGACGGCGTGAAACTCAAGCTCCCCAACGCATGGCACGTGATGGCCGACGGCGAGAAGGTGGACGAAGTGAAGCCCGCCGACCTCGAAATCCGCGTCCGCTGAGGCTGAACCCTAGACAAGCGGGCGCCCCCGGCGTCATGCTGAACTCATCTTGGAGCCTCAAGTTCGCGTCAATCCGCTGCGCTTTGTGCCGGTGCTGTATTTCATGCAGGCCCTGCCGGTCGCTTTGG
>CAZDWU010000184.1:0-2244 GCA_964509165.1 uncultured Chthonomonas sp. | reverse complement strand
TGTTGGTCGATTCGGCGAGCACCCGGGTGCCGGCCTTCAGCTTTTCCATGGTGTCTTCGTACTTCTGCACTGGCACGCGGGCCGTCATCGAACCCATGCGCAGGGGTTCGCCGGACATGCTCTCGTTTTCGATGTAGCCCCCCGCCGCGCGCAGGATGCGGATCGCCTCTTGTCGCGCCTTGGGGATATCCGGCACTTCGAGCGTCAAGGCCCCGTTGCGGACCAGCCACCGGTCTGCCACCTGCGTCTCGTTCACCAGGTACGCCTGGGCGGAACCAGGAGAGCCAGCTTCAGTGGCCAGTTTCATGTCGGCCATCTCGGCGCCCGCGCTGCGGTTCGGCATGCTGGCCGGGGCGCTGGCGGTTTCGCCCATGCCCGAGGGCGAGGAGCAGCCCACGACAAGCAGGCTGAGGAGAAGAAGACTAATCAGGTTTCGCGAGCGGCGTCGCATGTCCTCTTTGACGAACGCCCGGAAGGGGATGTAACAGGGCCTACCCTGGATTACGCGTGGATGCCGATGCGGCGGCGGTTCATGGTGTCGCGCCGCTCCATCAATCCGAGCCGTACCATCAGCACCGTCAGCGCCAGTAGAACCACCCCATTCAGGAAGATGACGATGGGCTGCGCCAAATAGACCGGCCGAGTGATGGGAGTGGTGAACAGCATGGCCAGGTTGAGCCCCGCCAGAGTGAAGCCCACGCGCTCGCCTTGCCGCGCCCCCAGGTGCATCCGCGTCATGCTGGGGTGGACGGCCAGCGGCGGGAGAAGGGTGTCGCCGATCTCTTCCGGCGTGGCCTGAATCCATTCGCGCACAGCCCGGTGGAACGCCCCCGCCCGACGGCGCACATCGTGGTCCTCGAAGGGGTCAATCATTTGGATGTGCAGGCGCGCGGTTTCCTCGTGCCCGGGGATGGGGATCATCATCGCCGCGCCAAACGCCACGTCACGCGGGCGGGCATCCTGCGGCCACAGGGCTACCGGCGGCAGATCGTGCCGGGCGATGTGAAACGCGGTGTGCAGCCCCTTGAAGTACAGCGTGTCTTGGTCAATCCAGCAGAAGCCTTCGTCGGTACCGGTGATCGTCGGCCCCTGGGCCACGGCAATGCCGCACGGCACCGCCCGCTCGTTGGGCAAGCGCTTGCGCAGGGCGCCCAGGCCCCCGCCGTTTTCGATGACATTGGTCATGCGGCGGTAGATCACCCACAAGATGGCTTGGGGCACCGCAATGGCGATCAATGCCTTGAGGTGGGTGGCGAGTAGCACGTCGCCGGTCTGAGAGAACCGCGCGACCATCAGCAAATACGCCACGCCCATGACGAGGAAGCCGAACGTCAGGACTCGCTGCCAGGCGAGGTCGAACCCGTTGCTCAGGCGGCCCTCTTTGCCCCGGCTGGCCACGCGCCACGTCGCGACGGGCACTTGGCTGTCATCTGATGAGAGACCGGGGCCGGGCGTCATCCTCATACCTCCTCATGGTACACCGAACCTTGAGCATTTCCTCGGGGTTCGCCGGAAATCCCGGGGGTTGAACGTAGAATTTCGTGTGATGACCGGCACACCCCACGCTTTTCACGGCGGCGCATCGTTCGAGGCCATCGGCACGGACTTTGCCGATCTCGCCCGGCGCACCGAGGTGATTGACGCCGATGTGCTGGATGCCTGGTATCCGCCGGCCCCGGAAGTGGTGGCCGAAATCCACGCCCACCTGGAGTGGCTGATGAAGACCAGCCCGCCCACCCACGGGGATGGGCTGCGCGCCGCCATTGCTGCCATGCCGGGCCTGACCCCCGCCCACATTCTGCTGGGCAGCGGCACCAGCAGCCTGATGTACCACGCCCTGCCGCAGCTGGTGCAGCGCGGCCAGCGGGTGTGCCTACTGGACCCGATGTACGGCGAATACGACCACCTTTGCGGCCAAGTGATTGGCGCCGAGATTGTGCGGGCGGAGCTAAGCGAAGCGGACGCCTTTGCGCCCGACCCGGACGAAATTGCGAAGGCGGCCCAGGGTTGTCGCCTGCTCATCATGGTCAACCCGAACAGCCCCACTGGACGGACACTGAACTCGGAAGGCCTGCAAAGGCTGCTCAGCCAGCTACCCCAAGACATCACGGTGTGGATTGACGAGACCTACATTGACTTTGCGCCGGGGGTGCCCAGCGCCGAGCCCCTGGTGGCCACCGACCCGCGCCTCATCGTCTGCAAGTCCATGAGCAAGTTCTTCGGGCTAAGCGGCCTGCGCGTGGG
>CAZDWU010000183.1:0-2268 GCA_964509165.1 uncultured Chthonomonas sp. | reverse complement strand
CTTGTCTTGGGCTTGGTGGGCTTGTTCGGTTTGGTGGGGTGCGGGGCCCCCGACGTGATTCCCCCCCTCGCGGCAGATGGGATTCTGCACACCGCCACGGTCGAGGGCAAGACCTTTCACCTCTATCGAGATGGCCGCGTCTACGAAGTGCGGCCCGAAGGGTGGATCGCCGGCCCGGCAGTTTTTGACCCGGAGGTGGTGCGGCGCAGCTACCGCACCGAAAACGGGGTGACCTCCCGGGTGAGCGATGAGGGCAAGGCGTACCCCGTGCGGCGACGATTTGTCGCCGACTTCGGCAACCTGCCGGGCGGGGAGGCCAGCATGCGCACCCTCATTGGCCCGGAGCGCGGATGGAGCGAACTGACCCTGCAAACGCCGAAGACGCCGACGGTGCCCGACTACGTGGCCCTGCGCCAACAGATCTTGGCGGGAAATGGGAAGTTCCTCGATGCCCGCATCGAGCCCGCGGAGGGAGGTTTGCGGTTTGAGTGCCCCCCTCGGCTCCCCGACATGGTGTGCACAAAATCCTCGATCTCAACCGGATTGGTTTACTTCCTGGATGGCGACGAGTTTTGGTATCAGGCGGACTACCGCATCGAGGGCCCGACCCGGCCCATGACGCTGGCGGACCTGGAGAGCGACTTCGTGCAGGAATCGCCGGGCATCCGCATCATGCTCTTCCCGGACGGAGACGTGGGGGCGGAACTCAAGGCGCTGGAGAAGCCGCAGTTTCGGCAGAAGGCCGAATCTCGCCAACCCTTCCCGACCGATCGATGGGTTAGGCTGACTTGGGCGGTGAAGCTCGGGGTGCCGGGCCGGGTCCGCATATGGCAGGACCGCGAACTGGTGGTGGATGAGCGGGGGCAGACGATTCCCTTCCGCGCGGCCATCATGAACAGCCTGGAGGTTGGCATTTCTGCCCACATCAGCACGGAGCAACCCGCGAAGGTGACGGTGCGCAACTTAAGGGTGAGCGACCAAGAAATTGCCCGCTAGGCGCAGAACAAGGAGATGGTGGGCGGTACAGGATTTGAACCTGTGACCCCTTCGGTGTGAACGAAGTGCTCTACCACTGAGCTAACCGCCCGGTCAGGGCAAAACTATACCCGCCGCGCCCCGGACCCTACAACCAACGCGACCCCACGGACCTAATCCGCAGGGTCGCCCGGTGCGCAAAGGCCAGCTTAGCGCGCGCGGCGGCGCTTGGCCGCGATGGCGGCCAACCCGGCAAAGGCCAGCATGGTCCCCGGTTCCGGCACCGGCGTGACGGCCACTTGGAAGTAGCGAATGTCGCTTACCGCGCCCGGCGTCCAAATCTGGCGCGCCGAGGCCGGCAGCGTGCCGAAGTTGCCCCACGGGCCTTGGCCATTCGGGCCGATATCCGTGATCGAGGTCGGCGTGCCGCCCACGCCCACAATGCTGGCCGTCCAGTTGCTGTTATTGGCCGAAACAATGAACTGCGAAGCGTCATTGAACTGGAACTGCGCATCACTCAGCGAGAGCGAGCCAATGAACATGGAGGGCGCGCCAAAGGCGTCGCGAGCCACGATGTTGATATAGTTCGTCACGCTGGGCGTGAGATTGATGGTGCCCGTCACCGTGCCGTTCTGCCAGGTTCCCGTCTGGTTGGCAAACTGGGTGCCCTGCACCGTCGGGCTGGTGGAGACGTACGCGGTAAAGAAGTCATCGGCCACCCCCACCACCGTGATCGAAGTCGCGTACCCCGCCGTCGCCAAGATTGCCGTCAAACCGGCCACAAAACTAAACTTCATTTAAGCCTCCGCTTAGAACGAAGCATACACCGCCCAGGCGAGGATTGACATGACTTCACCTGTCATAAATACAATCCCGCACTTTTACGGGCATCCACACCAGCCTGAGTACAACCTGTACAATGCATCCATGGCCGAAATCAAGACGAAACCGACCGATGTGGACCCGGTGGAGTTCATCGCCCAGCAGCCGGCCAAGCGTCAGCCCGACCTGATGCTACTGCTGGGGATGATGCGGGAAGTCACGGGCGAGCCGCCGGTGATGTGGGGGCCGAGCATGATCGGCTTTGGGCAATACAAGTACCGCTACGAAACCGGACACGAAGGGGTGATGCTACGGATCGGGTTCGCCAGCCGCTCCACCGGGCCGGTGGTGTACGGCCTGGGCGGCTACGAGGGATTCGAAAAGGACATGGAGCAGCTCGGCAAGGTGAAGTGCGGCGTCAGTTGCACGTACTTCTCTTCGCTGGCCAAAGTGGATACGGCGCTCCTCCGC
>CAZDWU010000182.1:0-2272 GCA_964509165.1 uncultured Chthonomonas sp. | reverse complement strand
ATCCCCACGCTCAGCCGCAGCATCGTCGGCAGGATCCCGCGCTCCACGCGCTGCGCCTCCGTCATCGTCGCGTGCGACATTAGCGGCGGGTAGGCAATCAAGCTTTCCACCCCGCCCAGGGATTCCGCCAGCAGGAACACCTGCGTCCCCTCGGCCACGCGCCGGGCCGTGGCCTCATCGTGGAACTCCACCGCCAGCATCCCGCCGAAGCCGCCGTTCATCTGCCGCTTCGCCACCTTGTGGTCCGGGTGCGACGGCAGCCCCGGATACGATACGCTGCGCACCGCCGGGTGCCCCACCAGCGCTTCGGCCACCCGCTGGGCATTCGCGCAGTGCCGCTCCATCCGCACACTCAGCGTCCGCAGCCCGCGCAGCGATAGCCAGCAATCGAACGGCGACGGCGTGGCCCCGTAGGCCTTGTTCCACTCGTAAATGGTGTGCGCCAGTTCGTCGTTGGCCGACACCACGCATCCGCCCAGTACGTCGCTGTGGCCGCTGATGTACTTGGTGGTGCTGTGCACCACGAGGTCCACGCCCAGGGCGATGGGGTTCTGCAGGGCCGGGCTGGCAAAGGTGTTGTCGAACACCACAATCAGGCCGTGGCGCTTGGCTTCGGCCACCACCGCCGCAATGTCGCACACGCGCAGGGTCGGGTTGGCCGGGGTTTCGAAGATCAACATCCGGCTGGCGGGGGTCACGGCCGCCGCGATGGTCTCCGGGCGGTGCGCGTCGAAAACGCTGTGCGAGATGCCCTGCTGGGGCAGGTATTGCTCCACCATGCGGAAGGTGCCGCCGTAAATGTCGGTCGCCATCAGCAGGTGGTCGCCTTGCTTCAGCAGCGAGAAGCACGCGGCGATGGCCGCCATGCCGCTGCTGGTGAGGGTGCAGCCCGCGCCGCCTTCCAGGCTGGCGATGACCTCTTCCAGCATCTGCCGGTTGGGGTTTTGGCAGCGGGTGTAGTCAATCTTGGGGATGTCGTCCAGGCTCGCCCACGCAAAGGTGGTGGATTGATAAAGCGGGGGCACCACGGCCCGGAAGGTGGCGTCGGGTTCTTGCCCCACCCGCAGGGCCTTGGTTGCAAATCGCATGGCCCGAATTATATAAGAATCGGAGGCAAGGCCCATGATAAAGGAACCACGGCATTAGATTGTTAGGCCGCAGCCCCTTGGGCTATCGATGCGTTAGGCCCATGCGAAGCAGGGTTTCGAATTTTCGGCGGCGGCTGGTGCGGGCACGGCCCTGGAACACATCGTGGCCTTGGCGCTCGATTTCATCCAGGATGGCGGCGTAGAGATCGCGGGCCAGGCGGATGGCGAGGCGCCCCTGGGGCGGGATGAGGTGCATGCCGGCGTCGGCCTGGCGGTAGAGCTCCCGGGTCCGCTCGATCTCGAACTTCATCAGGTCCACAAAGGCCGGGCACAGGCGGCGCTGGGCGATGTCTTCGGTGGTCACGCCAAAGCGGCCCATATCTTCTAGCGGCAGGTAGAGGCGTCCGCGCTCCCAGTCCTCGGCCACATCGCGCAAGAAGTTCGTCATCTGCATGGCGTTGCCCAGGGCGACGGCGGCGCGGTTGGCTTCCTCGCTGGGCGGCATGCCCAGGATGCGGCACATCATCAGCCCGACAGCGGCGGCGCTGCCGCGCATGTAGCGTTCTAGGTCGGCGTAGGTGCGGTACCGGGTCTGGCTGAGGTCCATCTCCATCGCGTCCAGGAACAAGAGCGCCTCATCCAGCGGCACATGCCCGGACCGTACGGAGTCCACAAAGGGCCTCAAAACGGGGTGCGAGGGGCACTCTCCTTCTACTCCTCTGAGCACCTGTTGCCGATAGTCTTGCAGGCGGCGCGCAATTTCGGGCCGCGGCGCATCGGGGTTGTCCACCCACTCATCGGGCACGCGCACAAAGCCGTAGAGCGCGTCCACGCGGTCGCGGATCTCCCGCGGGAACCGGCGGCTGGCAAAGAAATACGTGGTTCCGAACTGACGGTGCAGGGCCCGGCAAATGGCCAAATCGCCCGGTTGCACGAACGCCCCTTTCGGTGCGCACGGTGCCAACCAGCCCGGCCAATAAGGTCCACGAATTGCCATCCCGCTTTAGACTAGCGTTCGATATGACCAATCGTCGGCACTAGCGGCCAACTTTGCCGTACTTTGCACGAAAATCCCATCGTTCATTCACATCTGGGGTGCCGCGCACCAGCAAGTGGCTCTGTTCCGGGCGGCGGAGAAAGAGATGGGCTTCGCGCGCCAAGATCTCGACGGCGGTGTGGGTGCG
>CAZDWU010000181.1:1047-2300 GCA_964509165.1 uncultured Chthonomonas sp. | reverse complement strand
TCGCGGACTACCACCATCGCGCCGCCGAACTCCTGGCTTGGATCGAAGAAAAGCAGCAAGAACTGCCCGGCCCCTGGGCGATCTTAGGCTACAGCAACGGGGCGAACATCGCCACCCAACTCCTGCGGTTGCGGCCGGATCTGTTCGCCGGAGCGGTGCTGTGGCGGGCCATGCTGATCGACCCGTCGGCGACGGCGGCCCAGCCCATTGCGCGGCCGGTGCTACTCACTTCCGGTGAGTTCGATCTGATTCTGGCGATCGAAGGGGCCATTGAACTCGAAGCCTCGCTCCGGCGCGATGGGGCCGAAGTGGAGTTTGCGCGGTTTGATGCGGGGCATGGTCTCACCCCCGGTGACCTCATGGTCACTCAAGAGTGGATCGCGCGGAATCTGGGTTCAGAATAATCTTCGCGGGTAACCGCCCCGGTAATCCGCACGAGATTGACTCTGAAAGCGCAACGAAAGAAGGCTTTTTCGTGCCCGGAAGGGAGCAATTTGTCATGAATTTCTTCTAAGATAATCGCGTGGGAACTATCGACCCCCGTAGTAAACGGGGTCCGAAACGCTCGAGTGTTGAGACGAGATTGCAACGTCTGCGCGAGCGCATTGAAGCAAAAGTGAAATGGGATGAAGAGACAGACTGCTGGGTGTGGTCGGGCCGTCTCTCCGCTCCCGGGCGTCAGGGCCGTCCGCATCGTGAGGGCCTGATCAAGACTTTCGATCCGATCGAATCGAACGATCTCAAGCGGATTTCGGTGGCGCGGGCGTCATACATGGCCTATGTCGGGGCGATCCCCGAGAGCATGTGCGTGACGCGCGAGTGCGCCAATCCGTTGTGCATCAACCCGGAGCACCTGGTGTTGCGCACACGGTCGGAGCACGCCCAGCGCAAGCGCAAGCGGCGCCCGATGATCAAGTCCGACGAGGATTGATCTAGATCTCGAGGACCGACCGGAACCCGCGGGCGGCGTAATACGAGTCCGCGCCGTTGTGGTAGATGAAGGTCCGGCCAAAACGGTGGTCGCCAAAAATCGCACCACCCTTTTGCCGGACTTCGGGTTCCGTCGCCAACCAGCTGGAGGTCTTGAGGTCCACCGGGCGCAAGGACTGTAGCCGGAAGTATTCCGCTTCGGTCATCAGCCGCACGCCCATGTCGGCGGCCATCCCGCAGGCGCTCCCGGTCGGTCGATTGGCTTTGCGGGCTTCCCACGCGGGGTGGTCGTAGCAAAGGCTCCGGCGACCGGCCGGGCTTTC
>CAZDWU010000181.1:0-1037 GCA_964509165.1 uncultured Chthonomonas sp. | reverse complement strand
GAAGGAATGGGCGTGGCAGTACGTGTTTCCCGCGGCCGGGCTTTCGGTGGATCCATCCACAATGAGGATGCGGCCGGCCTCTGTTCCCAGCACGCAGGGCTCACCCCCACTCGCTTCCATGGCTTCGAGTGCCTGAAGGTATTGCGCGTTGCCCCGGAGCCGTGCCTCCACCTCCTCCCAAATCACACCAGCCCGCGAGGAAGGTTTCGCTTCATGCCGTTGACGAAGGAGGGAGAGGGCGTCCTTAGGCATCTGGGTTTTGCTTGGGAATTCGGTCAAAAAACGAGGGCCGCTGGGGGTCAATCAGGAGTTTTTCGCGATCGGTGACGCCCAGTTGCATGAGAGCGGCGAAGTAGATATGGGCTTGTTTCTGGCTGGCTTTCCAGTCCATTTCGTCCCGGCGCATTGGCATGAGGCCGTAGAAGTTGATGGGCTTGCCCTCGATTTCAGCCCGGGCAAACTCTCTACCAAATATGTCGCCGTGGTCCAGCAGGACCCCCGTGAACGGTGTGCCAGGGAACTCCTCGGCGGGGTCGCCATTGGGGATGCTGATGCCGGGGTAGACCGGAATTTTGTTATAGATCGGCATGCGGGCCATGGTCTTCAGCATGCCAAGCGGCCAGTAGCCCTCGTCGGTCCGCAGGCCGTCGCCAAGATCCCATGACTTCGGCAACACCACAAAGAGCTCGGCGAACTGCATGTCCCGGTCCACCCGCGGCATGGGTAGCGCACTCATCCCGGTGGTGAAGACCACCGCGCAGTCGTGGCCCGGCACGTCGGGGATGATGTGGAGGTCAATGTGCAGGGCGTCCGAGACGATCTCGTGCAGGACCATCTCGTTGACGGGTCCAACGTGCTTGGCGAAGTGGGCAGAGATCCCGTCCATCTCGGCTTCCGAGAGGTAGTTCGTGCGGTTCTTACCCGGGAATAGGCGCTTGAGAAAACCCATGGCGTGCTGGCCTCAGGCGTAGCATAGCCCAACTCGGGGAGGGGGAGAGAATGGCTGCCGGACTAGGATTCGAACCTAGACGTGCGGC
>CAZDWU010000180.1:0-2364 GCA_964509165.1 uncultured Chthonomonas sp. | reverse complement strand
GACCAGCGGTCGTTGACGCCCATGAATTCGTTCTCGGCAAACGGGCCGGCGGCTTTGCTACCCCGTCCGTCGTTGTACAGCCAGCCCACTGTGTCGGTGAGATAGATCTCGCCCTTGGCGCTGGGCTTCAGGTGCGGGATGGCATCGCGCAGGGCCTCCACCTCAAAGGCGTAGACCGCCGAGTTCACCTCTGTGAGTTCTTTGCGCTGCGCTTCGGTGGCGTCAGCGTGCTCAATAATGGCGAGGGCATCATCGCCTTGGCGCACCACGCGCCCGTACGCCGAGGGGTCCTCAGGTTCAAAAGTGGCCGTCACCACGGCGACATCCGCGTCGCGGCGCACCTGCAGCAAGGTGCGCAAGGTCTCCGGGTTGATGAGCGGAGTATCGCCGCACACCACCAGCACATCGCCCCCGTGGCCTTCTAGCAACGGCAGGGCCTGCGCGGCCGCATGGCCGGTTCCCTGGGGGTCGGCCTGGATCGCGTACTCCACCGGGCTCGCATGCAGGCACTCGCGGATGGGTGCCTCGGTGTCGGGCGAAACCACCACAATTACGCGCGTAGCCCCGGCGGCCACCACGGCTCGCCGCACGTGCTCCACCATGGGCACTCCACAAACCTCGTGCAATACCTTCGGGACGGCGCTCTTCATGCGCGTTCCTTTGCCGGCGGCCAGCACTATTGCCGTGGTTTCCATGGAACCAAGACGTTACCGCATCCCCTGCAACCGAGTAGGATTCAGGGCATGCCCGTGCGCGTTTGCTCACACCCCTTGGCCCAGCACCTGCTAGGACGCCTCCGAGACAAAAGCACACCTCCCGACCAGTACCGTCGGTACGCCGACACATTGGCCCGCCAACTGGCCCTGGAAGCCACCCACGACCTCCCCACGGCCGAAGTGGCGGTGCAAACCCCGCTCACCCGCACCCTGGTGCGCCAAATTGACCAGGGGCTGGCAGTGGTGCCGATTTTGCGAGCCGGACTGGGCCTGCTGGATGCTTGGCTGGAGCTCTTCCCCGATGTCTCGGTGGGCTACATCGGCCTGGAACGCGATGAAGAAACCGCCCAGCCGCGCTCGTACTACGCCAAACTGCCGCAGCTGGAATCTCGCTACGTGGTGTGTCTGGATCCGATGCTGGCCACCGGGGGCTCGGCGGCGCGCGCGCTGAGTCTCATCAAGGAGCACAAGCCGGATCGGCTTAAGCTCGTGGTGATCATCGCCGCGCCCGAAGGCATTGCCCGCGTGGAGGCCGAGCACCCCGAAATCGAGATCGTGACGGCGGCGGTGGACGAAGGGCTGAACGACCGGCACTTCATCAAGCCTGGGCTGGGCGACTTCGGCGACCGCCTCTACGGCACATCGCCGATGCTCAACATCGACTGATCGACTACTTGAGGAACGCCGCCGGCACCACGGGTTCGGTAATTTCCGGTCGCGGCACGGTGAACGGGATGAGCGTACTCACGCCCGGCTCGTTCATCGTCACGCCAAACCACACGTCGGCGGCCTCAATGGTGACCGGGTTGTGCGTGATGATCAGGAATTGCGAGCGATCCGTGAATCGGCGCAGGCCCTCGATGTAGCGCTCCACGTTGCGCCCGTCCAGCGGCGCGTCGACTTCGTCGAGGATGACGAGCGGCGTCGGTTTAACGGCCAGCAGGGCAAAGAGGAACGCCACGGCACTGAGCGACCGCTCGCCCCCACTCAGAAGGTCGAGCCGCTGGCGGCGCTTGCCGGGCAGAGTGACTTCGATATCCACGCCACTTTCCAGGGCGTCGGCGGGGTCGGAAAGGGTGAGGTCAGCGGTGCCGCCCGGGAAGAGCAACGCAAACTCGCGTTCAAACGCCACCTTCACGGCGGCGAAGGTATCGAGGAATCGGGTGCGAGTGAGGCGGTCAAGCTCTTGCATCGAGGACTCGAGGTCTTCCATGGTGCCCACCACGTCATCGCGCTGGACCTTGAGTGTGTCGTACCGCTCGGTCAGGCGCTCATAGGCTTCGATGGCTCCGGTGTTGACCTCGCCGAGCGACCTGATTTCACGCCGAATTTGCCCCACTTCCTTGGCCGCATCCTCGGGCAGGGTGATGACGGGGGCGCGTTCCAGCGCTTCTTCGGACGTCATGCCGTACTCTTCCAGCAGGCGCTCTACGAGGATAGCGCGGCGCGACTCGGTGCGGGCAAAGTCCACTTCGGCGCGGTGCTTGGCCTCCGCGTGGGTGTCGGCTTCGGCTTGGGCCACGGCGCGGTCACGCTCGGTCTCCATCCGTTCTTGGGCTTTGGCCTCGCGGGTTTCGCGCAGCTTGGTCAGCTTCTCGGTGAGGGTGGCAACGTCGGCCTCGTGGGCTTCGGCGCGCTCGGCCCACAT
>CAZDWU010000179.1:0-2385 GCA_964509165.1 uncultured Chthonomonas sp. | reverse complement strand
GCTGAAAACATGGCGCAGGGCATGAGGCCCGATCAGGTCGCCCGAGCCCGGGAGGAGCGGCTAGCCCGCGCCTCTGCGGAGCTTGGGCGTCACCTGCTCGGCATGTTTCGGCCCGACCTTGCTGACTTCGCTCGTGGGCGCGCGGCCGGACCTCGACAGGTTCTGAAGCCAGCGGTGCCACCGAGGCTGGGCTCTGACCCGAATCTGTACGTGTTCCTTGACCCCGATGGCAACGAAGTCCTGGCGACCAGGACAAGCCTTCGGCGGTCGTATCCACAGATCAACCCCGAGTCGCTGTCCGATCTGGTGCTCGGCAAGCTGCGCAGCGCATACGGCTTCCGCTGCCTGGGAATCGCCGAGGCCGACCCCACCGATTGACCGCCGACCTCCTGGGCGCGAGTGCATCACGCAAGAGTGGTCGTGCTCAGGGGGCGGGGGCCATTCACCGGGCGGTCGCTGGCCTATGGTGTCGGCCGACGACCGGAAGTGCCGCCTGCGTGGAACCTGCCCAGCCGCGAGCCCAAACGAAAGAAGGCCCCGAAGGGCCTTCAAACGAACGCGGAGCAGGCGTAGGACCTACTTGCCGCCCTTCTTGCCGCCGCCAACCTTCCGGTCGGGCGCCTGGGTCAGCACGGACCCGGCCAGCTTCTTGGCCGCATCGGTCGCGGTCTTCTGTTGCAACACCTTGCCGGCGAGACTCGCCAGCTGCTTCGACGACTGTTCATTCTTTGCCATGGTGGAAAGTCCTTTGAGATTGATATCAACAAGAACTTGGAAGGGCACACAGGGTCTTCGTCGGTGAGTGAGGGGGCCGGTCGGAACCGGCCCCCGCCACCCTGGCTCGGTAGGCCAGGTCATCCAGGTCAGTCGAACAAGTTCAACTGTCCAGGATGCGACCTCCAATGCTGGCATACGTCTTCCCACCGGCCGAAGCGGTAGCGTTTGTATGCCGTAACAAAGACGGTCTTCACCTTAGAAAGCACGCCCATGGCGTCACCTCCAATCGAAAACATTGGAGGAGGCAGTCGATTGCCTGCGCGCCCCGAACGAACTACACTTCGGGCCGGTCCTTACAGACGGTGCAGGTGCTTGGGTCGCCCCCAGTCACTTACAGAAGCTGATTGCTAGTCAGCCTCTGCGCCAAGCAGCCCCGGTCATCCTTCCCTCCGCCACAGAGCTTCAGGATGTCGGGGCTTCTTCATTTCTACGTCATCGTCTTTGCACTCCCCATGGGTCAGAGGGTGTCGTCTTCAGCGGTGGCAGTAGGCACCGGCTCACCCTGAGCAGCACCCACTTCGGCATCGTCATCTTCCGCGTCCAGATCGGCATCGTTTCCGTTGTCGTCGTCCGCCGCGTCGGTGCTCGTTCCGCTCCGAGGGCGCTTCGTCTTAGCGCCTGGATACCAGTCCAGCAACCCATACTTGCCGTTGGGAAGCTTGTGAAACGTGACTGAGTTCTTGGTCAGGCTCACACGCAGGCCGCGCTTCGCGTTCTCATCGTTGCGCGTGTCGAAGGCAAAGCCTCCCTCGATCAGCGCCCCGTAGATTTCATTGACCGTTGCCGGGCCGCGCTCCTGCTTGCGCCGCATCTCCAAGATCGTGCGGATGGCCGCAGCGAGCGGTTGGCCATAGAACTGATCAGAACGGATCGACAGTGACACTCCGTCGTTTCCGTCCTCGGCATCCTCGGCGTACATCGGCGGCTGGTCGATGGCATCGCACAAGGCATTGATCGCCATCTTGGTCTTGGAAGCGGCGCGCTCCTGCTCCTTCAGCTTCGCCTGAAGTGTGGCAATGGCTAGCTTGATCGGATCGGACATAGGACACCTCCTTCTTGAGTCGGCGCCGGAAGTGTACATCACGTCCGCTCCGACATGCAAGCATCTCCCGATGGATGCGCCAATGACAAGAGAACACCACGGAAAATTCATGATGTTGTTGTTTTATACAGCTTTTAAGTCATTGTAAATAAACAACTTTATCCATCCGACATCTAGACAACGATTCCGGAAACAGCGATCACGACTGCCAACTTGCGCAAGATCCTCCTGTTGTCTGGATCGACGTGATCATGCCAAGACATTTGTCGTTAACGATCAAGGCTGGTCACCTTGGGCGGGCAGCGCGGCCGCTGTGCAGACGTCCGCACTTTTTCCCACGAAGTCCTCGCGTTGGCGGAAGTCACTTCCAAGCGGGCAAAGTGCCGCCGGAAAAGAAAAAAGCCACCGTGGTGAGCGGTGGCTTCTTGTCACTTCCCAGCAGTTCCGGGAAGGCGGGTTTTTAGGCGGGTGTGACGCACATTCAGTGCGCTAACCCCACTAAAAAATTGGATTGTTGGCGGAGTGGACGGGGCTCGAACCCGCGACCCCCGGCGTGACAGGCCGGT
>CAZDWU010000178.1:0-2388 GCA_964509165.1 uncultured Chthonomonas sp. | reverse complement strand
CATGCAATACACCGGCATCCTGAGGAACTGGCACGACGACCGCGGCTTCGGCTTCATTGCGCCGACGCAGGGCGGGGCGGAGGTGTTTGTGCACATCGGCGCGTTTCCGCGCGACGGCAGCCGGCCGGTGGTGGGGGAGCGGCTGGCCTATGAGCTGGCGCCGGGGCGTGACGGCAGACCCCAGGCGGTGAAGGTGACGCGGCTGGCGATCGGCAAGGCTGATCGCGGCAGGCCCCCGGTATCGGCCGACAACCGGCCGCGTGGATCGTGGCTGGGCACCATCGCCGTGGTGATGGTGTTGTGCGTGCTTGGCGCCTGGGCTTACCACCAGGTGAGCGTGAAAATGAACCGCGAGGCGCTGGCTGCTCGGCCTGCGGTGTTGCCTGTGGAACCGCCAGCTCAGGCTGCGGGCCCGGCTCCGCGGGTAGCGCCGGCCGAGCAGCCTGTGACTGCCACCTTCACTTGCGATGGACGCACGCATTGCTCGCAAATGACTTCATGTGCTGAGGCGAAGTGGTTCATCAACCATTGCCCGGGAACGAAGATGGACAGTGATGGCGATGGGGTTCCTTGCGAGGAGCAGTGGTGCTCGTTCGAGCGGTGACGGCAGGGCACGGATGTTCGGCTTCGGGGCGTGAGTTGCGGGTTTCGCCTTGTGACGGGTAGGTCACTCATCCGCACGCTGCTTTTCCGCGTTTTTGTGGTTGCGAGGGCGGCAACTTCGGAGAGAAACTTCAAGTTCATCAAGACCCTAGGAGACAGTCATGATGATGATTTGCGGTGATAGGCTGATTGGAGCCGGATTTTCTTCTCGGCCTATCTCACGTTCACGCAAGCCGGCCACCGCCCCCGTCGCATTGCCAGATTAGCCAGCCGAGCCTTACATTCCCCAACAGCCCCGCATGCCGCCACCGTGGTGGCGGTTCAGTCCAACGAGGTTTATCCGACGCCACCAGCGTCAGTGCGCTCGGAATGCTTCGGTGGGGCGTCTGATAAACAGTTTACGTTAGGTCTCACAACCATGTTCCCTCCCGACGTAGCGCAATGGCTGAATGCGAACCTGACCGCAGGGTACGCAAAACACCTTGCTGCCAGCTTCAATGAGACGACGAGAACACTCGCTTCACTGGGTGTTAGCGCGGACAGCGAACTCGGGCACTTGTACCTCCACTATGGTCCATCCTCTGTAACGGGTTGGTACGACCTCATTGAAATTGATGAAGTGGCAGGTTGCACAGAGTACGCAGAAGTCGAACTCGGAACTCCGCGGGGCTTTCTCGCGCTTTCCTCTGCGGAGGGCCAGGGCATAGTGATGTATGAAAAGTCTACTGGTGCCGTGTTCGACGTCGAGTTCGAGCAGCTTGACCAATTGGTTTCTGGTGAGCTGCCTCCAATTGCTCCAACGGTGGTTGAGTTCCTGCGCTGGTGCAAGGCGAGGGCCAGGTGAGGCCTGAGGCTTCGCTGAATAAGTCAAATCCAGCGCCGGCAGCGCCAATGAAATCAATCACTTGTAAAATGGTCTCCTCAAAATCGACCACTTGTTCAGCGTTGCCTTAATGCGTCGCTCAACCTGACGCGGTACGGCAGGCGCCGTAAGCCCGGGCTGCGGTACGCGCAGGATCATCGCAGCCCGGGCTTACGTAGCCTGCCTGCGCGCCTAGGTTAGCTCCAACGTTGGCCTCCCATTTACCCCTTTTTTGGATTGCTGACATGCAGATTCCTGGACTCGGGTTCGTTGAACGAGACGGCCAATTCCCTGAGTGGTCTCGCAGCGCCCCCGTCGCACTTCCACTTCTGAACGGAACTGAGGTAACAATTGTCGTTTGTGAGTACGAAGTCGATGATCGCAAGCAAGACTTCGAAGTCGCCATTGCCAACCTCTTGCGTTGCCCGGCCGCGGTCATGAAGGAGGCCGAGCCATACATCTTCAAGTATTACGAAAAAGTCAACTCCGCTTTATGGACTCCCGATGACTCTGAGTACCTTGTCATTGAAGGTCCTGAGAAAGTTTGGGGTCACATTCGGATTGATATGGAACCCATGGTTATACGTCGCGCGTACGGGGACAAGGCTGTATATGTGTCTTTTGAGTGCGAATGCGATTGGGAGACAGAGCACGGGCTACAGATAGTCTTGAGAAATGGAAACGAACTTGTGAGGGTGAGCTCAAATGACGGCCAACTCACCAACAGCGATGCGTTTGGTGATGACAAGCTTGAAGGCGTCATCTACAGGGAGGCCTAATCGGGTAGCCAGGAGTTTCTCACTCCCAGCCCCCGCACCACCCCAGTGCCCCGAACTTTAGCTTGACCATCCCAAAAGTCGTTTGACATAATTCATTTTCCATTCTCTTCAGCAAATATCCGCTGGTTATTGCGCCGCGGCTTC
>CAZDWU010000177.1:0-2515 GCA_964509165.1 uncultured Chthonomonas sp. | reverse complement strand
AGATTGACCTCTACGACCGCACGGACCCGGAAACGGGCTTCACGGCCATGGAGCGCCTGACGGGCTTTTCTTGCTCCATCATTGCCCAGCAAGTGGCGGCGGGCAACGTGGAGAAGGGGGCGATCCGCTACGAAAACGCGATGAAGGGCCAGGCGTTCTTGGACGCTCTGCGCGAACGCGACGGCATCAGCATCCGCATTCAAGAAACGATCGAGCGCTAAGTCTTCACTTGGCGCGGCAAGGCCCCTGAGTTTCACCGCATGGTGGAAACCGGGGGCTTAATCTTTTGCTTGTGGTCCGTCGAGCTCTTCGGGGGCTTCGCTCGGGGCAGCGGCGCGCATGCGCTCGAGCTTCTCTTCAAAGATCGCCAGCGGGCGACCTTCTAAGCCGGAATCCTTGCCCTCCAGCATCCGCACGAGGGCGGCACTTTCCGCGCGGCTGAGCCGCACACCCCCGCGAATGTGATCTTCAAAGGCTTCGTACGCCATGGGGGCTACGGCCTGGGCGCACTTGGCCATGGCCTCGGCGTAGACCCGAATCTCGTACTGTGCGTGGCTATCCATGCGCAGGTTGAGGAAGCGCAGCAGGTTGTGCAGGTCCATCTGCCAGTACCACTCGGTGTAGAGCGAGATCGGGAGGTTGGCGCGGGCAATCTCGCGGGCCAAGCCCTTGTCGATCATCTCCTCATAGTGGGCGTACATCAGGCGCTGGTCTTCCACCATCTGGTCAATAATTCGCTCGGCGTTAGGTAGCTGTTCGTCGCTGCGGGCCTGCTTGTTGTCCGTGCTCTGGCCGCGCATGGTGTCGGCGGCGGGCACATAAAACTCGTCCTTCATCACGCTATAGCGGCCGCTCACTTCATTGAGGCGAGCCATGCGGTGGCGCACCCACTGGCGGGCCACGAAGATCGGCATCTTGGCGTGGAAGGTGAGAACGACTTGCTCAAACGGCGACGTATGGTCGTTGCGCAGCAGATAGTGGATGAGCGCCCGGTCTTGGCGGTAGCTCTTGGTGCCGGCGCCGTAGCTGACGCGGGCCGCTTGCACGATGCGCTGGTCGCCACCCATATAGTCCACCAGCCGGACAAACCCCTTATCGAGGACGGGGATCTCTTGATCGAGAAGGGCCTCCGCTTCCGGGACGACAATACGGGCCATATGGGTTTGATTATGCCCGGTTTTGCCTCGCGGAGTGTGCCCCGGCCCTGGCCTTGCCGGGGGGCAGAATCAGGTGCCTTTGGTATCACCAAAGAGGTCAATTTGCAGACGCGGAGCGATACGCCAGCCTCGACGAATGGCTTCGGGCACCAGGCGGCGCTCTCGGTCGTGGAGCACGGCGGCGTCTCGTCCTTCGGCCATCAGGAACACCGAATCCGGCGCCGCCGGCGGGAGCTGGGCCAGCATGGCGTCAATTTCCGCCCAGTCGTCGCTCGGGTGGTCGGGGTTCACCACAAACTTGAACTGCACGGGGGCTCGCAGCATCATCGCGGCAATGACCTCGGGCCGCCAGCGGGCCGCTTCATGCCGGTCGTGCCACTCCCCTTCCGGGGCCGAATGCGAGAGCTTGGGGCTGATTGAGAAGAGCTGCGGCGTGAGCGGCAAGTCCACCGTGCCGGCGGTTTCGATAGTGATGACATGACCCTTGGCTTGCAGGGCCGCAACCAACTCCACCGTGGGTTCAAACAGCATCGGCTCGCCCCCCGTGACCACCACGTGCCGAACCCCCTGGGCCTGCACTTCCGCCACCACGTCGTCCACCTCGCGCACCGGCCCTTCGGGGTGCCAACTGGCGTAGGGGGTGTCACACCACACGCAGCGCAGGTTGCAGCCGCTCACGCGCACAAACACGCTGGGCACGCCAATCCACTGCCCTTCCCCCTGCACGGAGGTGAAAATCTCGGAGATGCGGAGCTTGGCCACGAGGCTACGAGGCTCCGGCGGGGGCGCGGCGCGGGTCGGTGAGGCCGTGGGCCGCAAAGGCGGCGTCCCGGTGCAGGCAGCTGTCGCAGTGCCCGCACGGCTGGCCCTGGGCGTCGGGGTCGTAGCAGCTGGTGGTGTCGGCGAAGTTCACGCCCAGTTCCAGGCCCCGTCCCACGATCTCCGCCTTGCTCATATCCACCAGCGGCGCCCAAATGCGCAGGGCTTGCTCGCCGGTGACGGCGGCTTTGGTGGCCAGGTTGGCCATGCGCTCGTAAGCAGCGATGTATTCCGGGCGGCAATCGGGGTAGCCGCTGTAGTCCACGGCGTTCATCCCGGTGACAATCGTTCCTGCGCCGAAGACCTCGGCGAAGCCCAAGGCAAAGCTCAAGAAAATGGTGTTGCGGGCGGGGACGTAGGTGATAGGAATCTCCGAGGACGTGAGATCACGATCTTTGGGCACCTCCACATCCGCGGTGAGGGCGGAACCACCAAACAAGCGCAGGTCAATGGTGGCCGTGCGGTGGTCCTTCACCATTTGGTGCAAGGCTTGGCGCTGGGCGCATTCGAGTTCGATGCGGTGGCGCTGACCGTAATCG
>CAZDWU010000176.1:0-2680 GCA_964509165.1 uncultured Chthonomonas sp. | reverse complement strand
TCGCCTTAACCTCCAGGCAATCAAGAAGTCATCGCGTTCTCGGTCTTGTAGGGTGATGGTTTCCATGCCGCGTCGGGCGCAGAGGAGATCTTCTTGAGCACCCTCTTCTCGCCCAGGTACGTGATGCAAGTAGGTCAGTGTCGGACTACTCTTGACCGAGATCAACATGACCGGCTGGCGTTCTTGGTACTGCCACTCGATGGTCAAGGAGTGCATCGGATTGGGTGAAAGCGTTTGAGATAGCAGCTGAGTCATATGCAGTTGCATCAAACGCTCAAAGGCAAACGGCTCACTGTCCGGTTCTTGGGGGACCTCGGTGATGGATCCATCCGGTCGCATCCCGACGAGGATGGTGCCGCCTTCGGTGTTCAGGAAGCCGGCGATGTCACGCAAAAGTCGATGAGTGCTGTCCGAGCGCATCGCGTCCCGCAAGTTCAGCGGCGGGAAATGAGGCCGGAAAATGACCCGCTCCGAGGGCTTCAAGTTGGACTGAACCGTTGCATAGTCATCCTGGATAGCCCGGCCCCTTCTCACCGAATGGGTGAGATCAATTTCATGGGCTTTCTCCGGGGTGGGCATCCAGGCCAGGGCGGCGTCTGCAATGCGCTGCCTCGTGACATACACGGCACCGGAGTTATCGACCACCACGGTGATCTGCGAATTCACCAGACGAAGGATGTAGTCCGAGAGGTCTTCCTGGGAGCCCTCTTGGAGCAGCCAGTGGCGGATGAACCGCATGAGTTCATGAATGACCGAGGTGGCATAGTCACCAAAGTTGTTGTCAGTATCAACGACCTGATTCATGGCCACGATCTCTCGCCAATTACCGGCTCCTCGCTGGAGGTCGATATCGCCGAAAAGGTCGTACAGTCGCCCGAAGGCCCGGCGTCGCGAGCCGATGTGCACGGTGCCCGTGCGGCCTTGCCAGGCCCGAACCGTCGTCCGGTAGGCAATGTTCGCGTGGACTGCGATCTCGCTGTAGAACGCGTCGAAGTGGTCCTGGCAGAAGGGGAAATCCTGGATGAGACCGCCCGGGCCAAAGACCGCCTCCATGAACTCGGGAGTGGGGGTGAAAAAGTAAGAGAAGTCCCGAGGGCTTAGGAGTTGCTCTGAACCCGCATAGCCTACTCGACCCAAATAGGGCACCTCGCCAATCCATTCTACTAAGGGGTTTGCACCTCGCTGTTCGGGAGGGGTCAACGTTTGGCGGAGGACCGCATTGAAGCGGTCGAAAAGCGATGGTGAGCCGGGATTCGCCTGAGCATCTTCGGCGAGAGCGCGGAAGTACTCGGGGCGCCCCTTGAACGAAAACCAGCCTCGGGCGACGAGGCATTGCAGGCTACACGTACGCTGCAAGAATCGAAGCAGGATGTTGACGCGGTAGTCCTGTGGCCCGTGGGCCGGGTTAAAGGTATGGGCCTCCTCAGTGTCCCGGAAATGACAATGCCGGGCATGAGTTTGGGCTATGTCAAGAAGACGATCCACAAAGGGCTTATAGAAGACATTGCCGCTCAGCAAATGCTCAAGCAATTCCCCATCATTTTCATCGAAGGATACTGTAAGGTCAGTTAGCCATTTATGCACTAACCCAGGGAGATGGTCGCGACTAATTATGATTTGACGAGGGTGCGGAGTACTGGTCCAACGGATTCGCTGGCGGCTTCCCTCGTCGTCAAGGTCTTCAATCCATATTGAAGGCGGTGAGGGGTCCGGTGACACCGGGGCCTTCCCCCAGTGGATCACCCACCCGGCTTGTTCAATTTTGTCCTCTCGTTGATTGAGCCCCTTTGCCAATCGCCAAGCCTCAGAACCGAACGGTTCTATTGGCTCGCACACCATCACTCTATTGTAATGGGAAAATCCGACAAAAGTTCTTTGTCAAGAAAACTTAGTCAGCTTCTCCGCTCACGAAGGGGCTGGAATAGTTGGGCGGCTCCTTCGTAATCCACACATCGTGGGGGTGGCTCTCACGCAAGCCGGCGTTGGTAATACGGACGAATTCTGCCCGTTCCCGCAGGTCTTGCAATGAACTTGCGCCGAGGTAGCCCATGCCGCTCTTGAGGCCGCCCAGTACCTGCACCATCGTCTCGTTCAGCGAACCCTTAAAGGGCACCCGGCCTTCCACGCCTTCCGGCACCATCGAGGCTCCGGTGCTCTTGATGGCAAAGTAACGGTCGCTGGAGCCCTGGCGCATCGCGCCGATGCTGCCCATGCCTCGATAGACCTTGTAGGCGCGGTTGCGATAGATCTCCACTTCGCCCGGGCTTTCTTCACACCCGGCAAACATGTTGCCCATCATCACGGCGCTGGCCCCGGCAGCCAGGCTCTTCACCACGTCGCCGCTGCTGCGCACCCCACCATCAGCAATGGTCGGCAAGCCAAGCTTGTTGGCTTCTTCGCAACAATCTAAAACGGCGGTGAACTGCGGCACCCCGACCCCGGCCACCACGCGGGTGGTGCAGATGGAGCCGGCCCCAATGCCAAGGCGAAGACCATCGGCGCCCACAGCGTGCAGGTCGCGCACGCCTTCCTTGGTGGCCACGTTGCCGGCAATCACTTTCAGGTCGGGCAGCTTGTTCTTTAGCATTTTCACGCATTCAATCACGCCGTCGCTTTGGCCGTGGGCGGCGTCAATGACAATGAAGTCCACCCCGGCCTCGAATAGCGCCTTGGCGCGCTC
>CAZDWU010000175.1:0-2783 GCA_964509165.1 uncultured Chthonomonas sp. | reverse complement strand
GAGGCCTTCTTCATCAACCAGTTCGACGTCGACCTGGACCTGCAAAAGAACGGCGAAATGCGCGTGACGGAGAACATCCAGGTCGTCTTCACCGCCCCGCGCCACGGCATCTTCCGCACCCTGCCGGTGGAGATGCCCACCCCCAGTGGGTTCAAGCGCCTGGTGCTGGTGGATGACATCCAGGTCAGCGACACCACCGGCAATAAGAGCGGCATAAAGGTGGACAAGGAGGGCAGCAACCTCAAAATCCGCATCGGCGACCCCGACGCCTACGCCCCCGTGGGGCCGGTGGTGACCTACACCATCCGCTACCGCGTGACGGGCATGCTCAACCGCTTTGACCCCTCGGGCGGATGGGGCCGCAATGTGGAGCTGTATTGGAACGCCCTGGGCACCGAATGGCCGGTGGGGATCCAGAAGAGCCAAGTGACCGTGCGCTGGCCCGAAGGCGCCCAGCCCAAAGAGGTGCGGGCCGTCACCTTTTGGGGCAATTACGGCAGCCGCACCCAGTTCCAGCAGATCGGTGCCGGCACCACGGTGGAGCCCACCACCGGCATCAAGATGGAGCTGACCCCCACCACCCTGCGCATCACCAATCCCCAGCCGCTCTTGCCTTACCAGGGGCTTAGCTTTGCGCTCTCCATGCCCTCCACGCTCATCGATATGCCGTCGTTGTGGCAAGAATTCCGGCTGAAATACGCCCACCTCATGGGGTTCTTGGTGCCGATGGGCATGGCGGTGGTGTTCTTTGTGATCTGGTTCATTTGGGGGCGCGACCCGGTTCACAAGCGCGGCGAACCGCAAGCCGAAGTGCCGCACGAGCTCACCGGGGCGCTGGCGGGCGCGCTGGCCGATGGCCGCTTTGACGAGCACGATCTCTCGGCGGTGTTTGTCTCCTTGGCCAAAAAGGGGAGGCTGGTGCTGAACCCCGGCGGTGTGGGGGAGATGCTGACCCTGACCTCGAATTCCTCCACCCAAGGGCTGGACGACCTGGAAGCCTACGTGCTGAACCTGCTCCTGCCCCACGGCCCCAGCATCTCCAAAACCGACCTGACCGAATACGTGGCGCCGCACCTGTGGCAGATCAAGGCGAAGGCCTTTGGCGAACTGGTGAAGCGCGGCTATTACCGCAGCAACCCGCAAAGCGTGCAGTTGGCCTGGGGCATCATCGGCCTGGTGCTGCTGGTCATCGTCTCGATGGTGGTGTGGTCGTTGGCGCCCTATTTCTCGCGGGATGTGGTGCTGCTGGGCTTCTTGTTGGGGCTGGGCGGGCTGTATCTGTTTGCGCGGGCCATGCCCCGGCTGACGCGGCGGGGGAGCCGGGCCTATGCCGAAGTGCAGGCCTTTGCCGAGTTTTTGGATGATGCCGGCCTGCACCGCGCCAAGCTGAAGGGGCGCCCCATGGACCAGACCCTGTACGAGGATTACCTGGACCACGCGGTGGCGTTCCGGCGGGTGAAACGGTGGGGGCACGCCTTTTCGGCCCTAGACCTGGTGCGGCCGGGCTGGATCACGGGGCGCGGATCGGCGCACGACCTGAACAACCTGGGCAACGAGCTGGGGGGCTTTGCTTCCGAGCTGGGCAAGGCGGCCAGCACACCGCCCAAGAGCAGCGGCGGGGGCGGGGGGAGCTCCGGGTTTAGTGGCGGTGGGGGGTTCAGCGGCGGCGGCTTTGGCGGCGGCGGCGGGGGGAGCTGGTAGGGGGCGGCACTAGTCGGTTCGCTGTGCTTCTTGCTTCAACTCAGGCGGGTTGACTGAGCTCATTCTTTGTTGTCCCTTGAGCCCTTCCGAAGCTCTTCATCAATACGATTCGCCTCCTCTTCTTCGATAGGGCCGACAATGACCCCGTTGTCGATATGGAGAAACTGGACCATGTCGAAAACCTCAGTGCGGAGCACATACGTGCTATGCGGCATCGCACCCCACTGAACTTCCGCATCCCGTGTCCAGTCGAACCAGTGATACTCTGTTAAACGCGGACACAGGCTTGGCTTGATGCCAATACAACTCCTAACGGCATTGGGGTATTCGTCCAACGCTTCCGAATAGGTCTTGTAGAACATCAAAACTATTCCAAGACTGGCTGCTGCCATGAACACCAAGGAGGCTATTGCCGCAGGCATGAACCATCGGTAGCCTGACGGCTTCGGGGTCACGGGCAGGCTCTCTCTATTCGGATCTGATTCGCTCATTTCGATTCGCTTGAAAGGTCAAATGAACAGGAATAATGCATTGCCCGCGCCGCCAACTAGACTGAAGAGCCAGAACATGAAGGCTAAATTTGCGAGCAGCGGCAAAGTTCTTCCTACCACCCCAATGTCCTTATTGCAAAACACCAGATAGACTACAGATGCAATGATCGAGCAAAAGGAAACTGCAAACAGAAGCAAGATAGTACCCTTTGCTCCCATTGATTTCGTGATGAGGTTTACTGCAACAACGTGGCCCAGTGTATAAGTTGATACAACTAATGCCGGGATCGAAGTGAGGATAATCCCGAATAGATACTGTCTGCGTTGTGACATTGCCAGAGTAAAGCTAGGCTTAGAGTCTTGCGCACAGCACTAGGGTATCAAGAATCGAAATGCACTCTATCGAGGACATGAGAAATCGGTCGCTGTGCTCGGAACAAAGGCGCTGGGCGATTTCTTGATGACATGTTTTGTTAAATGGCCACAGCGGATCCACGGTTTGCCAGCGTCCCAGATTCGGGCGGTAGTAGCGGGCTCGGACATAGGTGGGCTGCCCGGCCTGGGTGTAGTACCCCCACACCCCGCAGAACC
>CAZDWU010000174.1:0-2784 GCA_964509165.1 uncultured Chthonomonas sp. | reverse complement strand
CGCTTCCAGTTGGAGGCTCACGCCTTCGACCACGAAACGAACCAAGCCGCCTAACGCATCGCCACGGCGCACACATCACCCTATCGTTCTCGACCCCATGGGCCGGAACGGTAGGGTGATTCTTTGTTTTTTGGTGCCCCGAAAACTCTGACCCTCAATTCACTTTGAACAATTTTTATGCGTTTTACTGACAATTAATGAAGTGTCAGATTTCGTCGCCGACAATTTATAGGGAGGGCCACAGGGTCCCGGTGCATTCCATGTTCGGGCTCAAACATTTACGTATTCAGACTAAGGTGCTGATCACCCTGGGGGTGTTCGGTATCGTGCCGATCTTGATCGGACTCTTCATCGTCCAAAAGGGCGTCCAGCAATCCAAGGACGCCGCCCGAGAATCGCTGGCACTGATTGCCGGAAGCGGCATGGACGTGATCGAACGCAATCTCTTTGAACGGTACGGCGACGTGCAAGCATTTGGCTTGAACACGGCGGTCAATGATCGTAACTCTTGGTACAAAACCGACGGCACCAATGCCGTGACCAAGGTGATGAACAAGTACATGGCGACCTACACGCCGGTCTACGATCTTATGCTGTTCGTCGACCTCGAGGGGCGAGTCATTGCCGCCAGCAGCGTGGCCTGGGACGGCAATCCCATTAACACGAAGTCCCTATTTGCGAAGAGCTTTAAGCAGGAGACGTGGTTCCAAAATGCAGTCTCGGGTCAATTCACCGAATCCGAATCCCTGACGGGGACGTGGGTGGATGACTTCCAATCCTATGACTACCTTGCCAAGATCTTTGGTCACGATGGTTATGCCTTGGCCTATGCCGCCCCCGTCAAGGATGTCAACGGAAAGATCATCGGTGTGTGGAGAAACTACGCCCGACCAGCGGTCATTCAAGGCATCTTTGCCGAAACCTTAAGCGGTATGGCCGGCGCGGCCAAGGGCCAAACTAGCTTAACCCTTTACCGACAAGATGGCGAGCCGATGTTCCTGGCCCAAGCCAAGCCGGACGGAGCTTCCTTTGATCATGTCTTTGGCAAGGATGCCGAGGATGGAGTCCAAGCTCTGCTTCCCTCTCTAGGTGCCGGGCAGATTCAAACCAAGGTCCTGGCAGGCAACAACTCCGGCGACGGAAAGGCCGTGGCCGTGGCCAAGTCCAAGGGCGCCCTGGGTTACCCGGGCTTGGGGTGGAGCGTTGGCCTCCAAACCTCGGCGGATCACTTCTTTAGCAAGTACGGCAAGATCCTCGACCAGATGTATTTGTTCCTCTTCGCGGGGATCATCGTCGTCGCCATCGTAGGCATCCTTCTGGCCCGACTTCTCACCCGGCCGATCGTGGCGCTCACCCACGGCCTCCAGTCGGTGGCCCAGGGCAAGCTCGACTTTGAGATCACCCACCGTGGCCATGATGAGATTGGCGCCGCCAGCGAATCTTGCCGCGCGATGAAGGAGTACCTGCTTGACAAAGCGGATGTCGCGCAGCGCGTCGCCGAGGGCGACACGACGGTCGAGGTTAAGCTGGCAAGCCCCGAAGACGAACTCGGGCTCAGCCTGCAAGAAATGGTCGCGAACCTCAGTGATGTCATCCGTCAGATTCGCGGCTGCGCCACTGGACTCAGCGCCAAGAGCCAGTATCTGCGTGCATCTTCCCAAACCGTGGAGACCACCGCCCACGAGATGCGCGAATCTGCCGAGCAAGTCTCAGAGGCCATGGAAGAAGCGGCCCGCAGCACGATGGAGATTTCCAGCGGCAGCGAGACTCTGGCGCACAACGTGTCCTCGATCGCCGAGGAAGCGGCCCTGTTGCAGCAGGCTATGGCCGAGATGCACGTGAGCGCCGAGGAACAAGCGAGCGTCATCACGACCTCGGAAGCCGAGATTGTCGAAGCCGCCCAAGCGATTCGGCAGAGCATTCAGGGCACCCATCGGGTGCGAGAGCAGATCGGTAATTCGGCCGCCCAAGCGAACCAGCTGGACGAGAAGAGCGACCAGATCGGGCGCATTGTGCAGGCCATCGAAGAGATTGCTGACCAGACCAACCTCCTGGCGCTGAACGCCGCCATCGAAGCCGCCCGTGCCGGAGAGGCAGGAAGAGGCTTTACGGTGGTCGCCGAGGAAGTCCGCAAGCTGGCCGAGCGATCGCAGGATGCGGCCCGGGAGATTGGGACTCTGATCGGTGATGTCCGCGAAGACCTTTCCAAGACCGTGGTTGTTATGCATTCCAGCGTGGAGGAAGTGGAGCAGGTCTCGCAGTTTGCCGAGAGCCTGACCGCCCGGGTGGATTCGCTCATGGCCACTCTGCAACAACTGCGAAGCGTGACTGATCAAAACCAAAGCGCCTTAACCCGGATGAACACCAGTGTGACCACCGTCACCGAAGCCATCACGGGGGCCGCCGCCATTGCACAGCAATCGGCCGCAGGAGCGCAGGAAGTCAGCGCAGGCACGGAAGAGGTCACGGCCTCGATCCAGATGGTTACTCACGGGATTGTTCACACGGTGGAATCCATCTCCAGCATCCAGCAATCCGCCGAAGAGCTAGATGTGATGGCCGAGCAGCTGATGGAATCGGTGAACCAGTTCCGCACGGAACAGGATGACCGTCCCGCTCCCCGCGCTAGCCGCGCCGCCTAACCCTCCGCCCCGCAGACCCTTCAAGCACGAAAAAGCCCGTCCCGAATCTGGTGATTCCAGACCTCCGGACGGGCTTCTTTCGTCTGTCTTAGCGCTGGGTTTGCGCGACCACCGGCCGCTCGACCTTAACCGCCGCCTCGTT
>CAZDWU010000173.1:0-2792 GCA_964509165.1 uncultured Chthonomonas sp. | reverse complement strand
GCGCATCACCGGCAGGAGAAAGCGAGCGAAGCGCTGCTCTCGGCTTTCCGGTGCATGGGCGAGTTGGGCGTCGCTGCCACTTCCGCCCGGAAATGCGGAAGCGACAGCACTGCCCTACATCGTGCTGCACGTGCGCCCGCGGCGACGCAATTTTCCACTTGAGGGCGAAAGCCAGGATGACCAACTAGTCGCCGCCCCGACCATGCCTAAACCGAGAAGCACAAGGATCCCACTTCTAGGTTCTGGCACGGGAGTAAGCAGGAAGCCTCGGGTCTGACCGTCATATAGCCCAGTCCCTACGATTTGCCCTCGATCATTGAGCGCACTTGCCGAAGAAAGCCATTCCCAACCAGCCCTCCGAACCTCGGGGAGGTTACTAAGGTTCACTACCCGACTTCCATCCCAAAGTACGGCGTGATTTTCCTGGTCAATCACCGCGTGTCCTACGATAAGCCCACCAGCGTTTATATCTGACGCATACGTCACGGGATTGCGTGCCTCTTCCGCAAGACTGGGCAAAACATGCACTGCGCTACCGTCCCAGTGAAAGGCACGGGTAAGACCGTCTTGAGAAAAGTATCCGACAACATTACCCGCATCGTTGTTGGAATTAGCCCAACTTAGGGCGTCACCAGGTAATCCCGCCAGGTCGTGCAGATCGATCAGAGTTCCGTTAGACCAAATGAAGGCGTGGGTGTTTGTTGCTGCCGAGGCGGCACCCACGATCTGTCCGACGTCATTGATGCTTGTGGCGATGCCGCCGGCGTCGGGCTGATCGCTCAATAGTCCCAGATCGCGAATTCCCGTCCCGTCCCATAAAACCGGACTAAGCGTGCTAGCACCCAATTCCGCTTGGCCGACAGCATGACCATGCGAGTTGATGTCGTACGCTGCGCTGCGCTTGTTCGCCGCTACGAATCCAAGGTCCCGGATTGATGAGTGATCTAGCACAAAAGCATGGTCTCTCTTCTCCGCCGATCCGATTCCTGTAGAAAACAGGCGCGGGCCGGAGGTGGGAGAGTCCCCGACGATTACGCCCAGCTCACTTATCGCGGTGGGCCTGGCAGAGTAGGTACCTGTGGGGTCAAGCGTGCCAATATCTGTAATCCGGCCGTCTACCCACAGAAAACCACGACTACGCGTAGACCCTGCCGACACCCCAGTGCCTACTATTTGTCCGGCATTGTTAATGTCCCGCGCGTACTGGAACGATGTCATTGAACTCGGATCAGCTAGAACGTCAATTCGATACTGATCTTGCGCTGCATTTGCGCAACCAAGAAACATGGAGGCTGCACCGCACATCATCTTTACAGCGATATGTGTATTCATCGTTGGCTCTCAATCGGATACCTTGTGCATCCCGACGCCCACCGTGAAGCTTGAGAGGGCGCCCGGCGGCGCAGCCGGCGGGGTGCCGAAAAGCGGCGCTTCTCGGTGGTCCGCTGGAAGCGCGGGTTTAACACCACTGTGGTCAGCAAGGCGCGCTAAGCCAGTCCCTCAACGGATACCAGCCGTGCTGAGCTGCAGGCATCTCGGATAGGCCTCAGATCCCTGTAGACCGGCCCGTTGTAGAAGGACTCGAAGTCTGCGACAGACGGAAACTCGAAGAGGACTATCCGTCGAGGTTGCCAGTCTCCCTCATAAACCTTGTGCGCACCTCCGCGAGCAAGGTACTTGCCTCCGGCAGCTTCGATTGCCGGCTGGACGCCCTGCATGAACTCCCGGTACTGGTTCATGTCTCGAATCTCGACGTCGAAGATCACATAAGCGGCCATGGCGCTCCTCCAAGTGGATGTGGATTCTGCTCTTGCTGGATCGACAGTGCGACCCTGTGCGCGACGATAGGCGATGACTGCGGATGCTGGCTTGTGTTCTGTGATGCCCGACGTGGAGGTGAGGGGCGACGGGCCGGCATCGCCGGCACGGCGTCCCAACGGCGCAGCCGCGCCCCGACCGTATTGTTGGGCACCATTTCAGTCATCGTCGTGATGTTTGTAACCGTGCATGGACGGGCTGAAGTCGGGGCCGCCTGCGGCGCTCGACTTGCCACCTGAGGCAGGCGGAATCTTGGCGCCGTATTTGCGCTCAAAGTCTCGCCGGGCTAACCAGTCGTGGACTTGAAATCCTGCAACGATTAGGAGGGCGAGCGCGGCGCCGCACAAGAGACTAAACATGGCGTGATAGTTGAAAGGAACACCTTCGATGGAGCAGCAATGCTCCATGCCAGCACCAGAAAACACCTTCTCAACCACCAGCGCGACTCGGCCAGCCAAGACTACCAAAAGGACCAGGCCGAGGAATAGGAACGCCAAACAGGACGTGCACCTAGGCCTCGGTGAGGAGGGATCGGAGCGGCTCATGGTGCCCAACGAACAGCTCTATACGGCGGTGACGGCGGGCGTAGCCCGCCGTTGCCGATCGGCTGCAAGCGCCTGTTGGGCCAGTCGCCTGCTCTAGTCTGGCCGTGCACTTCTACGTCCCCGTGAACTACGTACCGCGTCCTTGGCGAACACTGCCTTGTGCCAAGGGGCGGCGGGATCAGAGAACCAAGAGGCATTTCCAGCGTGTTCGAACATCGCCAGTTCTGCCATTCGACCGTGGTAACGATAGTAGAGCGCGATTAGTTCCAGTAGGCTTTCGCGGCTAAGGCGCGTGGACCGAACCGTGATGTGGAGCTCGCGCCCAATTCCGCGGACAGCCGTTACCCCTGGAATCGCCTGCAACCATCCAAAGAACGCAGCCTCATCACGCATTGAGTAGTAGCGCATGGGCGCTTTCCAGATCAGGAC
>CAZDWU010000172.1:0-2799 GCA_964509165.1 uncultured Chthonomonas sp. | reverse complement strand
CACCGCAGATTGGCAGCCCGGCGGACAAGTTACCGCCGGAGAACCGCTCCAACGAGCCGCAGACCGAATAGCCGCAGCCGCACGGCTTGAGGGCCGTGCCGTAGAGCGCTTCAGGCCGCCGGCACTAACGCCTCGTGCACTGCTGGCGCTGGCCGCTGGCATCTGAAGGGGCTACCCCGCGGGGCAAACCCGACGACACCGCCTGCCGACGCGAAACCGCTTCGCATTTTGCAAGGCGAGCCCACCGGACGCGAAACCACTTCGTAACCGGCGGGCGGCCCCGCTTGCTGGATGGATGTCCGCCCGCGAGGATCGTGATGCTTCATCACCACACCAAGACGGGAGCCCCCATCATGAGTATCAATGTACCGAAGGTTATCCACGGTGCCACGGCGTTAGCCGCCGCAGCAATTCTCTACGCATCGACGTTGCCCGCTGGCGCGCAATCCGCAGAACGAAAGCCAGACGTTTTTGCCCTCGTGCAGCCGGGCGCGCCGGTCAAGATCGTCCCCCGCGGGGGGCGAGAGGTTTCCGTGTTCCCATCCGTTCAGCAGGCCGTGACGTGGGTGGAGCAAAACAAGACCGACACGGAAGTGGGCCAGGTCACGGTGGGGTACGGAACCTACCGTGAACGAGTCGTGGTGACCAAGCCGAACATGTGGCTCCGGGGGGGCTGCCGTATCTCCCCATGCGAGTCGGCGACCAACAACCCCTATGACGTCCAGAACGCGAATAGCTGGCCATCAGGCTTCACAGGGTACAGGCCCTTTCCCACCATTCGAAAGGATGACCCGCGAGGAACTGGGAGCTTGACCGGCGCGGCCACGCTGCACGTCGGGAGCAAAGCCACCGGCTTCTTCATGAAGAACATGGAGATCCAGAACCTCTTCCGCCCATCGGCTGTGGAGCCGAAAACTGGGAAGTGGCCGACTGAACAGGTTGCCGTCGCCGCCGCTTTCGAAGCGGACCAAACGGTCATCAGGGATTCGCGCTTCAAGGGCCGGCAAGACACGCTTCTGCTCGACAGGGCTGGCTGCCAACCAGGGACGCCCGCCACCGACTACTTTCCGACGAGCTGCACCACCGCCCGTTACTATGTGGCTGATTCCTACATCGAAGGCACGGTGGACTTCATCTTCGGTGCCGGGGCGGCCGTGTTCAACGGCGTCCGCGTGATGGCGCTTCCGCTATCCCCCTTGGACCCCGTGGGCCGGACCCACGTCATTCTGGCGCCCCGGGGGATTTTCCCGCTGAATGCGAACGGTACCTCCACACAGCCGAACGGCTTCTACCATGGGTTCGTGTTCCACGACAGCTTCTTCAACGCGCGGAATGACATTGGAGCGAACCCGAAGCTCAAGACGCCTGCCACGCCGGTCTACCTGGGTCGTCCCTGGATGCTGACGAACAACCCCCCAAAGGATCCAAAGGGGAACCCGCTGTGGCCGACGAAGGAACGGTCATTCTCCAAGGTCGTGTTGATCAACAGCACTGTCTCACGCGGACGCATCTTGGAAGCAACTCCTTGGCAGCAATGGTTCGGCAGAACTGCCAATTTCTCAATGACCACTCTCTTGCAGAGCAACGTTCAGGACACTCAAGACCGTCGCTACAACATCGTGGGTATGAGGACGATGACGCAAGCGGAGGTTGACCGGCATTCGCCGCAGAACTTCCTGCGTGGTGGGGGGGCGGTGCCGCTCTGGGACTTGAACGCCGCCCCGAACCCGAACTGAGCCGCCGCACTTGAACTGCCGGCAGCGGGTTGCCGGCAGCGCCTGTGCTGCGTTGGTGGTGCCGGCCCGGGTGGCAATATCAGGGCTGCGCTGGGTCGAGCGAGAAGAGGTTCCTCATGGCGATGGTTTATGTGGACAGCCGAAACGAGTGGCTGCGTTCTCCGACGGTCTGGATCTGCACGGGCTTGGCGGTGTTGTTGGCTTGTGGTCTCCAGATGGTGCTCTGGGAGGAGGGCGAGGCTCCGTCGGCACCGCCCGCTGCGCGCGGCCTGGCGCAGGGGCCGGGCTCGGGGCCTGCGGTGTCGGCCGCGGGCGGGAGCGTTGGCAAGGCCCCAACGGTACAGGGCTCGGCCGGCACGTCGCCTCGCCCCGTGGCTGGGAATCCCCCCATGCCGGTCGATGGAGCCGCAAACCGCTTCGAGCCGTCGCGTTATGCCGCCATCGAGACGCTGGAGCAATTCGAAGCTCAACTGAAAAGCGATGCGGGACCGGGCGGCCACGCATTGCTGACGCTGGTACGTCGCGCCCGCGCCGGTGACGCTGCTTCCGCGGTCGACCTGGCGAGAGAGATGGTGAATTGTGCGCGGCGAAATTTAAGCGGGCACCCCGATGATGGCCCGCCGGCGTCCGCTCCTGAGGGTCCGGACCAAGCGCGGGCTACTGGCGAGATGGACCCTTGTCCCCTGATGTCCGAAGCGGTGGTCCAGCACAGCCTTCCGCTGTTGGAGGCCGCTATGGCGCAAGGCAGCGCGGCTGCCCGGCTTGCTTACGGCCAGCTTGCCGTGGAAGCGGCCACCGTCATCGGGCGCAACGATGCAAACGAGGACACCGTGCTTCGGCACGAGCGGTTGCAACTCGTCAGTGTGTCGGCGGTCCACGCGCTGAAGGAAGCCTTGGCGGCGGGCGAGCCCCGCGCGATGCTGGCCTTGGGGTCCACGTTGGCAAGACTGCCGCGCGCCAACGATGCCGGCTCGCCCCGCGACTTCCCGCTGGAGATCGAGTACGCATTTGCACTGGCGGCGGCGCAGTCCGGCAAGGTGCCGGAGGCGCAAGCGAGTGTCGA
>CAZDWU010000171.1:1325-2802 GCA_964509165.1 uncultured Chthonomonas sp. | reverse complement strand
CGGTGTAGGTGTCGTTCCCACCCAGGTCAATCGTCAGGCGGGCGTCGGTTTCGCTGTGGAAGTCGTTGCCCTTACCGCCAATCTGGACGACGTAGGAACCGATCTTCACCCGGACCTTGCCCGGCACATCGGCGTTGGCGGCGCGGAGTTCGCGGGCCGCCTGCTCCACCGCTTCGGTCACCGTGATGGACGCCGCGCGGATGCGGGCTTGGTCCACCTGGTCAATCAGGGTCCACAGGTTGGCCAGAGAAGGCGCAGGGTTGCGCACGAACGCGAAGGTCACCTTGGATTCTTCCACCGCCGTCACGGGCAGGCCCTCGATGATCGTGCGTTGTTGCTCGGCGCTCAGGCCCTTGGTGGCTTCCCGAATCTCGGCATCGGCCCCCTGCATCGTTCCCACCAGGCGCGCCACGATGGGCCGCAGGTTGGCCGGCAGCTCATTCAGGCCACTCACCGTGGTCGGGTTGAGGGTGGCGGCACTGCCTTTGCCCCCTAAAAGTTGGTCGGCTTCGCTCAGAAGCTTGGCGGTAGTCGCTCCTTCCACCGACCCGTGCAAACGCCACTGCTCCGCCGCCCCACCCAGGGGGTCATTGAGCGCAAAAGTGGTGATAGAAGGCGTGCGGCTGGCCCGGCTGAGTTGCTTCTCGTAGTTGAGGTCCTCGGGGCGGAGGTTGCCTAGGCTCAGCGTGTCGCTGATCAGGGTCTGTTCCTCGGCGGTCCACTGGGCCATGGCCAGGGGGGCAAGGCAAGCCAAGAGGGCGACGACGCCGCAAGCGCGCATGCCCGTAAGGCTACCTGCTTAGGCGGGCGCGTCGGTACTGCCGTGGGGTGCCCGCAGGGCTTGGCGCACGGCCTCCACCAGCCCGGTGCGGGGGGCGCGCTTCTCATCCAGCGCGCGGACATCGAAGGGGAGACCATTCCCCGCCCGCAAATCGCCGCCGCCTTGAGCCATCAATCCCACCACTTCGCCGGGCTGTCCCTCGTGGGCGGTGTGCACCACGGAGATGCGGGCCGCGCCCTTCCCCGCGCGCGGGTCCAAGTTGGCTTCCGCCCATTCTCGCCACGTGTATTCGCGTTCTTCGGGGTCGTCGGGCGGAGGCGGCATCACTTCCAGCCGGCAATCCAGGGCTTGCTCGGGCAACCCCAGCCAGTGGGCGATGCCCCGCACCCGGCGCTGGCTGGTGACGACCCCGAGCGGCGAACCGAACGGCAACCCAAAACTCGGCCAATCTGGGCGGAATCCCGGCCCCCACGGCCACAGCACCAGCCACGGCGCGTGCCCTTCATCCACGCGGCAGCGGTTGATTTCGTGCTCCATCAGGATGTTGGTGCCGTCGTCAATGAAGCGGCGTAGCATCGGCTCGCCGTCACCCTGCGGGAGGGCAGTTTGCCAGGGCCTTCCGGCTGCCTCGGAGGGACTCAGCACCCCCAAATCCAGCGAGCCCTGGTGCCACGCCAGGGCGCAGTGGCCGCGCAC
>CAZDWU010000171.1:0-1225 GCA_964509165.1 uncultured Chthonomonas sp. | reverse complement strand
GGCCGGGGCGCGTCGTCGGGGCCACCCAGCCAGCCGGGCCAAACTACGAGTCGCCGCTCCATCCTTTGCGCCGGGTGTACCCGTACCACAGGGCCAGCCCAAGCCCCATGCCCACGGCGTCAATCGCCACATCGGTCCAGGTGCCGGTGCGGGTGGCCTCTCGGCTTTGCCGCAGTTCATCCGCGCTGGCCAGCAAGAGCCCCCAGCCGAGGGCGAAGAACCATTTCTCTCGGGGCACCAGCCGGGCGGCCGTCACCGCCACCGCCGCGTACCCCAAGACGTGGATGGACTTGCGAAGGCCAAACATGATGCTCTGCGCCGTGGCTTCACTCATCCCCAGGCTGATGAGCCACTGCGCCATGCGGCTCGCGCTCCCCGCTTCCCCGCTCAGCATCATCGTGATGAGCAGACCAAGCCACGCTAAGAGGCGGGTCCAGTTCTCTCGTCGCCGCGCGTGCCAGGTCACGACGGCGAGGGCGATGCCGAGCATCCAACCCTCGGGCCACAAGTAAAGGGCCGCCGCCGTGAGCGCCATCATCAGGTCGGTTTGGGCTTCGCTTGTGGTTCGCGCCGGGGCCAGCCAAGCCAGCAGCGCCACCGCCAGGCCGTAGAGCGCAAGGGGCCACTGCCCCGAACCTCCCGCCACCCCGGTGGCGACCATCGTCGCTGCCACCACCAGCAGGCCAACCCGGCGAAGGGGGCAGATGCCCGGCGAGGCAGCGGGTAGATTCTGGTCGTCCATGCGCATTCTTCTTACCAATGACGACGGGATTCACGCCGAAGGATTGCGCGCCCTCGCCGAAGTCGCCGCCGAGTTCGGCACCGTCAAGGTGGTGGCCCCCGACCGCGAACGAAGCGCCTGCGGCCACAGTATGACCATGCGCGATCCCCTCCGGGTCAAGACGGTCAACTACCACGGCGGGCTAGAAGCCTACGAGGTCAACGGCGTGCCCGTGGACTGCGTGAACGTGGGTCTCACCCTGGCCTGGCCGGACGGCTGCGATCTGGTGCTGAGCGGCATCAACAACGGCCCCAACATGGGCTTTGATGTCACCTATTCCGGCACCGTGGCCGGGGCGATGGAAGGCTGCATCAACGGGATCCGCTCGGTGGCGATGAGCATGGCGCTGTTCGCCGACGGAGCCCCGCTGCACTACGCCACCGCCCAGGCTTGGCTGCGCGAACACTTCAGTTGGCTGGCCACCTGCCCGCTGCAGCCGCTCAC
>CAZDWU010000170.1:0-2814 GCA_964509165.1 uncultured Chthonomonas sp. | reverse complement strand
CCGCGCCAAACACCTCGGCGAAGCCCAAGGCAAAGCTCAAGAAGATCGTGTTGCGGGCGGGGACGTAGGTGATGGGAATCTCAGAGGACGTGAGATCACGATCCTTGGGCACCTCCACATCCGCGGTGAGGGCGGAACCACCAAACAGGCGCAGGTCAATGGTGGCCGTTCGGTGATCCTTCACCATTTGGTGTAAGGCTTGGCGCTGGGCGCATTCGAGTTCGATGCGGTGGCGCTGACCGTAATCGAAGGAGAGCGCGGCGCACTCGTAGCCGGCATCCTGGGCGTGCGCCAGCGCCACGGCACTGTCCAGCCCTCCGCTCAGCAAGACCACAGCCTTGGGTTTCATGAAGCTATTGTACGGCGCGCGGGCATGGTCAGTGATTCTGCCAGGGCCTGTCCGTCCGGGGTGAGCCTCAGTTGGGGGCCATCCATAATCCAGCCTTGCCCCACGGCGGCGCGCACGGCCCGGCGGGCTTCGGCGGGCTTCCAACCGAGTTCGGTGATCAGGTGGCCCCACTGGCTTTCGTAGGCTTCGCGCTCGGTGTTGGCGTGGGTGGCCAGGTGCACCACCAGGGCGCTCCCCTGCACCAGTCCCTTTTGGCGCAAACGCCGCCGGGCGGCCGCCCAGATGCCGGATTCGGGGGTGAACAACAGCGCCCCAAAGAACACCACCGCCAGCACAAGGATGATGGTGCCGCTGGGGGACCAGTCGGGGTTCCAACTGATCCACGTGCCGACCCCGGCCGTGGCGGCCCCCAGGAGCGGAGCACCCACCAGCACCACCGCCCACCGGCACGAAGCCAGCGACATGACGGCGGCGGGCACCACCATGAGCGCGACGGCCATCACGGCCCCTACGGCCGAAAATGCGGCCACGACCGAACTGGCGACCACAAAGAGCGACACGCGTTCGATTACCTGGCGGCGGCGCGGATCCATGGCCGGTTGCACCGGATCGAAGGTCATTGCGCGCCATTCCGCCCCGAACTTGAGGGCAAAGGCGATGTTGGCCAGCAGCACCAAGGCGCCCACCCAGAGTGGTTCTGGCCCCCATTCGTAGCCGGCAAAGATCAGCGGCGTCTGCGGGGCGAGCGCCAGTTCACCGTACAGCACGGCATCCGCATCGAGGTGGACATTGGGCACCAAACCCGAGACGAGCACCACGCCCAGGGCAAAAAGCACCGGGAACACAAACCCGATGGCCGCATCCGCCGCCACTTGTCGCCGGTGGCGCAGCCACTCCACGCCCGCCACCGTGGCCAGCCCCGCCGCCACCGCCCCGATGAATCCGCCCAGCATGGGGGCAAACGCCAGGGCCAGCGAACCCACAACCAGGCCAGGCAACACCGCGTGGCTGATGGCATCGGCCAGCATGGCCTGGCGGCGCAGCACCAGCCACACTCCGGCCAGCCCCGTGGCGAGACCAATCATCACGGCGGTGGCAACCATCGCGACGAGCACGCTCACGATTTCCCTCCTGCCGGATGCACGGCCGTGGCGGGTTCATCACTGGGTTGCAGTGCCGGGCCGGACGGGCGGCGAGGCCGGAACTGGGCAATGGCCACCGCCACGCCTAAGAGCAAGACAATCGCCGGGCCAGTGGGGAGATTCGGCACCGAAGCACTGATCCACGTCCCCAAGAGGCCGCACACCAGGCCAATCGCGCCCGCCAGGGCAATGAGCGCGCGCAGGCTGTGGGCAAAGGGCCGCGCCGCCAAGCACGGGGCCACCAGCATCGCCGAGGTGAGGACCACCCCCACGGTGGGGATGCCGATGAGGATCGCCAGGACAAGGAGGAGCGTAAAGAGCACCCCCATGCGCCGTTCGGTGAGGCCAATCGTGGCGGCAAAGACCGGGTCGAAGATGAAGACTTTCAGCTCTTTGGAGAACAAGGTGACGACGCCCAAAATGATCGCGCTTAACGCCATCATCACCACCGATTGCTCCATCGTCAGGGCGGCGGCTTGCCCAAAGAGGAACTTGTCCAGCCCCGCCTTGTTGGCCGTGGGCCAGCGCCCCACGTAGGCGAGCCCCCACACCCCCGCCCCGAACCAGAGGCTGAGAATGGTGCCCAAAATCGTGCCGGAATCCAGGCGTGTGCGGCTGCGCAGCCACGCCACCAGCAGGGCCGCCAGGCACGCCGCCAGCGCCGCCCCCACCGCCAGCACCGGGTAAGTGCGCTGCCCGGTCGCCGCAAACGCAATGACCATCCCCGGCAGCGTGGCGTGGGCCAAGGTGTCGCCGAGCAACGCTTGCCGCCGCAACACCGCCAGCGAGCCCATGACGCCGCTAGCCAAGCCGAGCGCCACCGAACCCAGGGCAATGCTGACGAGCGTGTAATCCCACATAGCCGTTAGTGGGTTTGCCCGAAGCTGAGCCGGACCGGACGGGCGGCATAGGCGTGGCGCACTTGGTCTTCAGTCAGCACTTCGGCGGCGGCGCCGTGGGCGAAGACCTGCACGTTCAGGAGCACAGCATCGTCAAAGTAGTCCGGCGCGGTTTGTAGGTCATGGTGGACGGCAATGACGGACTTCCCTTCGCGGCGAAGCTCCCGCAGCACCTCCACAATGGTCCGCTCGGTGGGTTGGTCCACCCCCGCGAAGGGTTCATCCATCAAGTAAAGCTGGGCGTCTTGCGCCAGGGCGCGGGCCAAGAAAACGCGCTGCTGTTGCCCGCCGCTGAGTGCTCCAATCGGACGGTCATTGAGTTCGCTCAAGCCGACGCGGGCGAGGGCATCGATAGCGCGCTGGCGAGCTTCCGGCCCCGGCCGGCGAAACCAACTCAGCCGGGGGTAGGTGCCCATCAGGGCCA
>CAZDWU010000169.1:0-2838 GCA_964509165.1 uncultured Chthonomonas sp. | reverse complement strand
GTCGCGGACGTGGATCGGTTCCACCGGGTCCGGCCCGTTCATGGTGTACGGCGCGCCCAAGTTCCAGAGATCCCGAGCGCGCCGCTCGCATCACTGCTTCAGGAACGTGAGCAGATCGCTGTTCAGACGATCCTTGTGGGTGTCGGTGATGCCGTGCGGCCCGCCCGCGTACTCGATCAGCTGCGCACCTGCCACCAGTTTGGCTGTCACGCGACCCGTGGTCTCGATAGGCACGACCTGATCGTCGGCGCCATGGATGACCAACGTGGGCATGTCGAACTTCTTCAGATCGTCGCGGAGGTCCGAATAGAAGAAGGCGTCGATGCTTTCGTAGGTCGCCTTGCTCCCTGCTTGCATTCCTTGCGCCCAGAAGCTGTCGATCAGGCCAGCTGAAGGCTTTGCGCCAGGACGGTTGAAGCCGAAGAACGGGCCGCTGGCGATGTCCTTGTAGAGCTGTGCGCGATTGTCCAGCGATGCCTTGCGCAGGCTGTCGAACACGGCCGTGGGAACGCCGTTGGGGTTTGTCGGCGTCTGTCCCATGATCGGCGTGACCGCGCCGACGAGTACCGCCTTCGTGACGCGCGCCGTGCCATGGCGGCCGATGTAGCGCGCCACCTCGCCACCACCGGTGGAGAAGCCCACGAGCGTGGCCTTCTTGACGTTCAGGGCGCTGAGCACGGAAGCCAGGTCATCAGCGTATTGATCCATGTTGTTGCCGGTCCACGACTGACCCGAGCGTCCATGGCCGCGACGGTCATGCGCGATGACGCGGAAGCCGCGCTCGGCCAGGAACTGCATCTGCGACTCCCAGCTGTCGGAGTTCAAGGGCCAGCCATGACTGAAGACCACGACCGGGCCGTCCTTCGGGCCCCAATCCTTGACATAGATGGGAGTGCCGTCGTTCGCGGCGACATACTGGGACGCGACCGCGGCCTGGGCTTGAGCTTTCGCAGTGGCCACGGGCGCAGCGTTGGCGTTGACCGCGAAGACGCCGAAGGCGAGCGCAGCTGCGGCAGCGAGGCAGTTTTTTTCGTTCATGGTGATTCTCCTGATGTGGGTGGGCCGATAGAGGGAATACGGTGGGTCGGACGCGGACGTGTTGTCGCGGTCAGGCGACTTCAGACACCGTCAACTTCACGTCCACATTGCCGCGCGTGGCGTTGGAGTACGGGCAGACCTGATGAGCGTGAGCCACCAACGCTTCGACCTGCGCGACGGGAATACCGGGCACAGCGATGTCCAGCTCCACCGTCAGGGCGAAGCCGGTGGGGATCGGGCCTATGCCGACGACACCGCTGACGCGGGCGTCGGCTGGCACCGCCAGCTTCACCTTGTTCGCGACGAACTTCAGTGCGCCCAGGAAGCAGGCCGCATAGCCGGCAGCGAACAACTGCTCGGGATTCGTTCCCGGCCCGCCCGGGCCACCGAGTTCACGCGGCGTCGAGAGGCTTACGTCGAGGACCTTGTCGGACGAGGTGGCACGACCTTCTCGCCCGCCGGTGGCGGTGGCATTGGCGGTATAGAGAACCTTTTCGGGGGACATTCAGCGCTCCTTGTGCGGTTTGTGCAGGCAGAACTTTGCCACGCGATTCCGTACTGGAGTTACGATATAGTTCTATTTTATTGATCGAGAGTACGGAACATGGCTGACCGTCTTGCCGCTCTTCTCGGGCACTTCGCCGTGCGAGCCCACACCTTTCAGACCGGAGCGCTGTGCGGCATCCACAGCGTCGACGCCGAAGAACCATTCGGTCAGCTTCACCTGATCCGCGACGGAGAAGTGGAGGTGCGGCACGGCACGCGGCGGGCACTTCGCATCAAGGAGCCAAGCCTGCTGCTGTACCCGCGTCCGTTGGGGCATCGGTTCGTGACCGACACGGAGTGCGGCGCACATTTCGTCTGCGCCAACGTGGCCTTCGAAGGGGGCATCAACCATCCCATTGCCGCCGCGCTGCCGCCAGTCGTGTGCATGCCGCTTGCAAAGGTCCCCAGTTGCGAATCCGTGCTGGCCCTGTTGTTCACGGAGGCTGCTTCATCGAACTGCGGTCGACAGGCCATGCTTGACCGGCTTTTCGAAGTGCTCATCATCCAGATCCTGCGGGAACTGATGGAGCAAGGGCAACTTGAGTCGGGAATGCTGGCCGGCATGGCCCACGCGCGACTGCGGCTGGCACTGGTGGCCATGCACGAGACGCCGCAGCGCGACTGGTCCCTCGAGGATCTCGCCAAGCAGGCGAGCATGTCCCGCACCGTGTTCGCCAACAGCTTTCGAGACGTCGTGGGCTGCCCCCCGGGGGTCTACTTGCTGCGATGGCGCATGTGCCTCGCTCAAAAGCGGCTGCGCCAAGGCCACACCCTCAAGCAGATTGGCAGCGAGATCGGCTACAGCAGCGAGGCAGCGCTTTCGCGGGCGTTTCGCGCCCAGACCGGACTGTCTCCAAGAGAATGGCTCAAGGCAGACGTGGCAGCGAGTGAGTAGGCGAGGTGACCCTTGGCGTTACGCCGTGCCACGATCGGCTTCCCCACAGCGCTCCAGGACCGAAGACCGCGGTACGCCCAAGCCGCGCGGTGGGCGCCTCACTACTCGGCGGCAAGCCGCTACAGGAATCCAACGGAAAGCGCCGGAATGGCGGCCACCAGCACCAACCCCGCGACGAGCGCCAGCACGTACCCCCAAATCGCCTGCAATCCCTCGTCCGGGTCGACGCGCCCCACAGCGCATGCCGCGTAGTAGCCTACGCCCACGGGCGGAACGAAAAGACCGATCCCCATCGCGAGGATCACCACCATCGCGTAGTGCACCTCGTGGATCCCGAACTGCCTTGCGATCGGGAACAC
>CAZDWU010000168.1:0-2859 GCA_964509165.1 uncultured Chthonomonas sp. | reverse complement strand
TTAGCTCTCCAACCGCTCCAAGAACAGCGCTTCCAGCTCCGGTCGCGCCTCGCGCAGGCGCTCGTACAGCGTCAGCTGCACCATCGCCCGCACCCGGTTCAGGTCCGCCGGGTCTTCCTCGCCCAGCATAAAGTAGTTATCCCCGCGCAGGTAGTCGGTCAAGAACCGCAGCCCCAGTTCCAGCGCAATCGCCTCCACGGCGTCCACCATCAGGGCAATCTCCTCGCGCTGCGGCGTGGTCGCCGTCGCCAAGAATCCCCGCGCCACCGCCGCGTAAACCTCGCGGTCCACCTGCACCTGCCGCAGGTCGCGCTCCTTCTCGCCCGCCACGTTGCACAGGCTGCGCACACAGTCGCCCCAGTCGGCCAGCCAGGTGTAGGGCATCACCGTGTCCAGGTCCACCAGGCTCTTCACTTCCAGCGTCGTCCGGTCGAACAAGAAATTGTCAATCTTGGTATCCCCGTGGATCGCCGTCTTGCGTAGCCACCCCGCGCGCACGCCATCGGCAATCATCAGGGCCTGGCCGCGCGCCTCTTGCACCAGGTCCAGGTACGGCCGCAGTTCGGTGTCGTAGCGGCGGGCTTCGGCTTCGGCATCGCCGATGTTCGCGCTCAGGCGATAAAGATGCTCGGTGGCGCGGCGCACCTCGGCGCTCTCGGGCAGGTAGGGCTCCACCGCATCGGCGTCGCGGTGCATGCCCAGCACCGCATCAAACTGCGCGTAGTAGCCGTAGGTGTCGCGGTAGCCCGGCAGGCTCACGTCCATGGCGTGGGCGTCCAGGTCCGAGGTCAGGTCGGCGGCCAGGGCCAGGCCGCGCCCCACTTGCTCGGCCAGTGCCAGTTGCGCCGCCCGCCCGGGCACCTCGCTCAGGCTCTTGAAGGTGGTGGAGTTCGGGATCAGCACCATCAGGCGCCACACGTTGGGGATGCCCGCCACCCGGAAATCCAAGCACGAATCGCCATCCAGCGTCGGCACCAGGGTGATGGGGGTCCAATTCAGTTCGGGGCGCTGCTCCAGGGCTCGGTTTTGCGCCTGGAGCCAGCTCACCATCGCGTCCATCACGCGGTCGGGGAAGGCAAAAACGTCGGTGTTCAGGCGCTGCAGCAGGTAGGGCTGGCCGTCTTCGGTCACCACCGAAAACGTGTGCAAATTGATGTTGCCGCGCTCGCGGAATCGCTCGACCGCGGCCACCGGCGGGATGCGGAACTGGCTGGCAATGACGCGGGCAACCTCAAGCTCGGCCCCGTTGGCCGGGTCCTCGGTCCACGTCTTTACCACCGCGTGGGTCGCCATTCGCAAGCCGCAATCCATAAGCCTGAGGCTGAATCATACCAACTCCACGCCCACTGCTCCGGGGCAAGTTAACAGGGGGAGGTGATCATCCTTGGGACTTGGCCTCGGCGGCAAGCTCTTCGGCCACGCGCCGGTAGGCATCCCGGAACGACATGCCCTCCTCCGTCACGTACCGGTTGGCCCGCTCGGCGGCGTAGAGTCCGGGGTCCATCGCCGCCTGCAATCGCTCTGCATCGAACTCAATCCCCGGCACCGCCCGCGCCAGCACCGCGCTCATCCCCGCCACTTCGTCAAAGGCGCGGAACAGGGGCGCCTTGATCTCCTGCAGGTCGCGGTGGTAGCCGCTCGTCATCTTATTGGTGATGGCCAGGATGTGGCCCAGCTGCGCCGCCACGCCCACGCTCTTGGCACGCAAAAGCTCGAACACATCCGGGTTGCGCTTTTGCGGCATGATGCTGGAGCCGGTGGTGAACGCCGCCGGCAACCGCACAAACGCGAACTCGCTGGTGGCAAACAGGCACAGGTCGGCGGCCAGCCGCCCGTAATCCTGGGCCAGCAAGGTGAGGGCAAAGACGGCTTCGGCCTCGGCCTTGCCCCGGCTGAGCTGCGCGGCCGCGTGCGGCCACTGGGTTTCGGCAAAGCCCAGGGCCCGGGTGGTTTGCTCCCGGTCCAGGTTCACGCCCGGCGTGCCGTAGCCCGCCGCCGTGCCCAGGGGGTTTTTGCCGGCCCGGCGCTGGGCGGCCCGGAGCCCCTCGGCGTCATCGCGGATTTCGCTGGCAAATGCCCCCGCCCATTCAGCCACCGAACTCGGCATGGCCCGCTGCATGTGGGTGTAGCCGGGCATTTGTTGGTTAGGATTCGCGCGAGCCAGTTCGTCCAGGGCTGTGGCCACGGCTTCGGCCTGTTCGGCGGCGGCGGCCAGGGCTTCGCGGAGGTAAAGCCGCAGGGCGGTCAGCACCTGGTCGTTGCGGCTGCGGCCGAGGTGCACGCGCTTGCCGGCCTCGCCCAGGCGTTCGGTCAGGTGGCGCTCCAGGGCGGTGTGGCAGTCTTCGTCGGCCAGTTCCACCACCCATTCCCCCCGCGCATGCGCTTCCCCCAGCTCGGCCAGGCCCCCACAAAGCGCTTCCGCATCCGCAGGCGCCAAGTAACCCTGCGCCGCCAGCATCCGCACATGGGCCTGGCTGGCCCGCACGTCATAAGGCACCAGCCGGTTATCCAGGATGTAATCCTCGCCCACGCAGAACGTGAACACCAGCTCGTCCGTGCTTTCGCCTTTATCCCACAGTCTCATGCCTTTTCCCCTCCCGTGAGTTGCCCCGCAAATGCCGCCGCCCAGCGCACGTACCACGCCCGCGCCGCCACAATTTCCGACTGCAACACAAATTCATCCAATTGGTGAGATCGTTCAGTTTTGCCGGGGCCGCACTTCACCGCCGGGAACCCGCGCATCCACGTCAGGTCGCTCATCGTCGCGCTCCCCACCACCCGCGCCTCGGGATTCGTCGCCAGGCCCGCCTGCACAATCGCGTGATTCTCATCCACCGCGTAGGGTTCCAGCCGCTGGCT
>CAZDWU010000167.1:0-2886 GCA_964509165.1 uncultured Chthonomonas sp. | reverse complement strand
AGCGTGGCATCGCGGAACTGATAAATCTGGTACTGCGGCGAGCCCAGAGGGTTCCAGAGGATGTAGTGCGTGGCGTTGCCCGCCACAAAGCCGTTGCCGCCGGGCGTGACCACCGGCAGCGGGCCATCGGTGGTGGGGGAGACGTCTTCGCTGAGCCGCAGCGCGACAATGTAGACGTAGGGCAGGCCCGGGCTGCCCGGCTCCAGACCCGTGCGGATGGGGCCATCCGTGCGGAACCGCACCGTGATGCGCGTGCCGGTGCTGGGCCCCGCACTATCCGGGTACTTGGCGCACCCGCTCAGCCCCAGGCTGACCGCTACGACAGCAGCGAGTCCGAAAGCGGCAGGATGAGAATGCGTTGGCAGGATTCGCATGTCGTGATTTGGTCTCGCTGGATGGCATCGCGCAGGCGTTCGGCCACCGCCATGCCGCACGTTCCGCAGGTGCGGTTCGGGGTTAGGACGGCCATCGCCGTGCCTCCGGTTCGCTTACGGATCGCGTTGTACTTGGCCAGAGCCTCGGCGGGGACTGCGGCGGCTTTGGGTGCCCGGGCGCCTTGGGCTTCTTTGAACGCGGCCTCAATCTCCACGTGGACGGCCTGGGCTTTCTTGCGCTTGCGCAGGATGGCCTTCTTCACTTCATCAAGCGCCGTGGTAGCCGCCTCCACTTCAGCCGTCAAGTTCGCCACTTCGGCGCGCAACGGTTCGGCTTCCGCGGTGGCTTTGTCGGCCAATTCCCGGCTGTGCTCAATGTCGATTTGCACGGCCGAAATCTGCCGGGCATCCACTTTGCCGTCGTAGAGCTCTTTCTCCTGCTTTTCGGCGTGGGCGCGGCGCTGGCGGGCCGTTTCTTCCAATTCGTGGAGTTTGGCCTTGGCTTGGTCGCGCTGGGCGGTTAGGGCTTCCAGGGCCTTCTGTTCGGCCTTGGCCTGGGCGAGTTCCTTCTGCCCGGTATCGAGGTTGTTTGCCTGAGCTTGGAGGTCTAGCAAACGCTCATCCACCCGGTGTAGTGCGTAGAGAAGCGTGAGCGTGGACTCTGGCATATCTGCATTATGGCGGGGTTTGGCCCTAGCCGTCCGTCCGCCCTACGATAGGGCAGGTATCATTCGCGTTCAGGTCTGGGGAGTTGCCCGAGCGGCCAATGGGAACAGACTGTAAATCTGTCGGCGAGAGCCTTCGCAGGTTCGAATCCTGCACTCCCCACCATCGTTCCTGACCTGCCGCTGCTCTTCTGCGTCGTTCGATTCTCGGCGGCATCCATCTACCCTCTGTTCCATTTGAGGAGATTACGCTTTCACTCGGAGGCCACTCTGCCAGCATTCGAAACCTGCTTGAAGGTTCGTGAGGAGAATAGAGGCCTTATTCTCCTCTAATCATGAGGAGAATAAGTGCCATAATCTCATCAATGCCCACTTACATCCACGAACGCAAACAGTGGCCGGGCTACCGATACGACGCCACCACCCTTCTGCCAAGCCTCGAACGAGTGAACCTGGCCCGAGGTCGGCTGTTTGGCATCCTCGAAGCCATAGGCCTGGATGAAAAGCAGGAACACGACGTTGCGGCTCTGACTGAAGAACTGGTCAAGTCCAGCGCCATCGAAGGAGAAAGATTGAATCCCGAGTCCGTGCGGAGTTCAGTCGCAAGGCGCCTTGGAGTGGATCGGGGCGGGCTGGCCTCCACCGACCATTACGTAGACGGATTGGTGGAGATGACGCTTGATGCCGCGCGTCAATACGATCTTCCGCTGACCGAAAAAAGAATCTTCCGGTGGCACGCGGCCCTGTTCCCCACGGGACGCAACGCCTATGGGCCGGTCAAAGTGGGGCAATGGCGCACTGACGAGGACGGCCCAATGGTGGTGGCATCACAAAAGCGCGGCCGTGAAGTCGTGCACTTTGTTGCCCCTCATTCCGACCGAGTCGCCCACGAGATGTCTCAGTTCCTTGCCTGGGTTGAGGACAAAAACGAAGAGAGCCTCATTCTCAAAGCGGGCATCGCTCATCTCTGGTTCGAGACGATTCACCCCCTCGATGACGGCAACGGCCGCATCGGGCGCAACATCATGGACTTGCTCCTCGCACGGGCCGATCAACGCTTGCATCGACCGTACAGCATGGCCAGCCAAATCCTCGCCCACCGCAAAGATTACTACGACATCCTCGAAGCCACACAGAAGGGAAATCTCGACTACACGGCTTGGCTGGATTGGTACTTGGAAATTCTGAATCTGACGCTCGATGCAGCCACAGAAACAGTGAGTCAGGCGATCGGGAGGGCACAGTTTTGGCAAGCCATCAAGGACGTTTCGCTCAACGACCGGCAACGAAAGGCCGTCTCTCGAATGCTCATGGGGTGGGAGGGCCGCATGACGAATCGCAAGTACTCCCGCTTGTGCGACTGTTCAACAGCGACCGCTACCCGCGACCTGAATGACCTTGTAGACAAGTCAATCTTGCGACTAGACGGAGCGGGTGGGCGAAGCACGGGCTACGAATTGGTAAGGCCAGGCCCGCTCTAAGCCGATAATCCTCCACGGGACCAGGTTGGCCCATCCGCCAGGGGTTGCAGGTATCCTCTCCCCCGCGCAAGCCCTCGTAGCTCAGAGGTAGAGCACCTCTTTGGTAAAGAGGAGGTCACGGGTTCAATTCCCGTCGAGGGCTCCACTCTTTTCCGGCACCCTGCCCGCGCACAACTCTCGGCGTTTTCAAGTAGTCTGAACACACATGGACACCGTGACCCCCACGTCGCAAGGCACCGCCCGCCCGCTCACGCTGGAAGACGTGAAGGCCAACCCCAAGGTGCGCACCCTCATTGACGGCGCGAATGAACTCCTCAAGTCCATGGGCTACACGGAGCACGGCCACCGCCACGTCGGCATCGTCGC
>CAZDWU010000166.1:0-2976 GCA_964509165.1 uncultured Chthonomonas sp. | reverse complement strand
GACCTGGGCGACCCGGATGCCACGTTCTGCATGATGCAGGCCGGTAAGGACCTGGATGGTGCCCCGGACCTGGAAGCCCTCAACCAGTTCAACTGGGATTCGCACTGGGTGCGCGCCTACGCCAACGACGAGGAGAAGGTCTTCATCGAGATGGACATCGAACTGATGGAAGGCATGACCCAAGCCAACCTGAAGCGAACCGCCCTCAACTTCGTGCTCGCCATCAACTCGGCGGAAGTCGCCTTCTTCAGCGAATAATCCCCCGCGCCCTCACAAAAAGCTCCCGCACGGGCAAGACGCCCGGCGGGAGTGATAAGCGAGAAGCAAAAGCGCTTACGGCTCGATGAACGACGGGGTCCAGCCCTTCACTTGCACCGACGAACCACCCGGCGTGGCCGGCGGCCAGTTCAGGAAGCCCGCGCCGCTAATGGTCGGGTGGGGCGCACACTGGTTGGAGGGGTTGCCCCAGGCCGTCTTGCGCCACTTCACGTGGCCATCCAGGTAGGCGATGGTGGTGCCATCGTTGTTGCCGCCCATGGGGGCGCGGCCGTTGCCGCCTCCGATCCATCCGCCAACCGGGCAGGATTGCGTGCGGCTGTAGAGCTCGTCCAGTTCGTCGCCTTCAATTTCGGAGTCCGTGGCTTCCAGGACGAAGAAGGATTCCGAGGGGGCTTCCCAGCTCGTCATCACCGGGCCTTCGTCGGGGATGTGCTCGTTGAGGGCGTACGTGGCGAAATAGGCGAACGCCGGGCGACCTTCGGGATCCACCGTGCGGGTGAGGCCCCACGAGACATCCCAGCCCTGAGCTTCGGCGAAGGTGACGCGCGGGTTGCTACCGGATTCACTGAGGTATTGCAGCTTGGGCGACGGCGCGTTTTGGCCCACAAAGATGCCCTGCTTGCCCGTGATGTGGCTGCCCGGCTTCTGCTTGATGTACGGCGTGAAGTGGAACATCCAGTACCAGCTACCGTTGCTGATGGTGCGGCCATTCCAGATGCCGCCGTTGGCCGGCAGCGTGTCATCGTAGTCGGCGGCGTACATCATGCCCGCGAGGCCGATCTGCTTGAGGTTGCTGACGTTGCCCGCTTGCTTGGCCGCTTGCTTGGCCTTGGCAAACACGGGGAAGAGGATGGAGGCCAGGATGGCGATGATCGCAATCACCACCAGAAGTTCGATGAGAGTAAACGCGCGGCGCACACGCTTAATCTGAGCGCGGAATGTTAAGAAAACTTCATGGCGATGTTAAGGCTTGGTTAACTCCGCTTTAACAACTCAAAAACGGGAGTATTGCCGCGCTAGGCGGGCGGGGGCGCTTCGCCGGGCAGGGCAAAGCGGCCGTATTCGTCGTCGGGCTCCACGTGCACCATCACCTTGGCGATGAGGGGAAGCTCGTCGCGCACCCGCTCGTGCACCGCGTGGGCCAGGTCGTGGCCTTCCCGCACGGTCAGGTCGCCATCCACCAGGATGTCGAGGTCCACAAAGTAATCGAACCCGTGCCGCCGCACCCAGCAACGGTGAGTGCCCCGCACCCCCGGCACCTGCGTGGCCACCCGGCGCACATCCTCGCCCAGCTCTTGGTAGGGCACGGCATCGGTCAGGTCTTCCCAGGCCGAGCGGAGCAGCAGGGTGCCATTGACGGCAATGACCGCCGCCGCCACCAAAGAAGCCCAGTCATCCGCCGTGGCGTAGGCCGGGCCGCCGATGAGGGCGATGGAGATGCCCACGAACGCCGCCGCCGAGGTGAGCGCGTCGCTTTGGTGGTGCCAGGCGTCGGCCTTCACGGATTGGCTGTCCACGGCCTCGCCCACCCGGTGGGTGCGGCGCGCCAGCAGAAACTTGACCAGCATCACGCCCAGCAGCACGGCCAGGGTGTAGGGCGCGGGCACAGCATGGGGGGTGCGGATTTCGTGGATGCTGGTGACAGTGATGCCCACGGCGGCGGCCAACAACAGCAGAGAGATGCCCGCGGCGGCCACCGTCTCCGCGCGGCCCCGGCCGTAGGGGTGCTGGCTGGTGGCGGGGCGGCGGGCGACCTTGAGCCCCATCAGCACAAAGAGGCTGCCGAAGACATCGGTGGTGCTTTCAATCGCGTCGGCGATGAGCGCTTGCGAGTGCCCCAGCACCCCGGCCACCCCCTTGATAAGGGCCAGGGTGCCGTTGGTGAAGATGCCTAGCCACGTGGCCTGCCGGGCTTGCTCCAGGCGCTGGCTCCGGTCTCGCTGCATCAAGTTGATGTTACTCAGCCGCGATGAGTTCGATGAAGCGCGCGGCGGCCGGGGGATGCTTGAAGAAGAAGAGCGAGGGCTCGATGAGTTCCAGCTCGCTGATGCACCACTGGCCCTGCGCGTCTTCCATCAGGTCCAGGCGGGCGTAGAGCGGGGTCTGCGGGAGAGTGGCGAGCACCCGCTGCCACAGCTCGGTTTCGGCGGGGGTGGGGGTGTCGGGGCCGGTCACGGATTCGTCGTCTTCGTCGAACCGGGGCATCTTGATGACGACGTGGCTGGGGTCGCCGCCTAGGCAAACGATGGACCGCTCGCCCACCGTGCGCACGCTGGGGAAGAACGGCTGCACCATCAGCGGGCGCTGGGCCAGGATTTGGTTCGCGAAGTCTTGGGCGTCTTCGACTTGGTCTTGATGGAAGAGGCGGGTGAGCTCGCTGCCAGCGGAGATGGCAGGTTTGAGCACAAACTGCGGCCAGCCCTGCGTGAGATCGGGGAGGTGGATGGTGGCGCCGCGCTCCGCCCAGCGGGTGGGGACCACGGGCAGGCCGAGCCGCTCCAGGTCTTGCAGGTAACGCTTGTCGAGGTTGCCGGCCACCATGTCGGCGGGGTTCTGCAGGGTGCCGAGGGGGGCGACGCGGGCCAGCCAGGCGCGGAACTCGTCCACCCGCCCGGGGTAATCCCAGCAGGAGCGGAGGATGATGCGGTCGAAGTCGGTCCAGGGGATGGTGGGGTCATCCCAGGCGGCCATGGTGGC
>CAZDWU010000165.1:0-2985 GCA_964509165.1 uncultured Chthonomonas sp. | reverse complement strand
GCTTCGGCGCGGGCCACGTCTTCCCCGCCCAGTCCTTGGTGTCCCAGTACGGTGAACCCCACCGACCCTTGATCTGCACGGGCACGGTGGCCGGGAGATCGCCGAACAGCGCGCGGTAATGCACCATGGCCACAAAGTACTTGCCGAGCGGCGTGAGGTGGATGGTGTCGTCGTAGAGCTCGCGCATGGTGCGCACCCCTGGCACTTGGCCGGCGTCAATCGCGTCGCTGAGTTCGCCCAGGGCCGTGGTGGCCGGGATCAGCTTCATCGGCACCGCGCCCGGGTTGGCTCGGTTCACATCCGCCACCACGCGATCCCACTTTTCGCGGTCCGCCTTTATGCGGGGACGCCACCTTAGTTCCCGAGTCGGGCTGGCCGTATCGTATTGCGATCGTTGCGGCGTGCCACTGGTGATATCGTGCCACGGCTCATAAAAGTAGGCCGCCACCTGGGGATTCTTGGACCGGGCGAACTTGAGGAAGCGACCCGCGTAGTCAATAGACTCCTTGAGGCTCCCTTCGTCACCTCGGGGCACGCTGTCAATCATCACTAAGTGCGTGGTTTGCGCCGTGATCATCTTGTCGTAGAACCCCCGGAACTGGTCCCCCGGCTGGGGGTTGCGGGTGGGTTCATCCCACTGCCAGCGCAGCGGCGCCCCCGGGATGAACTGCTCCTTGAACTGAAAGGAATCACCCGCGAGCGCCCCCACCATGTCGGGGATGTCGCTCATCAGGCTATGCCCGATGTAGAACGCGTTAACCTTGTTGGCGGGCGCGTTGGCAGCAAGGGCGGCCGGGTTTTCGCTCGGGGCGGCACCAGTCATAGGCTCGCTGGCCCCCGCTTTTACGCACGCCGTGGCTACGGCAACCACAGCCAACAGGGCCGCCGGGACCAACATCATGTTCTTGTTCATTCGGTGATCACTCCTTCAATCACCTCGCCCGCCTGCACTGTGAAGACCAAATCTGGCCCCACTGACCGGGGCTGTTGGTTTAGCCAAGCGAACCGGTCGTCAAAGTTGTTGCGTAGCCGCAAGGTGCCCGCGCGGCTCGCCACGACCTTGACGTGCACGGTAACGCCCTGGCGTCGGGTCGCCGACACACGATACCCCCCCTCGGCACGGAGGTCATTGAACTCGACATCCCTCCACGCGGCGGGCACCGCCGGGAACACCCGGATCACTTCACTATCCAGCTTGCCCAGCGTCGGGCTCCAACTTTGGAGAAGCATCTCGTGCACCGCATTCATGGCGAGGAAGTTGCCTTCTAGCGTAAACGGCCGGTAGCGGAACCCGCTGTATCCCTTGTCCGTTTGGTCGCCATTGGCGTGGAAGCCGTTGCGCAAAACAAACGCCTGCGCGTAGATGTCCAGCAGGCGGTGGGCTTCATCGGCGTTCCCCATCCGGGCCTGCAGCGCGGACATCCAGGAGAACGAATAGCCGACCCACCCCTGGGTGCCCTTGCTCTCCCACTCGGCCAGGCTGGCGCGGATGCGCTTGCGGTCCTCGTAGCCGCCTTCCGGGTGAATGAGGTTGAACGGATGCAACCCCATGAGGTTGGAGAGATGCCGATGCGAACCCGGCAGGTCTTCTTCGGAGTTCAGACGCAGCGTGTCGTCCCCGCGCACGTGGTAGTCGCCGAGGTCATCGCTCAGTTTCTGCCACTTGGCAGCTTCATCTTTGTCCCCCACGGCGGTGGCCATTTCCACGAGCGAGAGGAAGAGCATCCGCATGCTCATCAGGTCGTAGTTGCTGTTGGGCTTCAGCCACGCCCGGTCCGAGTTATCGAAGATCTCGGGCGAGGACGACGTGGGGAGAACCAAACGCCCGTCGGCGTCGGGCTTGAGTAGCGCGGCGATGCACTCGGCGGCCTCACGGCACCAGGGGTAAGCCCGGGTGCGCAGGAACTCATCGTCGGCGGTGTAGCGCCAATGCAAGTAGAAGAGGTGCGCGCTCCAGGCCGTCATCGTGGGCGAGAGGCTGTACTGCACCCACCCGGCCAGGGGTTCGCCGGAGAGGGTCATCACCCCCGGGGTGCTGAGGCCCTCGGTGCCGTAGAACTCCCGCGCAAACCGCTGGAATCGGGGGCGGCGCTCCCACAAGAAATCGAGGTAGCTAAGGCCCGCATCCCACTGCCCCGCGCCCTGATAACCCATGTAGGTCATCTGCGTGTTCAGGTCGTTGTGGTAGTCCCCTTTCCAGGGCGGAAGCGAACCGGCATCGGCCGTCCACACGCCTTGCAGCGGCATGGGCGGCGCTCCCCGACGAGACCCGGAACCATACAGGTATCGGACAAAATCATACTGCCTTTGAATGTGTGCTTCGGGCAAGCGCACCCCACTGGTGGCCCAGAAGCCATCCCACCAGGCCTGATGATCTTTCAGCGCAGCATTGAGGGGCCGGGCGAGGGCGGCGCGGAGCCTTTGCTTGGCCACCGCCACGGGGTCCGGGCCATCGGCGGTAGAAGTGATGGTGGTGACAATGTGCTGCCCATCGGCGACAGACTTCACGCCGGCCATCACCACGTAGCGCAGGCCCTCGGCGGCCTCTTGGTCGTACCAGTAGAGCCCTTCCCCGTCGCCGAACTTCGCGGGCGGATAACCAAGCAAGCCCACGCCCCGGCTATCGGGCCCCACATCTTGCGAGCCCTGGGTGGCGACCATGCCCGGGGTCATTAGCTTGATCCCCACGGGCTGAGAACCCGGCACCCAAAGCCGCCCCACCTGATCCCGGCCCAGCCACCACACCCGGATTTGGTCTCCCGTCGCCAGCTGGACTTGCCCTTCGGCGCCCTTCAGGTCCAGACCAAACGACTGCACCTGGCGCGGGCCTAAATCCAGCACCAGCCGCCCGCCCGGGAGCTTGCTGGGGTGGACGTCGTAGTACGCCCGCTCGAAGATGTCATCAATGCCCGCGCGATCGCGAGCCTGCACCATTCGCACCAAGTTTGCGTAGGTGAACTTATCCCATTGCATCCCTTTGGCCGG
>CAZDWU010000164.1:0-3002 GCA_964509165.1 uncultured Chthonomonas sp. | reverse complement strand
GCGTCCAGGGTCTCGGTGGCGTATCGGAACAGGTGCTCGCGGCTGACGCACTGCTCACGCGCCACATCCAGCATCCACATGCGCATGGGTTCATTTTGCCGACCCCGGTCGCACTACGCAAGCCGAACGGCAACTTCGGACGCAAAATGCCGCCCGGCGGGGGTGAGGCGGAGGCGATCCCCCTCGGTGGTGGCCCATCCGGGCTCGGTGACGGAGGCGATGGCGGCTTCACTCAGTGGCACCTGGGCCAGGTCTAGCCCTTCTTCAATCCGGATGCCGAGCATGATGCGCTCCAGCCGCAGGTCGTCGTCGCTCAGTTCTTCTTCCTCAAACCACAACGGCTCACCGGCCCGCACCGCCTCCACGTACCGCGCGGGGTGCTTCAGGTTGGTGCCCCGGCGGGTGCCCACGCGCCCCACCGCCCCTGGCCCGTAGCCGATGTACTCCTCGGCGCGCCAGTAGGCCAGGTTGTGCTGGCAGCGGCGGCCCGGGCGGGCGAAGTTGCTGATTTCGTAGGGTTCTAGCCCCGCCGCTGTCATGCGGGCGACGGCTTCTTCGTACATCGCCACCATCGTGTCCTCGGCGGGGAGGTCCAGCCAGCCGCGCTGGAAATAGCGGAAGAACCGCGTGTTCGGCTCGATGGTGAGGCCGTAGAGGCTGAGGTGATCGGGGTGCAGGGCCAGGGCTTGGTCGAGGTTGTGGCGCCAGCGGGCGAGGTTCTGCCCGGGCAGCCCGAACATCAGGTCGAGGTTGAGATTCTCGAAACCGGCCTGGCGGGCGGCGGTGACGGCCTCGGCGATCTCGGCGACCCCGTGCACGCGCCCCAGTTGCACCAGATCTTGGGTGGCGAAGCTCTGCGCGCCCAGGCTCAGGCGGTTGAAACCCGCTTCGCGCAAGGCCTTCAACTTCGACAAGGTGACCGTGCCGGGGTTGCTCTCGGTCGTGATCTCGGTTTCGGCGCTGGCGGGGTGGGTGTCCAGCACGGCCTGCAGCAAACGGGCAAGCTGCTCAGCCTCCAGATAGGTGGGTGTGCCGCCCCCGAAGAAGATGGTTTTGGCCGGGCGACCCGCGTGGGGCGAGGTGCGGATTTCGTGCTCCATCGCGTCCACGGTTTCGCCCTGGATCGGGCCGGTCATCGCGAAGCTGTTGAAGTCGCAGTACCCGCACTTGCTGGGGCAGAACGGCACGTGGATGTAAATCGCAACCGGACCGCTCATGGCACCTTCGAGTTTGGCAGGAAACCCCGGACCGCTTACGGGCGGCTCGTCCCGGCGGCCAGCAGGCCGAAGATGAGCCCCGCCACCATGGGCACCGCCGAAACCTGGCACGAGATGCAGTTGGTCTTCATGCTGGCCATCCACAGGTGGTAGCCGTAGCCGAGCAGCACGCCGAGCCCGCCGCCCCAAATCATCTTCATCTTCATGGTGCTTAGCTTGTTCTACGCCTCAATTTAGGTGCCAAAGGCAATGGCCAGACCTTCGGGCGTGATTTCGCGGTGCCATTTGCCAGCGGCATCCTGGGCGCGCACACTGCCGCCGCTGGGCCAATCCCACAGGTTGCCACCCCATTCCAGGCGCACTTCGGTGCCCACGGGCAGGGAAGCCGGCTCGCGGGTGCGGGCGAGGCGCACTGCGGTGGCGTGCTTGGGGGCGGGGTCGTTGCCCAGGGCGACCGAGTAGGAGTGGAGTTGTTCGCCCTCGGAGGCGGTCCATGTGGCCGAACCCTCACCGGGGATGACCTGCCAGGCCTCGTCATCAAGGGCGAGCGTGGCTTGGCTGGCGGTCTTCACCAGCTTGCCGAGGCTGAACACCCCGGCCACCCGCTTGAACGGGGCGCGCTTGTCGATCTTCCAGCCTTCCTCGCTCTCGCCCACTACGGGAAGAGCCAGGCTCGGGCCGACCACGGTCACCCCGAACGCCTGCGACATCCCCGCAAACGCGGAGTGATACGAGAGGGCCACCTCGGCGGCCTTGGCGCGGCGGTATTCCATGCCCACGGCGTGCTTCCAGCCCACGGGGGCGCCACGCCACAGGGGCGCGGCCCATTTCCAAATCTTCTCGTCCAGCAACCCCAGACTCATGGCGCGGTGCCAAGTTGGCGCGCGCATGGTGGCCGCCCATTCGTTAAGCCCGTACAGAAATTCGCCGCCATCGGCGGGGAACACCCACAGGTCGCGGGCGGTGGCCCAGCCACGCTCGCCGAGGGTCTTGCCGAGTTCGGCCAGCGACGCCACCAGGTCCTGCAGGGTGTGCAGGTCGTGGGGCCGCCAGTGCGGATGGACCGCCACGATCCGCATCGGGCCGGCTTCTAGATGGCGGCGGTCGAAGTGCATGGTGCTGTCATTCCGACGGCGCGGCGGGCCGATCCATTCGGAGCGGGGCACTTACGCCCAGCAATTCCAGCACGCCTTGCAGGGCCGTCCGGGCCGCCACGCACAGGGCCAAACGCTGCTGCGAGACCTCGGGGGCGTCGGTGTCGATGACCCGGCAGGTGTCATAGAACCCGTGGTACGCCCGGGCGAGCTCCATCGCGTAGTTGGTCAGGCGATTCACGGCCCCGTCTTCGGCGGCCAGGGCCACTTCGTCCGGGAGGGCGCACACTTGCAGGAGAAGCTGCTTCTCCCGCTCGTGGAGGTCGCGGGCGGTGGCTGTCAGACCCCCGTTTGCGGCGTTGCTGTTCGGGTAGAGCGAGCTGGCTTCCTCGCGGGCGCGGCGGAGCACCTGCTCGATGCGCGCATGGGCGTATTGCACGTAGAACACCGGGTTCTCGTCGCTCTGACGGGCGGCCAGGTCGAGGTCAAAGTCGAACGTGGTGTCGTGGTGGCGCATCAGGTAGAAGAACCGCGCCACATCGCGCCCAATGCGCACCTGCTCTTCGCGGTCGGCCTGCGGGGCGGCCTGCGCGCCGATCTCCTCGATGAGGTCGCTGATGGCGTAGATGTTGCCGTCGCGCTTGCGCATGGGGGCGGGCTGGCCGTCCTTCATAAAGCGCACGAGCTGATA
>CAZDWU010000163.1:0-3030 GCA_964509165.1 uncultured Chthonomonas sp. | reverse complement strand
TAGTAGTTGATGTATTCCAAGATCGCCAGCACCACCAAGATCGTGGCGGCAATGAGGCTGCCGGGCCAGGCGGGCAGGAACTGCGCGGCTTCCATGCTGGTCAAGACCAGGGCGATGAGGATGAGCGCCAGCGACGGCCAGCGCGCCGCATCCAGCCGGGGCACCCAGGTCCGCTCGGTCTCGCGGTTCCCTTCCAGCCCGTCCACCACCATCTTCCAGGCGATGGTGCCGACCACGAGCAGGAACGAGGTGGCCACCATGGCCGCGATCATCGCCGGGCGGATGACCCCCGCCGGATCGGCCAGCACGGCCACGCACGCCAAGATCGGCACCAAGACCACGTTGGCCGCCTCCATCTTGTAGTACGGCCGCAGCCGCCGGAGCAACTGGGCCCGGGCGGTCGATTCGGTGGAGGCTGATGCGGACGTGGACATGACGAAAGCCCGTAGTTTAAGTTACGGGATCGCGGGGGTGAAGTTCGCTGTGGCTAGGCTGCTCGCGGCGGGAAGTGCGCAGGCACCGTGTTCGGGTCGATGTGGGGAGACAGTAACAGATAGACTGATTGGACAATGCCCCATCAGTCTCCGAGTCCAGGGTTACCTGGTCCTGACTTCGCAGCGAAGCTGAGATTTCTAAGCCCTGAGGAAGGAGGGCGCAGCAAGCCTGCCATGCAGGGTTATTTCCCCGAATTCACCTACGATGATTACAGGGTGGGCGAATACTATCACGTCCGCCCTTTGTTCCTTAGAGAGGACGGCACTGCATTCGATCGCGGTGAAACCATTCCTTCGGACGTGATGGCTAACTTCTGGATCTTGTTCCCCATGCGTCGTGCATATATCCACCGACCCTATCTAGAGGAGGGTGTTACCTTCACTCTTCGAGAAGGTGGCCGCATTACAGCCCATGGGGTAGTCACTGAGATATTAGACCTCCACATTGATTTGCCCTTTGTCCCGGATGAGCCACCGATAGAAAACCTAGACGCTTAAGCTCCCTTAGTCTTCTAGCGGCGGGAATTGCGCCGCCAGCTTGGGGAACTGCGCATGCACCGTGTTCGGGTCATATTCTGTGCCCCGGGGTGTGTCGTCGGCATTGCCGCTGGCGGTGTCGCGGGGGTCATCTTCCACCCCGCGCTCTTCCAGCACATCCAGCACCACGTATTCCAGCAGTTCGTTGTCAAATTCGTCTTCCTCCCCGCCGTAGAACTGGCCCAAATCATCCGGTGAACTCAGCGCGATGTCGTACGCCGCCTTGCCGTGCCCAATGATCCACGAGCGGAAATAGTGGAACGCATCGTCGCTCATCCACCAGCCCTGAGAGCGGCCCATGACGAACCCAGCCCCCCAGATCTCCCACCGATTCAGTTCAATCAGGGCCTCGTAATAGGCACGGCCGAAGTCCATGAGTTCTTCGGTGCTGAGCGGGGTGAGCTCCGCAAAGAGGCGATCCGGGTCGCCGCCCGCCGCGTGGATGAGTGCCCAGTGCTTGTCCGTCATGCCTGGCATTGTGGAGAGTGCTTCCCTGGCGAATCAAGCCCCTGTTTTGGGATCAGTAGCCTTCCCACATCGCGTCGTCCGCCGCAAAGTCTTGGAGGAGGGCGGCGCGGCTGGCCAGCAGCGGGGCCAGGGTCGGCCAATCTTCGGGTTGGCCGAGAGAGAAGTCCTCGGGCGCCTCACCCCGGGCCATGCGCTCGGCTGCGGGCGCCCAGCGGTCGGCGAGGGCGCGCATCGCCTCGCGGGGATGCTTAATCGTCTGGGCCGAAACGTAGTCCGTCGGCAGGTCGCCGCAGATCACCCACCAGCCCACCCAGCCGGGGTTCTCGCCGCTCTCAATCGCCCACAGGGAGACGTAGGGCGGCAGGTGCCAGGCCGGCCACTCGCCAATCTGGCCGTGCCGGATGCCCGTCCGCGCCAGGTAGTCCGCCACCTCGGCGCGGCGCTCCTCGCACCACTGCTCCTCTTCGGCTTCGGTCATTTCGTCTTCGAGCTCGTCCGACATATTTCCTTCTACTCTCTTGCCTGAGTCAATCTAATGAGCATCTAGTTGACTAGGAGCCACAATACCTCTTGACTCCACCCCAAGATGCTTCTTACGAATTTTATGGAGATACTTTGCACCGAGTGCAATTCCGAGGAAGCCCCCAAAGTAGCTCGCATCATGAGTAATCAAGGCACGATCATATTCATCATTCAAAGTGAAATAGAACCATGCTCCGAGCAACTCCCCTCGAAAACTTAGATTGCTCAAAAAGTGAGTGATGATGAGGGCGAGCAGATAGGTCGTCGCGGCCGTGGCGGCCGCGACACCGTAAGCCCGGATGACGTTCCACAAATCTGACTTGCCAGTTCCGAAGAAAACCCCCAATGGCGCAAGAACCCCACCGATATAGAGTCCCATCCACCACGTTGCTCGGATGCCAATGAGAGCAGCATCCCAACGCTCGGCTCCACCCCGTTCAACCCCGAACTGAAAGAAGTAAATCTGAACAAAGGCCTCCGGGGAGACCGTGTAGGACACTTGATTATGTAGAGCGCCGTAGATGGAAGCCAGGAAGCAAGCTACGAGCATGAGCAGAGCGCATGTGACAAGGTTTGGTACATACGCTTTCCACCTCACTGCCATACAAACATTCCTCAGCGTGGCAAGCGGTACTGAATCACAAGGGTTGCACCCTTGCCCTTGGGAGGAGCTTGAATCTCCTTGTCACCCAATTGCATTAACGATCGCATCGCGCCGCAACACCCTGGCATGTTGTGCGGCCCCTCTGGATATCCACCGAGTTCACGGTGCAAGTCACCTGATCGGATGGATACCGAGGTCATCCCATTTGCTTCCGCGCGTTCAAAGATCTCAAGAATGGCCTGGCGAAAGTCTTCCGTACTCGGGGCGCTCATGCGAGCAAGTTTGCCCGCACGCCCCGCTTAAAAAGCAATGGAAACGGCGATAAACCTTAGAAAATAACGGGTAACGCCTTAGCTCTCCAACCGCTCCAAGAACAGCGCTTCCAGCTCCGGTCGCGCCTCGCGC
>CAZDWU010000162.1:0-3102 GCA_964509165.1 uncultured Chthonomonas sp. | reverse complement strand
CGACACAAAAACATCCCGGGCTCCTCATTGGAACCCGGGATGTGGCTCTCCCAATCTTTGGCTTATGAGCCTGGCTTACTTGCTGCGGCGTCGGCGAGCAAACGCCAGCAGGCCTGCGCCCAGGGCCACCATCGTGGCGGGCTCCGGCGTAGCCGTCGTCGTGAAGTTTTGGCCGTCGAACCAACCCTGCTTACCGTAATGGAAGCTCGAAAGGTATCCATTGGTGGTGCTGGTGCTCAGGCTGCTCACCGGGTGCCACCAGATACCAATCTTGTCACCAAAGGCCGCGCCCGTCCAGTTGGTCGGGTTGCCGTACTTCGGCGTGTGGCTTTGGATCTTGGAAGCGTTCATCGAGAAGCCGAGCGTGCGGGTGCCGTCGGCGTTGTTCTTGACCGTGATGTCAAAGAAGTCGCTCGGGGTCAGCTTGCTGCTCAGCACGCGGTCCGGCGTTTGGGTACCAGCGGCCTTCGAACCGTCCTTGTAGGAAGAGTTGCCGTCAAAGCCGTTGTAGCCGTAGACATAGACTTCCGGCTTGGTCTTGCTACCATCCAGGTAGAAGATCGCCAGTTCGTCGTTCGAGCCCTTCGGGTTCGGACCCGGGCTGACCGCCAGCCAGAAACCCTGCGGCAGCACACCGTTGTTCTTCTGGTACGTGCCGTACCAGCTAAAAGTGTTTGTGATCGTGTTGAACGAGCCGTTCGCGTTCAGAAGCTTGCCCGCCGCATCGTTGATGGCCGGGTTGGCGCTGATGCCGCGGATCCACTCGAAATTGTATTGAGGCGCATTGGCGTAGCTAGCAGCTGCCACCGTGACCAACGCGCTCGAAATGAGCCATTTCATGTTAGAACCAACTGGCTTTGCCCCCCAATTGGAGGCATAACCGTCGTGAGATTAGCCCACCCCTGTTAAGAATAGGGATGAATCAGGGCGGCTGGGCCCTAAAACCTGGGGAAAATGCCAGGCTCGTTAGGCACAAAAAACCCCCTGACGAAAGCCAAGGGGTTTGAGTTTGAGCCGAACCTTAGGCGCGGCGGCGGCGAGCAAAGGCCAGCAGGCCCGCACCCAGCGCAATCATCGTCGCCGGTTCCGGCGTCGGGGTGGTCGTGAAGTTCTGACCATCAAACCAGCCCTGTTTCGCAAAACTGTAATTCTTCAGCCAACCATCCTGGGTCGAGGTTTGCAGGCCCGACACCGGGTGCCACCAGATGCCCACCTTGGGGCCGAAGGCCGCGCCCGTCCAGTTGGCGGGGTTGCCGTACTTCGGCGTGTGATTCTGAATCGACGTGGCGTCAATCGAGAAGCCCAGCGTGCGGGTGCCGTCGGCGTTGTTCTGAACCTTGATGTCCAGGACCTTGCTCGGGTCGTTGATACTACTGAAGATGCGGTCCGGAGCCTGCGTGCCGCTGGCAGCCGAGCCATCGAAGTAGCTGGTGTTCCCGTTCTGACCGTTGTAAGCGTAAGCATAAAGCTTGGCGTTGCTGGTCGAACCATCCAGGTAGAAAATCGCCAGTTCGTCGTTGCTACCCTTCGGGTTCGGGCCCGGGCTGACGGCCAGCCAGAAACCCTGCGGCAGTACGCCGTTGTTGGCTTGATAGGTGCCGTACCAACTAAAGGTGTTGGTTGTCGTGTTGAACGAGCCGCTCGCGTTCAGCAACTTACCGGCCGTGTCGTTGATGCCCGGGTCGGCGCTGATGCCGCGGATCCACTCGAAGTTGTACTGCGGGTCCGTCGCCATGCTCAAAGCAGCAGCGCTCACGATCGCCCCAACAAGAAAGACCTTTTTCATTGTTTTGATTCCCTCGCCGGGCAAGCTGAGAATGGGAGATTTTCAGCGCAGAACCCGAGATGACATCAGTCTGAACCTAAAGGAAGTTATGAACCTTTCGCAAAATCACCAGGTTCAAGGCGCGGAAGTTGAATCAGAATCCGAAACTGGTACGTTTGCTTGGGGGGTTTGCCGCTTGCGGTCGCGCACGATGCGAAAAATCAGTGGCCCGGCCAGCACAAGGATGATGGAGCCGGCGATGATGCCCATAAGCGATCGCACTTGATTGGACTCGCCCAGCACGTAACCCGCCCCGAAAAGTACCCCGACCCATAGCAAACAAGCCACGCTGTTCAATAGCAAAAACTTCGTTGCCGAATAGCGACTACTGCCCGCAACAAACGGCACCGTGGAGCGCAATACGCTCACCCATCGGGCGAGCAAGAAGGTGTTGAGGCCGTACCGCTCAAACGCCTCTTCCGCTTTGGTGATCTGGTCCAGCTTCAGGCGCTTGGCGCACGGCGCTTTGGCCAGGCGCTCCCCGAAGACTCGGCCCCAACCATAATTGGCAAAGTCGCCGAGAATAGCGGCCACCAAGAGCACCGCCAAGGAGGTCACCGGGTTCAAGCCTTTGACTTGGGGGCTTGCCAGCACACCTGCCGCGAAAAGGAGCGTGGTGGTCGGCACCATCGGCACGTAGATCAGGCCGGTCTTGACGAAGGTGGCGACAAAGAGGGCCACGTACGCCCATACGCCGAATTGCTGAACAACCTCGCCGAGCGATTCGTCCAAAGCGGGGATGGTTCGGAGAAGAGCTCCCCAATCCGGCACAGGTGTAGTTTACGCGTGCCGGGAAGCCTCGGCGGGCACGATGTTCTGGCGGAACCAGGCGTAGCCGTCGCGCAATCCGTCTTCCAAAGTGCGTCGCGGTCGCCATCCCAGATCGAAGAGACGGCTCACGTCCATCACCTTCTTGGGGAAGCCATCGGGCTTCGTGTGGTCCCACTCAATCGGGCCGGTGTGTCCCACCACGCGCTGGGCAGCTTCGGCCACCTCGCGAATGGAGTGACCCTGGCCGGTCCCCACATTGATCATGCTCGGCAGTTGGTCTTGGTTCAGCAGGAACACGCACGCATCGGTGAGGTCATCCGTGTGCAGGAATTCTCGAATCGGACTGCCCGTTCCCCAGCACACGGCCGGAGTGTTCGGCATGTTCTCATGGAACCGGCGGAGCATCGCGGCCGCGACGTGGCTGTTCTGGGGGTCAAAATTGTCGCCCGGACCAATCACGTTGGGGGGCATCACGGTGCCGTAATCGCGTCCGTACTGCTTGCGCA
>CAZDWU010000161.1:0-3131 GCA_964509165.1 uncultured Chthonomonas sp. | reverse complement strand
CAGCGCCTGGAGTGGTTCCAAGACCAAAAGTTTGGGCTGCTGCTGCACTGGGGCCCCTACTCGCTGTGGGATTGCTGCGAATCCTGGCCTCTCTCCCCCGGCGATGACTGGGCGCGCAACGACAACATGGAGTGCTGGACCAGCCGGGGCAAGGACCTCGCCCGGTTCCAGCGCGACTACTGGGCGCTCAACCGCGAGTTCCACCCCCACCGCTACGACCCCGAAGCCTGGGCCGAAGCCGTGGCCGATGCGGGCATCCGCTACGTCTCCCTCACCGCCAAGCACCACGACGGCTTTTGCATGTGGGACACGCAAGAAACCGACTACAAGATCACCGGCCCGGAGAGCCCCTACCCGGTGGATGTCTATAAGGGGTTCTGCGAGGCCATGCAGCGGCGCGGGCTCGGGATTTCGGTGTATTTCTCCAAGGCGGATTGGCACTCCCCCGCCTATTGGTCGCCCGATGCCCCGGTGACCACGCGCCAAGCCAACACCCCCGGCACCCCGCAGTGGGACGAATTTGTGCGGTTTACGCACGCCCAAATCCGCGAGCTGATGACCGGCTACGGCCCGGTGGACGTGCTGTGGCTGGATGCGGGCTGGGTGAAGGCCGAGAGCGGCGAGGACATTGACATGCCCGGGATGATTGGCATGGCGCGCGAGCTGCAGCCCGGCCTGATTGTGGCCAACCGCACGGTGGGCGACGAATATGAAGACTTCATCACCCCGGAACACCAGATCCCCGATGCGCCCCTGGACCAGCCGTGGGAAAGCTGCCTGTGCATGGGCACCAGCTGGAAGTATGCGGGGCCGGAAGTGTTCCGGCCGGTGGGCGAAATCCTGCGGATGCTGATTGAGATCGTCTCGAAAGGGGGGAATTTCCTCATCGGGTTTGGCCCGACGCCGGAGGGCGAGTTCCCTGAGGGAGCGCGGGAGCGGCTGCGGGAGATTGGCGCGTGGATGCGGGTGAACGGCGAGGCGATTTACGGTTCGCGGGCCATTGCCCCCTACGGCGAGGAGGGCGTGCGGTTTACGCAGCGGGAGGGGCAGTGCTATGCCTTTTTGTGCGATGAAGGGGCGGACCGGCTGCGGGCTTTGCGGCCTGCGCTGGGGGCGGAATTGAGGCTACTGGGGTGCGAGGCGCCGGTGCCGTGGCGCGAGGAGGACGGGGCGTGTGTGTTTGCCCTGCCGGCGGGGGCGGAGGAGCTTCCCCGCCCGCTGGTGTTGGCGTTTGATTTGTGAGAGGCGTGAACTGGATTCCCTTAACGACTCAGGCGGAGTTGGACGCGCTCCTCGTGCGGTTTGGCAACTTCCACGATGGCTGCATCCGGGAGGCTCATATCTGGACGGAGACATACGTGATGGAGAACATGCACATGCGTGTTCCCCACCATATGGATAACCGGGTTCGCTTGCTTTTCCAGAGGCAGTGGCGCGATCCATCAGCCATTGAGCTTCTGTTTGAAGAAGTTACTACGTTCCATTTGGTGCCACCACCGGAGAACTACGCAGGAATCATCATGGTTGCCACGCTTTTGCTTGAGGGCGAGATCTTCTATTGGGCAGATGATGCACCGTGGCACCCCTCCGCTCCCAACCGTGACCAGAGCACCTGGATTGGGGCGCGCAAGCTCTCTTGGCGAGACGCCAGCGACTGGATGGGGCCGGAGTTACGCTACGGCGGCCCCGAGCCAACCCCCTAGCTCAGCCCTTCACTCCACAATCTTCCCGTCGCGCCAGCGGAAGCTCACCTCGCGGCCACCCCGCACCCGCAGCCCGCGCACCGAACCCTCGGCCGCCCACGCCCGGGGCAGCGCCGGCAAATACTGCGTCTCCCCATCGTGGCTTTGCACCAGCATCTCCGCGATGCCCGCCGTCACCCCAAAGTTGCCGTCAATCTGGAACGGCGGGTGCGCGCAAAACAGGTTGGGATACACCCCGCCGCCGGTGCTGTAATCGAAGCCCTGCTCCCCGGTGGGGCGAGAATAGTTGCGCAGGAGCTTGTACGCCCGCTCGCCATCCTGCAGGCGCGCCCAGAAGCACACCTTCCACGCCAAAGACCAGCCGGTGCCGGCGTCCCCGCGCCCTTCCAGCGTCTTGCGGGCGGCGGTGGCCAGGTCTGGGGTGCGGCGCGGCGAAATCTGGTTGCCCGGGTGCAGGCCGTAGAGGTGCGAGACGTGGCGGTGGGTCGGCTCGGGTTCCTCGTAGGGTTCCAGCCACTCCTGCAGCCGCCCATCCGGGCCGATCTGGTGGGGGGCCAAGCGGGCCAGCGTGGCCCCCAGTTGCTGCTGGAACTCCGCATCCACGCCCAGGGTGCGCGCGGCCTCACGGGTGTTAGAAAAGAGCTCCCGCACAATCTGCTGGTCCATGGTCGGGCCCATCACAGTGTTCAGGTTGCGGCCGTTCAGCCGGTAGCTGTTCTCGGGGCTGTTGCTGGGGGCCGTCACCAGCCACTTGTGGCGCGGTTCTTCAATCAGCATGGCCAAGAAGAACTCGCTGGCCCCTTTTAGTACCGGATAGATTTCGCGGAGGGTGCGGGGGTTGGGGTTAAAGGCGTAATGCTCCCACAGATGGCCGCACAGCCACGCCCCGCCGGTGCAGGTGGAGCCCCAACTGGCACCCTCGCCGGGGGAGGTGAAGTCCCAGGGGTTGGTGATGACATGGGCCACCCACCCCGGCGCGTTGTAATAGGCGCGGGCGGTCTTGGCCCCGTTGGTGGGCAGCCCCGCGATGAACCGCACCAGGGGGCGGGCGCAATCGGCCAGGCCGGTCGTTTCCGCCAGCCAGTAGTTCATTTGCAGGTTGATGTTGATGTGGAAATCGCCATTCCAGGGGGTTTGCAGCTCTTCCGCCCAGATGCCCTGGAGGTTGGCAGGCAGCGGGCTATCCGGGCGCGATGAGGAGATGAGGAGATACCGCCCGTAGTGGAAAATCAGCGCATCGTAGGCCGGGTCGGCTTCGCCCAGGGCCACGCGCCGGGTGCGCTGCGGGGTGGGCAGGGCGCTGAGGGCGGTGGTGGGCAGCACCAGTTCGCACCGGCGATAGAACGCTTGGTGGTCGCGCTCGTGGCGGCGACGGAGTTCGGCAAAGCCCTGCTTGGCGCCGGTTTCGACGTGCCGCTGCGTGCGGGC
>CAZDWU010000160.1:0-3154 GCA_964509165.1 uncultured Chthonomonas sp. | reverse complement strand
CCCGTCGCACGGCCCCGCCCCCATGTGCCACGCTAGGGCGTGCTTGCCGCGTGCCTAGCCCTGGCCCTCACCCCCCAGCCGGCCACCCCCAACGTCCTCCTCATCGTGCTGGACGACGCGGGCTACGGCGACTTCGGGTTCACCGGCCACCCCACCATCCGCACCCCGCACCTGGATCGCCTGGCCACGCAGTCCGTCCGCAGCCCCCAGTTCTATGTCTCCTCCCCGGCGTGCACGGCCAGCCGCTACAGCATCCTCACGGGCAAGAACCCCAGCCGCTCCGGCTTCGGCACCTGGGTGCTGATGCCCGGCAGCCAACCCCACCTCAATCCGCAGGAGCAAACCCTGGCCGAGGTCTTCCACCAGGCGGGCTACCGCACCGCCCTCTTTGGCAAGTGGCACCTGGGCTTCCCGAATGCCGCCAACGGCCACACCCCCCTGGCCCTGCCCCGCGCCCACGGCTTTGATGAGTGGTTCGGCATCCCTTATAGCAACGATATGCGCGGCGGCGATTACCCGCCCCTGCTGTGGATCGAAACCACCCCCGGCGGCACCGAACCCGTGCCCGGCTACCGCGTGTATCAGCGCGAACCCGACAACCGGCTTTACACCACTGCCCTCACCGATCGCGCCCTGGCCTTTATGCAGCGGCCCGGAGGCCCGTGGCTGGCGTGCGTGTTCCACCCCATGCCCCATGTGCCGCTGACCCCGCACCCCCGCTGGGCCGGCACCAGTCGGCGCGGCCCCTATGGCGATGTGATGGAAGAGCTGGACGCCGAAATCGGGCGGCTGGTGCAAGAAGCCGAACGCCAAAACACCATCGTCGTGTTTACCAGTGACAACGGGCCGTGGATTTTGAAGGGGCTGGAAGGGGGATCTTCCGGGCTGTTTACCGATGGCAAGGGTAGCACCTGGGAGGGCGGCATCCGCGTGCCCATGCTGGTGCGGTGGCCCGGGCAACTGGCGCCGGGGGTCTATGCGGGGCCGTGGGCCAGCCCGGACCTGCTGCCGACCCTGACCCGACTGGCGCTGGGGAGGGCGACGACCACCGAAGACGGCGTGGCGGTGGACCTGACGGGGGATGGCGCGGGGGACAGGCTCTTGCTGTTCCACGGGCCGGATAACCGCGTGACAGCCGCCCGCTGGGGGCGCTGGAAGCTGCACCTGCGCCTGCTTTCGCAGGTGGGGGGCAAATACACGGCGGATGAGCCGCCCTTGCTCTATGACCTGGAGGTGGACCCCAGCGAGAGCCGCAATGTGGCGGCCCAGCACCCGGATGTGGTGGCCGAGATGCGGGCGATGGTGGCGGCGCGGGCGCAGTGAGGGGGCTGGACATTGCAACCTTGGGCGGCTTGTTGTAATACTAAGAAGTAGCCCCGGCCATGATGCTCTCGACCTTCTTCAAATGGCTCGCCATTGTCAATGCGGGGGTCCAGCTCTTCAAGGCGTACCAAGGGTTCGTTTTGCAGCAGGGGGCCACCGGCGGCGGGCGCCGGGTGGGTCAATATCTGGAGGGGGAGCAAGCCGTGCAGGCGGGGTGGATGCACCTGGGGGCGGCGCTGGTCTTTGGATTGATTGCCTTTGCGATTTGGTTTTGGTGGGAGCAGAACGAGGATTGAGGTTTGGCAGTGGGGGGCGGCCAGGTGAGTGAGCCAGCGAAGACCGACGAGATCGTTCATCCCCGCACGGACTTCCGCGACGCGATGAAGGCGGCAGGGGCCACCGACGCGGAAATTGAAGCCCTGATGCTTGCGCATGTGCGCATGGACGGATGGTGGGTGCTTGGATTCAGTTGGGTGATGTTGATTGGCTTTCCTCTTGTCAATCGTATCATTGCTGATCATCCAGGTTTATCGGACCAACAGCAAATCGCATTGAGCATGGGAGGGATATTGGCTCCGATGTTAGTCTTCATACTCCTAATCAATCGATCTGTGCGAGCTTGGATATCAATTTATGAGAGTCGTCTTGAGGCAATGATCGCTCCGAATGTTCGGTATCGAGCTTCAGAAAACACGTACGAAGAGTACGCTTACGCTTGGTTTATTATAGTGAGCATCCAAATGTTCGCCTTCATTCCAATGAAGACGCTTAGCTATTCAATGATCATTGGAGTCGCGACATTCAATGCTGCCATCATCCTTGGAACAATCTATCGAAAGACAGGCTCAATTTGTATATCGGCGCCTGTAAAGTGGGGAGACGAAGTCTTCTATCCCCACCAAGTGAAAGCAACGGCCGGATCCGTCGTTGGAAAATTCCAGAGTCAACTGACCTTCTATACATGGGAAGAAATCAAGAAGGAGCGCGCCCTCACCCGCGCTGACCACGCGGCTCTCTACGCCCGGCGTGAAGGCCGACGCCCCAAATAGCACGCCTGCGAATTCGGAACCCCCACGCCGCCCCGGCCGGTAACTTCCCTGCGGACCATGCTCACTTCCCTCGCCTTTTTGCTGGCCGCGCACAGCCCCGCGCAAACCACCACCCAAACTCCCGCCCCGAACCTGGCCCGCTACGTCTACCCGCTGGCCCCCAGCCTCCCCTGCCCGCCGGTGGAGATCGACGTCACCGATTCCCCCGAGAGCAAAGTGTGGGCCGAGCAAGCCGCCGCCCTGGTCCGCGAGTGGTACGGCCCCCTCACCCAAATGATGGCCACCGATGGCCGCCACCCGGTCACCGGGCAGCCCACTGGCCGCAAGTTCCAGCCGCCTGCCCGCATCACGCTGGTGTTCAAAAAGACGCTGAACGTACCCGCCTATTGCAGCGGCGGCACCATCACCATCAATGGCGAATGGGTCGCCCAGCGCCCCGATGACCTGGGCATGGTCATCCACGAGCTCAGCCACGCCATCCAGCAGTATCCACGCAACGAAATCGACGCGGGCTGGCTGACCGAAGGGATCTCGGATTACATCCGCTGGTGGCGCTACGAACCCCAACTGCACGCCACGCGCGGGCGCACGGTGCCGGATTTCAGCCGCGCCAAATACACCGATGCCTACCGCACCACCGCCGTGTGGCTGGCCTTCATCGAGCAGAAGTACGACCGGCGGCTGGTGCCCACGCTGGACCACCACATGCGCCTGGGCAAGGACCCCATGCCGGTGTTCAAGGAACTGACCGGCAAGACCGCCGACGAACTGTGGGACGAGTT
>CAZDWU010000159.1:0-3235 GCA_964509165.1 uncultured Chthonomonas sp. | reverse complement strand
GGTGACCTCACCCCCGAAACGCTCCTCGCGTTCTTCATCACGGTCACCATCATTAGCGGGCCGATGAGCATGCTGGCCTCGCTCTACACGCGCCTGCAGCGCGCCATCGGCGCCAGCGACCGCCTCTTCCAAATCCTCGACCTCAAGGAAGAAGACAAGGACCCGGACGATGCCGTGGACTTCCCCAATGTGGCGGGCGAGGTCGCCTTCCGCAACGTCACTTTCGGTTACGATCCCACCCGTCCGGTGCTCAAGAATCTCAATCTCTACGTCCCGGCGGGCAAGGTCACGGCCCTGGTGGGGCAGAGCGGGGCGGGCAAAACCACCCTCTCGGCCATGCTGTACCGGTTCTACGACCCCCAGGCCGGCACGATCGAGGTGGACGATGTCCCGATCATCCGGATTCGCCGCGATGACCTCCGCGAGCACATCGGCATCGTGCCGCAAATGCCGATCCTCTTCAACGTCAGCATCATGGAGAACATCCGGTACGGACGCCTAGATGCCACGGACGAAGAAGTGATTGAAGCCGCCCGCGCCGCCAACGTCGCCGAATTTGCCGAGGCTCTGCCGCTCAAGTACCACACGGTGGTGGGCGAGCGCGGCGTCACCCTCTCCGGTGGCCAAAACCAGCGTGTGGCCATCGCCCGCGCCCTCCTTAAGAACCCGCGCATTCTCATCCTCGATGAAGCGACGAGCGCCCTCGACACCCGCAGCGAGGCCCTGGTCAAGGAAGCCCTGGAGCGTCTGATGATCGGCCGCACCACGCTCGTCATCGCCCACCGCCTGACCACCATCCAAAACGCCGACCAGATCGCCGTGATGGCCAACGGCGAAGTGGTGGAGAAGGGCACTCACAACGAGCTGATGGCGATGAACGCGCACTACGCCTACCTGCATAACCTCAACGAAGCGAACTAGGTCAGTGCCAACTCACCCCGGCCCCCGCACGTTAGAATGAAGACCATGGCGCGGTGGGGATGGATCCTGGCGGGGATTGCCCACGCCATTTATGTCTTCAGCCTCGGGTCTATCTCGAGCTTCCGCGACCCCGAACTCGCCCGCATTGTCTGCTTCCACTTGCCCTGCGCCTGGGTGACCGGGCTGCTGGTGTTTGCCCTCGCCTGGCACGGCGGGCGGCACCTCAAGAATGGCGACCTCGCCAGCGGAGATAAGGTGAATGCGGTGCTGGATATGGCGGTGCTCTTCGGGGCGCTCACCCTGCTCACGGGCATCATCTTTAGCAAAGTGCAGTGGGGCGCCTATTGGCAGTGGGATCCGCGCCAGGCCTCGTTCTTGCTGCTGTGGCTCATCCTGGCGGCGGGGCTGGCCTTGCGCTCGGCCTTCACCGATGAAGCACGGCAGATGAGCGTGATGAGCGGCTACGCCCTGGCCATTGTCATCCCCGCCATCTTCTTGATGTTTGTGTATCCGCGGTTGCCGTGGGTCATCTCCTTCCACCCCAAGGCGGCCAGCCTGGGTTGGGATTACCGGGCCGGGGTGTACGGAGGCGTGCTGGTGTTTGGCGCGGCCGCGCATTTGCTGGCCACACGACGGGCGCAGGTGGCCGCCCTCATCCGCCGCTCCAAGGAAGACACTTATGACAACGACACTTTGGATCGCGGCGATTCCGATGGCGATCGTGTGGTGCGGCCTGTGGCTCTATCACATCACGACGGAGAGAAGCCTGCGGGCGGCCTCTAAGGACGAAACCGCGACTAGGTAGCCTGCGGGGATGCGCGAAGCGTCCCTTGCGTTCCTGCAAGAACTGATCGAGACTCCTTCACCCTCGGGGTACGAAGAACGTGCGGCCGCCGTGGTCCGCCGCTACACCGACTGGGCCGACGCCCACCACACCGACGCCCACGGCAACACCTGGGCCGCCCTGAACCCCAACGCCCCCATGCGCGTGATGCTGGCCGGGCACATGGACGAAATCGGCTTCCAGATTCGTTACATTGACGACCAAGGGCTGCTCTACTTCGCCGGCATCGGCGGACACGACACCATGGTGCCACTGGGCCAACGCGTGTGGGTGCATGGGCAAGAAGCTGTCCCCGGCGTGATCGGACGCAAGCCGATCCACTTGCTGGAAGAAGCCGAGCGCGGCAAGCGCCCGGAACTCCACGACATGTGGATTGACATCGGAGCCAAGGATCGCGAAGAGGCCGAAAAGGTGGTGAGCGTCGGCGACTGCGTGACCTACCAATACGGTTTCCAAACCCTGCTGGGCGACCGCGCCGTGGCCCGAGGTTTTGATAATCGCGTCGGCACCTTCTGCGTGATGGAAGCCCTGCGCCACCTCAAAGAAGATGGCGGCTTGAGCGAAGACGTCGGCGTGTTCGCGGTGGCGACCGTACAAGAAGAGATTGGCCTGCGCGGCGCGCGCACTAGCGCCCACGCCATCAACCCGCAGAGCGGCCTGGCGATTGACGTGGACTTTGCCATTGACCACCCCGGCGTGAGCAAGACGCGCTACGGCAAGACGGACATTGGCGGCGGCCCCAGCATCACGCGCGGCGCCAACATCAACCCCGTCGTCTTCCGTATGCTGCAAGAAGCGGCCAAAGCCACGAACATCACCGTGCAGATCGCAGCGGAACCGGGCGGCACCGGCACCGACGCCAACGCCATGCAAACCACTCGCGATGGCATGGCCACCGGCCTCGTGGGCGTGCCCCTGCGCTACATGCACACCCCGGTGGAGCTGCTTTCGCTAACCGACGTGGAGCAGTGCGGTCAGCTCATGGCCGGCTACTGCCGCCTGGTGAAGGGCGACACCGACTTCACGCCGCGCGCGTAAGGTCCGCCGAACCTGTCAGTAGGCCACCCCCTGGGTCCTTCTGACAGGTTTCGGTCCGTACCCCCTCGGGATTCGTCTCATGCCTGGTACGGTCAAAAGGATGCGACTGGGTTGGACAGTGCTTTTGGTAGGGGTGGCGGCCCTAAGTTCCGCAGAGACCTTGCGGATGGGGACGTGGAACGTCACGAACTACACGGGCTCTGATCGAGGCTCGGCTTTCCAGAACGCCATCTACGGCACCTACCAGGGTCGATCCTTTGCCCCCGACGTGCTGTTTGCTCAAGAAATTGAATCTCCGTCGGCGGCCCAAACCTTCCGTGGCCTGCTGAACACGGCCGCCGGTTCGCCGGGCGACTGGAACGTCATTTTCAACACCCTCACCGGCACTTCGGGCACCAACGCCAATAACCAGGCGATGTTCTATCGCACCAG
>CAZDWU010000158.1:0-3243 GCA_964509165.1 uncultured Chthonomonas sp. | reverse complement strand
CCTCCGGCCGGGATGGATGTGGCGCTGGTTTCACCAAAAGGTGCAGGCAAATGGGTGCGGGCGATGTACGAAGCGGGGAGCGGACTGCCCGCGCTCGTTGCCGTGCACCAGGACGCCACGGGCCACGCCTTGGCGCGCGCCATGGATTACGCCGAAGGCATTGGGGCGACCCGGGTGGGGACGCGCACAACCACCTTCCGGGCCGAGACCATCACCGATCTATTTGGTGAGCAGGCCGTTCTCTGCGGCGGGATCCCGGCTCTGATCCAAGCCGGATACGAGACGCTGGTGGATGCCGGCTACGAACCCGAAGACGCTTACTTGGAGTGTGTCTACGAAGCCAAGCTCATTGTGGATTTGATGCTGGCGCAGGGGCTAGCAGGGATGCGGCGGGCCATCTCCCCCACCGCCGCTTATGGTGGGCAGCGGGCATTTCACCGATTGGTGAATGACCAGACCCGCGCCGAAATGAAGCGACTTCTCAACGAAATCGAAGACGGCTCCTTTGCCCAGGAATGGGTGCAGGCCGCCCCGGCGGGCGTGCCCGTGCCCCCGGGGGCAGAACCCCTGGATGCCGCCCGCGGGAGCCTGATGCAAGAGTGGCCGGAATGGCGCCCGATGGGCGCCCCTACCAGCGCACCCCGGCCGTAAGCAGCGGCCGAGAATCAGAGCGGAACGGAGACGCCGGCAGCCCCGCGCCATTAAACAGCGAGGCTTCGGGTATGGCCGACCAGCCGTAGCGCACTTCGGTCGGGCGTTGCACCCCGGATGCCGTGAGTACCACCGTTTCGCCCTCGATGCGCGCGGTGGCATCCTTGAAATCACCACCGGCTTCGGCAATCTGGAAGCCCGTCAGTCCCTTCGGCCCGGCCTTCAGCCCTTGGGCATGGGCAAAGTGCACTCGCACCGCGCCCGCCATCGTTTCCACCTTTTGGTAAAGCGGTCCCGAGTACGCCACCCCCATGCCGTAGTCCTTGGCCAGCGCCCACGCCGCCAGGCGCCGCCCTACGTTGAACTTGTCGCGCGGGTGAATGTCCGCCAAGTTGTCCACCAGGTCGGTGGTCACCACCATGCCCGTCTTCGGCACGGAGAGGGCTAGCCGTTGCGCTTCGCGCAGCTCGGCCGACTTCGCACTGCCATCGTAGTTGTGGGGCGCAATCTGGACGAAGTAGAAGGACATGTCGTCGTTCTTCCACCACCGTCGCCAGTCCTCAATCATGAGCGGGAACGACATCTGATACTGCTCCGCTCGACCCACATTGCTCTCGCCCTGGTACCACAAGAAGCCTCGCGCACTGAACGGCAGCACCGGCTGGATCATCGCGTTATAGAGCGTGGAACCCCGCCAGTTGCCGTTGCCATCCAGCGGCATTTGACCATTAGGTGAAAGCTTGCTCATCACCGCCGAGGGGCTGGTCCAGCGCTCCACTTCGGTGCCGCCGTAGCTGGTGGTAATCAATCCCACCGGTACGCCAAGTTCCTCTTGCAAGCGCCGCCCAAACCAATAGGCCACGGCCGACCATTCCGCCATGCCGGCGCCCCCCGCGGCTTCCCACGGCCGATCCACATCTGCCACTGGCACATTGCTGTGCCGCAGCGGCACAAAGTAGCGGCGCAGCATGGGGTTGTTGCCTTGCACCTCGGCCATATTTCCGCCCGGCCGACCGCCATCGCACTGCGCCAGAGTCCACTGCATGTTGCTTTGGCCGCTACAGATCCAGACTTCGCCGAGATACACCTCGCGTTGCAGGGTCTGCCCGGCTTGGGTCACCGTCAGCTTGAAAGGTCCGCCCGCTTTGCCGGTCGGCACCTTGGTCATCCAATAGCCGCTGGCACCCGCCCGCGCGGTGGCCCGGGCACCCTCTGCCCAGCTTCCCTGCACTTCCACCGTCGTCCCTGGCGGCGCCCAGCCCCACACGGCCGAACGCGTTTGCTGTTGCAGCACCGCGCCATCGGAGAAGAGAGAGGAGAGTTTCAACTCGGTGGCTTGCACCGCAGCGAGGGAGGCAAGGAGAAGCGCCGTCACGCTTCCCCTTCTACCTCAGCCCTGCGCCAAAACGCGAAACTTAATCGCGATCGAGGCTATCCAGGTGGGTGGTTTCAATGCGCCGGATCTGGCGCACTGCGGATCGCATGACGATGCTCTCCGTTTTGGCAAAGCCGCGCCCGTAGCGCACACCCTTGAGAAGGTCACCCGTGGTGATGCCCGTGGCGGCAAAGACCACGCTACCCCGCGCCATGTCTTCCGTCACCAGTACGCGGTCGGGGTCGCCGTTCATCATCGTGCTGGCCCGCTCGCGGTCTTCCTCGCTGCGGAACTTAAGCCGAGCTTGCATATCGCCGCCCACGCACAACACCGCGGCCGCCGTGATGACGCCTTCCGGCGCGCCACCGATGCCCATCAGGCCGTCAATCCCACTGTCTTGGTCCAGCGCGGCAATGGCCACCGAAAGGTCACCATCCGGTACCAACTGCACGCGGCACCCGGTTTCGCGGAGTTCGCTGATGAGGGCCTCGTGCCGAGGGCGATCCAGGCAGCCGATGATCAACTCTTCGACATCCTTGCCCAACGCCTTGGCCATCAGGCGCACGTTGACGCGCGGGGGCAGGGTGATATCGACAATGCCTTTGCATTCGGCGCCGACCACGAGCTTTTCCATGTAGGTGTCGGGGGCGTGCATCAGCCAGCCCTCGCCTTCGGCGGCAGCGGCCAGAACGCTGATGGAGTTCGGGGTGCCGTTGGCGCACAGGTTGGTGCCTTCTAGCGGGTCTACGGCGATTTGGATTTTAGGTCCGCCCCGGCCGAGCTTTTCGCCGATGTAGAGCATGGGGGCTTCGTCGCGCTCACCTTCGCCGATCACGATGGTGGCGTCAATCGGCATGCTGTCCATGGCCCGGCGCATGGCGTCGCAACTGGCCTGGTCGGCTTCGTCTCTCATGCCCTTGCCCACCCACTTGGCGGCGGCGAGAGCGGCGGCTTCGGTCAGGCGGAGAAAGTCGCTACTGCTGTAGCCGTCCGTGGGCACCGAAGCATCGTTGGTTCGAGGCATGGTGGAGAGGATACCGGCACGTCCCGTGCCAACTTGCTCGGATTTTGTTTCCTTGACCTAAGTCCCGTGACTCATGGCGCCAATACTGAGGGGTATTATCGTGTCTCGCGTTGCCGCATAGCTCAGCAGGTAGAGCAGCTGACTGTTAATCAGCGGGTCGTAGGTTCGAGTCCTACTGCGGCAGCCACTTTTT
>CAZDWU010000157.1:0-3270 GCA_964509165.1 uncultured Chthonomonas sp. | reverse complement strand
CGGAGCGAGTGAGCAAGGAAGGCTCCACGCCTCTAGTGGTTGCGGAGGGGAATCGGGTGCTCGGCGTGGTGCAACTCAAGGACATCGTGAAGGGCGGCATGGAGCAACGCTTTGCCCAAATGAGAGAGATGGGAATCAAGACGGTGATGATCACGGGCGATAACCCGCTCACCGCCGCCGCGATCGCCGCTGAGGCCGGGGTGGATGACTTCATTGCTGAAGCCACACCTGAGCAAAAGCTCGCCTACATTCGGCAAGAACAAGCGGGCGGGCGTCTCGTCGCCATGACCGGGGATGGTACCAATGATGCTCCCGCCTTGGCCCAGGCCGACGTCGGGGTGGCGATGAACACGGGTACTCAGGCGGCCAAGGAAGCGGGCAACATGGTGGACCTGGACAGTAACCCCACCAAGCTCATTGAAGTGGTGGAGATTGGCAAGCAGCTCCTGATGACTCGTGGGGCGCTGACCACCTTCAGCATTGCCAATGACGTTGCGAAGTACTTCGCCATTATCCCCGCGATGTTCATCGTGACCTACCCCGAGTTGGCGCGCATCAACTTTCTGAGCAATCCCAAGTCGGCGGTGCTCGCGGCGGTGATCTTCAACGCGCTGATCATCATTGCGCTCATTCCCCTGGCCCTGCGCGGGGTGGCCTACAAACCCATGAGCGCGGCCAAGGTCTTGCGCCGCAACCTCTTGCTGTACGGAGTGGTCGGGGTTTTGATTCCGTTCCCGTTCATTTGGCTCATTGACAAAATCCTCGTTCTGTTGAGGCTCGCATGAAAAATCTACGCCCTGCTCTCGTTCTCACTCTGTTCTTCGTCCTGTTCACCGGACTCGCCTATCCTTTGTTGATCACGGGCGTAGCCCAGGGCCTGTGGCCTCACCAAGCCAACGGATCATTAGTGAAAGCCAACGGTCGGATTGTGGGAAGTTCACTCATCGGGCAGGCCTTCTCCGAACCGAAGTACTTCCATCCCCGTCCTTCGGCCAACAACTATGACGGGAACAATTCAGGCGGCACGAATCTTGGCCCGACCAACCCGAAGCTCCTGGAGGGGGCCGAGGGGTTTGATGGGGTGAAGCAACTGGCCGCCCAGTACCGCGAGCTGAACGGGGTGTCTGCGGACGTCGTGTTGCCGGTGGATGCCGTGACACGATCCGCAAGTGGATTGGACCCACACATTTCGGTCGCGAACGCCATGCTGCAAGCCCCGCGGGTTGCGTCTCAAAACCAACTGGGCCTTGAGGCAGTGAAGCTCATGATTCAAGAATCAACGGAAGATAGATTTCTGGGAATCTTTGGCGAGCCGCGTGTGAACGTACTTCGGCTCAACCTCTTGCTCATGGAGCGCGCCCCGTAGCGTCTCCATGCGAATTCGGCTGTCGGCTCCACTTCCTTTCTCCCTCGCGCCCCTTGAGCTCAAACTCGCCTGGGCGGTAGCCTCACTTCCTCGCTGGGACTCCCACTCATGCCACCGAATCTGCAATGGGGATTAGTTATCTTTAACGTGATCTATTTGTCGGCATTGGGTGTCTACTGGTGGGCGCATTCCGGAGAACGGACGATGATCTTCTACGGTCGGAACAACTACGAGACCGACCTCATAAGCGCCCGGTGGCAAGGTGGCCTGTTGGGTGTGTTCTCAATCCTTGTGATTGCTAACCTGGATATGTTTGGAATGATTGAAATAGATGGCCCGCTTTGGATATGGGGTCCACACCTTGTCCTTGGCGTAAGTTACTATAGTTGGCGGCGGGCCGTGGCCATCAAGCGCGAGAAGGAGCGGCTAGCTCGCAACCTGAAACCGAGCGACCATGCCTGACTGGCTCGTGGATTCCCTAGCCGTGTTCCTGTTGTACGGCATTTTCTTCGCCTTGGCAAGCCCGGATGTGGCGATGGCCTTTCATAAGGCGCAGTTCATCAAGACCGAACCCGAGGAAGTCGACTATGCGGCTAAGTCCAGGTTTGCCCGCGCGGGAGGGCTGGCGCTCACGGGGTGTGTCCTCTTTGGGGTGCACATGATCTACCCACTGTGCATCTTTGTCATGGTCGCCTGGGCGGCTTTGTGCCTCATTTTCGGCCCTAAGCTACTCCAGCGATGGGGATTCTAAGCTAGCTTGGTACAGCCAGGCAATCCGGCCTCTCAGGTACTGTCGGAGGGGAGTGGTGCCATGATCCTCATCTCGGACTACGATAAGCCGCCGATCACCCATGCGCATTTGATGCTCGAAGCGCATGAAATTCTGAAGTTGATGGCGGGGTTTGCGGGTCTCCTCCATGACCCCGAGAGTCACCACGATCATGTCCGCGAAGGTTGGGGGGACCTAGATTTGGTGGTGATCAAGCCCGGCGAGACCAGAGGATTCCCCCCTGAGCTGGCCCAACTCATCACCGAGTACTTCGAAGCGAAGCAGAAAACGGAGGGTTCTAGTTGATCATCCTCAAGGACAAACCCGCGACCCGTGAGGACTTGCTGGCTCTGTTCTTGGAGCCGGACGAGGTGTATCGGTTGATCATGGCCTGTTGCCGGCTTCTGCGCTCCCCGGAGTATCAGGAATGCAAGATCACGGATGGCGCTAGTACGTTGGTTCTCTCCGGCATCCACCCGAGCAATGCAAACCAAGTGCCCGCGCACCTGGTGGATATGGTCGAGAAGTACTTTGCGGAGCGCTTCCCTTTGAAGGAAAGGGGCGGCAACTAACCGGACAGACTTCTTCTTGGCAAAAGGTCTCCTTGTCGAGGACAAGCGACACCTTCGCCTCTGGGCAGTGCAACGGTGGAGTGCTTAGAGCGTAGTCATTCTGGAGGCAAGGATTGGCGTGGTTCAGGCTAAGAAAGTGAGCGCACATATATGATTCATCGCCTACAAACAGAATATGAGGTTTACGGAGCCATTTTTTTCATGATTGGAACCGCAATCCAGATATCTCCTTCTGGATTGCGAAGGCGCTATCGATGGGAGGGTCGAGATGGAGAGTCCTTAGATGATTATCTGTTGCGGCCATCCATCAGGGCACTCAATCCCGGCGGCAAGGTTATGATCGTCGGCCTTGCGTTGTTTGTTCTACTCAAACTGCTGATGCCCTTTGAGATTCCGAATATCCCAGGAATCTTTCTGCCAATACTCGTTGGCATGATTGCACACCTGGTCTTCACGTACAAGGCTTGGCGGGAATCTCGCTCGAGCATGTAACGCTGCATTCCGGGGTATGACTGTCAGGATTCGCGCAGGCGGAACCATTCATGAGGAACTTCCAGGAACTC
>CAZDWU010000156.1:0-3310 GCA_964509165.1 uncultured Chthonomonas sp. | reverse complement strand
GCACGGGGAGCGGGGCCAGGAGCCCCTCGGGAGATCACAGTGGACATCGGACCGTGGTGGGCGGTCAAGCGGTGCGCCGCAGCCGCCACCGAAACGGTCCGGATTTCCGGGACGTTTCGGGTGGCGGTTTGTGGGGTACGAAGTTCGTATTAGTGAGATTTATCTTCGTGAGAACGGCCAGAGCGAGGATTGGCGCGGGGTTGACAAGGGTTGGAGGCGCCTCTGGTTGTAAGAACGGGGCGAACGGGGGTGAGGGCGCTCGAGACTTTGCGTTTGCCCGCGGGCGACGGTTTGGGCGGCGGCTGAGGGCTGGGAGACAGCCCAATGTGAGCGGATGCCAGGGAGGCAAAAGAGGGTGTCACTGCGGTGTGACCTGGTTGTCACCAGCGTGATGCTCGGGTGACACAAAGACGGTCGCCTATGTCGAAACAGGCGCTTTCGGACCGGCATTCAGGGTGGCGAGATCCGGTCGTCACACGGATGCTGAGGGTGGTCGGGCGATTTGATGGCTCGAACCGGTTCTACCAGCCCGAAGGAGGTTTCCCATGGAATTGACCGTCCGAGCCATCAACGTCGGCTTGGGCAACACGAAGCTCGTCAGTGTGGTGACGCACACCGCCACCGGCACCGAGGTCCGGCGGGGGAGTTTCCCCTCTACGGCCTACCCGTCCCCGAACGGGAATCGCTCTTGGCCGGGAATGGAATGGCGCAAGACGGTGCTTATCCCACGGGCAATTGACAGCATCGAGGGTGTCGGCACTGCAGCGCTTGCCGACATTCGGCCGGTGCGGCCGAACTCACGCTTTCGGCCATCTACCAGTCATTCACTTGCTAGCCTTCGTCGAGCACGACCTTCAAACGGTTTGCATGCGCACGAAGCGAGCCGTCGACCTGCCGGAAGTAACGTCCCAAGACCTCAAGGTAGTCGTCTTGACCGATTCCGTAGGGTCGCGCCAAATTGCTGACAAGAACCTTCGCGAGCGGGTGTAGGTGTTCGTGAGTTTCGATCTCCTTCAATGTATAGAGCACTACATCGAGCAGCTCCCCCTTAAGCCGCTCGGGAACTCTCCCCGAAGAAAGAATTGACTCTGTCATCCCTCCTAGGGCTTCAGCTGCTTCAAAGGAGATGTAGACGTGGTGCGCACTGCTGGTGTCCTCCTTTGAGATCAAGTCCCCTTTCTTGGTCAGATAGACGGCTGCGTAGATCCAGTGCGACGCAGCGTTGATCATGGCGTACAAAAGGTAGGCCAGCGGCGTAGCAAATTCATGGTTCTCGTCGTCCGGCTCTACCGGCCGCGCGCGCCTGAGGAGGTGCTCCACAAAATGTCTGAAGTAGTGCAACCAAAGGTGGTCATTCGAGCGCTGGTGCAGTCCCTCCTGGACCATGATGTCGAAGAAGTGGATGCCGGAATAGATAGGGCATCGGCGTTTGCGCCGATCCTGATACATCAAGAGAGGACCGTTCAGGCTCTTTTGGAGGCTGTCGTCAGAGTCAATCCGTGAGAGCACTGCTTCGCCGAGAGACCGGAAGACGCCAAGGGTGCCAGCGTTTCGCACATCCTGAACGTAGAACCGGATGAGTTCGTTTTCTTCAGGGAGGCGATATCGCCCACCTAAGCCAAGCAAGTTTTCGTTGTTCTTGAGCTCGGCATACAGCACGCTTGCCTCATTGGCAAGTAGGGCGACGAAGAACTCATCTTGGAACTCTTCCACGAGGGACGAGGCTTGTGCCATCACGCGCGTGCAAAGATTGGGACGGGTCAATGCCATGTAGCTGACCAGGCCATAGTCGGACAGCGTGGTTCGAGCGATCACTTGCGCGGACTGACGTGCCTTCGACGTCGCTATGCGATCAGCGAACCATCGACGCACTCCGGCGATTGAACGTCCCCAAGCAGATGATTCCAGCTTGTCAGGAAGGATGACGGTTCCGTCCTTCAGGAATACTGGCGGAGTCCAAACTACCTTCGGGCGAATCCATGCTTCCAAACGACCTAGGGCGGTCTTGCCGTTCGCGATTTCAAGGACCGTGGGTAGGTGATGGTCAAGGAGGTGCGCCAACTCGTCGAGCTTGCGCGCATGCAGCAGCTCGCCGGCTAGCCTTTCGAAAACCGGAAGCTTTCGCAGGCTCAGTCTTGTCCGAATTGACCTTAACGCAACGAGGATGACAGGCACCAAGAATAGGGTGTACTGCATGGTTGCCTTGTCGAAGCCAAAGCTCCAGGTCCCAAAAACGGGATAGAGGCCCATTGCGCGCAATGGCTCCTCGAAGAAGAGGACATGAATACCGAGGATCGATAGGCCGATGACAGTCCAATCAGAAGCGGACAGGCTGAGGCGAAGCCTCAGCCGGGCTGAACTCGGGACAACTGCCCACACTGCGGTGGCAAAGCCGAGCATGGTCACCAGTGCGCTCGTGTCGATGCCTGCTTCTGGTGGCTTGCTAGTAAGCAAGGTGGCCAACGCGTTGAGGTCGGCCTGGCTGATGTGCACGTCCATCTCGCCCTCTTTGGAGACTTCCCCATCACTCATCGGGGGGAAAAGAAACTAGACCTCGGCAGGGCGAGGTCGCAATAACCGATCGACCTTTGGGGACCGCTTCAAATGTAGTAGCGAAATGGGAGCGGCGGCAGCTCGTGCTTGCGAGGCGCAGCTGTCAAAATTTCGCCGACTGCATCGGCGAAGCGCAGTGTGACCGGAACGCCGTCTCCGAAGATGCACGCGTTGTAATTGAGCTTGGTCAGCGCGAGGACGTCCACCATGACCTGCTTGATGTCCGCCACTCCTCGGCAAATCTCGATCGACAGCGGGTTGGGCACCTCGCGGCCGGCGTAGGTCTGCAACCTCGGCACAAAGCCCTTGGTCCAGAGGTACGCCATCCACTGCGATTTAACCCAGCCCAAGCCTCGGGCGATGTTTATGGTGCCGTGCCGGTAGAGCTTCATGCCCGCGTCCTGGCGGATACGCACGCACACTACATTGGTCTCGGGCGGCACAGTCTCTTTGAAGCCCTCCCACTCCTCGGCCGAGAAGCGCGTCTTACCGTGAATGAAGAGTTCCTTGGGGGCTTGGCCACCATGGTTCTTCCGATATGCGTCCACAACCATCGCCATCAGGGATTTGGCCTTCTCCTTTGGAAGGTGGAAGTCGTCCTTGGTCGAGGTGAGCCATGGTCCGACCGCACCGCGAAACACGACGCCGTCGCCGGAGTCGAGGAACATCTGAGCGCCGCAGCAGGCGTTGCCCGGCTCGGCCGAAGACGAATCCTTCTTGAAGACGATGCCGACATAGCAGACGCCCGGGCGCGATG
>CAZDWU010000155.1:0-3311 GCA_964509165.1 uncultured Chthonomonas sp. | reverse complement strand
TATGTCGACGCGCCTGTGGAATCGCCATATCCCGTGGTTGATGGCCTACGCCAAAGAAAAGCGGGTGGACGCGATGGTGTGGGGCGATATGATGCTGGCCCCCGGGGAAGCCAACGACGCGATGAACGGCCACAGCGGGCCCGTGGCGGCTCAGCGGCGGGCCGCACTGGCTCCGGGCACCTACGTGGCGGACTGGCACTATGCGGCCAACCCAGACCCCGCCGTATACAAGAGCTTAGAGATATGGAAGAAGGCGGGGATGCGCCCCATCGCTAGCACCTGGGATCGGCCGGAGAACATCTACGGCTTCACCCATGCGGCGATCCAGCAAGGCGCAGGGGTGCTAACCACCACCTGGGCGGGCTACGAAAGCAATGATCTGGCCATGGCGCAGAACTTCCCGCAGATTGCGGCGTACCTGCTGATGGCGGAATACGCCTGGAGCGGCCGAAAGGAACGCCCGTCGGCCTTGCCCTACGATTACATCGCGGTGGCCCGCCAAATGGTTTACGGCTCGCCAACCCCTACGCAATCGCGCCCGGGCCGTACGATGCGCGGGCGGGATGACTTGCGAGTGGGTCCGTTTGCGCTCCAACGGATTGAGCCGGTGCGGATGGTGAACACCCTGGTGGCGGGCGGAGATCGCCGCCCCGCTCGGCTGGAGTTTGCGGTGGAGCAGGCCGCCAAGAAGGTAGTGCTTGCCCTGGGCGTGGACACGTTCCTGCGGGAAGGTCAGGAGATTGCTCAGGTGCGCCTCATCCTTGATGGGGGCAAAGAAGTGACGCAACCCGTGCGCTACGGCCACCATGTGCGCGCCGTGCGGGATACCCGTCCGACCTTCCTTACCGACTCGGAGCAAGGGATTGCGGCGCTGGCGCTGAGCGTGCCGACCGAGCATGCAGGGGCGACGGTGCGCACCATTCGAGTGGAGGCGACTGAGCCCCGCGCCGGGGTGAGTGTGCGGGGGGTCTCGATTTTGCCATGAACATCGTTAGCGCCGAGACGTGGCAGCAAATGCTGGAGGAAGCGATTGCCGAGCGATACTTCCCCGGGGCGGCTCTGGCGGTCGTCAACCCGGCGGGCGTGACCTCGGTCTTCGCCGGTCGATTCACGTACGATCTGGATTCCCGAGTCGTGGATGCCGATTCGCTCTGGGATATGGCCAGTGTGACCAAGGTGATGGCCACCACGAGCGTGGTCATGCGCCTGGTCGATCGAGGAGAACTGGATCTGGATGAGCCGCTGATGGGTGATTTGCCGCAGGTTCAAGCGCCGGACGTGACTTACGAGGACTGCCTGCGGCACGAAGGCGGCTGGGCGCCCTATGTCTCGCTGGAAGATGAGGCCGTGGCGGACGTGGCGGCGAACAGGGCGCGACTCTTTGCGCAAACGCCAGTGACTCCCCGGCGATCCGGCACCGTCTATTCGTGTCTGAGCATGCAGATGGTGACGGCGGGCATCGAAGCCCGCACGGGCAAGTCCTTACCTGAGCTGTTTGCCCGGGAGGTTGCCGAGCCGATGGGCTTGAAGGCTGCGGCTTTCCATCCCAGCGAGAGGGAGAACTGCGTGCCGACGGAGGAAAACCCACCCTGGAGAGTGCGAGTGGCCAAAGAGAGGAATGAGCCGCATCCAAGTTCGCCTTATACTCAAGGTTCGGTACATGATCCAGCTTGCTATTTATTAGGCGCAGCGGCAGGGAATGCGGGTTTGTTTGCGACTTTAGAGGATGTCGCTCGCTGGGGCAAATACATCTTAGGTATCGAGCGCGGTTGGGTGGCCGAGAGCACTTTAGCAAAGTTTCAAAAGCCTCGGGTCCCCGGCGGTCGGGGCATCGGTTTTGATCGACCATCGCTAGACGGGTTTCTTTCGGGGCTGAATCGCGCCTCAGACTCCTTCGGTCACCTCGGTTTCACCGGGACTTTAGCCTGGTTTAACCCCTCTGAATCCACGGCGCTCATTCTCCTGACAAATCGGGTGCACCCCCAGCGTGATAGGAGTAATATTTTGGGCGTGAGGCGGAAGATAGCGGCCGCGCTCTGGAAATAGTTGCAGGTGATTTTACTGCTTTTTTAGCCTTTCACTGTCCACCTATTGCGTAATGCCTTTAGCCAGTGCTAATCTCTCTACGGGCTCTGGTTCCGCATTGGCTCTCCCCTTGGCGGTAATTCGGGGCCCTTTCTCATTTACGAGCCCCTTTGGCGGTGCAGTTCCCCCGCAATGAGAAGCCTAAAGCGCGGCTCCAAAACAAAAAGGGTCGTGAACCCCGGAAAGGATTCACGACCCGTCAATATTCCTAAGAATATTAGTCGAGCGCTGCCTGAATGGCGGGCAAAGCTTCGAAAAGGTCCATCACCAGCCCGTAGTCGGCAACCTGGAAGATTGCGGCGTCCCCATCCGTGTTGATCGCCACAATGATCTTGCTGTCCTTCATCCCGGCCATGTGCTGCGTGGACCCGCTGATGCCCGCCGCGATGTAGAGGTCGGGCGCCACGATCTTGCCGGTCTGTCCGACCTGCAACTCGTTGGAGGCAATGCCGCTATCCACGGCCGCCCGAGTCGCCCCGGCCGCCCCGCCGAGCTTATCGGCGAGCCCTCCAATCAACCGTTCAAAGGTTGCCGCATCCCCCAGGGGTCGGCCACCGCTCACCACCACCTTCGCTTGGGTGAGGTCAGGGCGTCCACCTTGGCTGGCCGACTTGTGGGTGCGCACGGCTTGGCCGGCAGCCGGGGCCGCCAGCGAAGAAGCCGCCCCGTTGGCGCGCTCTTCGGGCTTGGCAAAGCCGGCCGGGCGAATCGTGAGGAACACCGGGGCGCCTTCCACTTCCACCGTGGCCAACAAACTGCCCGCCACGATGGGGCGCTGATACTGACCTGGGGCCGGGATGGCAATCACATCGGTCACCATCGGCGCATCCACCAAGCCCGCCACGCGGGCGAGCAGGTCCTTGCTCCACATCGCGCTCACGGCGGCAATCGTGGTGTAGTTGCCCAGGTGGCCCTGGATCATGGCGGCCATGGCATCGGCGGGGGCCAGATCGGCCTGGTCCACCGAGAACACTTGGCGAGCACCGATCGCAGGCACATCGCCAGCGGTTAGCACCAAAACATCGAAATCTCCACCCAGAGACTGGGCAAAGCCCGCCCCGGCTTGCGCGTCGGCGGCATTGAGGGCAATCAGAAGGAGACTCACAGGGCACCTCGGTCGCGCAGAGCGGTCATTAGTTCGGCGACGGAATTCACGCGGACGCCGGCTTGGCGCGGCGCGGGCTGTTCCACCTTCACGGTGCGCACTTGGGACTTCACGTCGGTCA
>CAZDWU010000154.1:0-3351 GCA_964509165.1 uncultured Chthonomonas sp. | reverse complement strand
CCTTGCCGCCCCCGTGGCAGCTTTCGCAGCCCACGGCGTCCAGGCCCGTGGTGCGCTCGGGCGGGTTGAATCCGTCGGCGCGGTCCAGGCCCACTACGTGGCAGCCCACGCAGTCGGGGTCGCGGTCTTGGTGCTCCTGTTCCAGCGTCCGCAGGGCCTTGGCGTGGGCACTGGCGTGCCACGTATTGTAGGCGTCGTTGTGGCAAGACATACACGCATCCGATCCCGCCAATCCAGCAGCCGCGCCGCGCGGCACTTGTTCCAACAGCTGCTCCTCACGCACTTGGTCCACGTATTGCCGGAAGAGGGCGGCGGCTTCGGGGTCGTCCTCGATCTCGGGGCCGAGGGGTAGCGCTTGGTACCGGAGCCATTCGCCCTCACGGAAGTTGAGTTGCAGCACGGCCTTGCCCTTGGGGCCGGGGCTGACGAGCCAGGTCTGGCCTTCCTTGAGTGGCTCGGTGGCGGCTTGCTCATCGCTCCGGTAGATGATGAGCGCCAGTTTGGGCCACGCTTTGGCCGTGGCGCGGGCCGCCTCGGCATTGCCATCCATCATCAAGATCGGCGCCTTTTCCAGGGCTTCGGCTTCGGCAACAAGCGCCGCAATGGCGGTGGCCTCCGGCACCGGCGTGCCGCCCAGCAACGTCGCGGCCTGGGCAGCGGCGGGGTCGAGCGATCCGATCAGGAATGGGCCGCGCTCAATCCATCTTTCCCACGTCACCTCGCCACCGGGTTCGACGGCCAGAGTGGTCATGCGGTCGCCGCTGAGCCGTTGCACTTGGGCCAGTTGGGCGCTGCCGAGGCGGGCTTCGGCGCCCGAAAGGGCCACGGCATCCACGCCCAAGGCTTGCCACAGTTGGGCGAGGGTTTCGGTCTTGAGGACATCCTGCCGCCCAAGCCCCCCGCTGGCGCGTCCGGCCTCCAGTACCACGGTGCGGCCCGGCACGGTGAGTTGGCGCACCAGCGCGGCACGCCGCCGGATGCCGCCGATCATGGGCTTGGTGCATCCGCAAGGGCTGAGATAGCCCTGGGTGTCGCCGCTAATAAGGAGAGTCCAGGTGTCGGGCGCGGCCTGAGAGTCAGCCGGGCGCACCATGCCCGCGATGAGCATGAGCAGCGCGGACAGACCCCAGAACACCCTCATGACCGAATCCTACTGGATCACAGCCTGAATCGGGATGCGGACTTCGGGTTGTTTGGGGTCGTCGGTGGTCGCAATGACCGACCCGCGCACGGCCCCGGCCGGAGCCCCGCCTTTGTAGCGGACATCAATGCGAAGATCGCCACGCTCATTACTCGGACCGAGTTTGGCTTCAAAGTATTCCGTATCCGTGCGCACCGAGGTCACCTTGAAGGGTTGGCCAGGTCGCGTCAGGATCACCCACCCCGACGCCGGAAGGGCAGAAGGGATGGCCCCGAAAACCACCGCCACCGGGCTCGGAGCAATGCCCTGCTGAACGTAAAACGTATAAGGAATGATCCGGAACGCTTCCGATGTCGTGGTGACGTTCAGCCCAATGGGAGATCGGCCCGCCGGAAGCATGGAGCCTGTGTTCAGCCGGATGCGGTAGCCCACGCGCTCGACGGGTTCGGATTCGCCCAGGGTGGGGTCGGCGATCTTGCCGCGCCAAGGTTCGTACTTCACGGTCAAGCCCGCCCCGAGCGCTTCGATTTTGGTGACCGTCAATTTGGCCTCGGGGTCTACGGCCATGAAGATTTCAACCTCTTCGTTCGGCCCGCTCAATACGGTCACGTCTTGGGGCTTTGCGTGGATAAAACGCACCGCAGGGCGGACAAAGGAAGTGAACGGGATGCGGCGCAGGGGCGCATCGGGGTCGTTGGAGTAGATGTAAATCGCCTTGTGGAACGGTCCGGGGAAGTTGGTGGTGTCAATTTGACCCTGAACCAACGTGCTCTGGCCTGGCGCAATCTCGAGGCCGCGTTGAGCTTGACCTTCACCAAGGGAGAAGCACCCACAATCCGGGCTAATCACCACCGAGAGCGGGGCGTTGCCGGGGTTGCTGATTTGGAAGGAGAACGGCACCTTCGCTCCCTGCATTTGGGGGTCGAATTTCACTTCCATGGTGTCGGCCCGTAGCACCGGTCGCGGGGCCACCAGGACTTTGCCTTCCGCCGCTGCCGCGCGCAGTTGGTCGCTGAGCGCAATGAGACGACGCACGGTTTGCCACTCTTGGGACAGCACCTGCACCCGAGCCCGGGCGTTGAGGTCGCTGCGGCCCATGGCGCCCCCGGGGCGAGCGGATCGCTCCAACCCCAGCGCGCGGCCAATGGCGTGCGCGGTCTCATGAGTGATCATTTCGCCTTCGCTCGGCTGCGGGGGAGAGAGCCGGAAGTTGGCCAGCACCGCCTCCACTTGCGGCTCCGAGGGATCTCGGGAGAGGAAGAACGTCGCCCCTTGGGGGACGCCGGTGCCCGCATCCGCGGGCAATGTCTCGGTGTAGTTGATGAGGATGTCGCCCTGAGTCCCGAAACTCAGCTCGAGTTCCGGCAAAACCCGGCGCCAAGCGTCCAGGCCGGCTTCGACCGCCTTGCGGTACTTGACCCGGTACTCCGCAGGAAGAGCGGAATCGTCATACCGGACCGTCAACTTCTTGCGGGGGAGGCGGGCAGAGATCTGGCGGGCGAGCGGAAAGTCTCCCGCCTCCATCGCGACGTACAATTCTTGGGTCCAGGCCAGCACCTCGGCATTGGTGCCCGCCGGGGGCACCGGGCCGATTTCGGCGACCGGGGTGGCGGCAAGCGCCCCCCACAGGGCAAGGGTGGCCAGAGTCATATCTGTTCGTACGACGGGTTGAGACCGGTCAAGTTACTCGAAGAATTCTTCGCCTGCGTCTTTGGGCCGTTTGAGGAAGGCTTCAATGAACCCATCCACGTTGCCTTCCAGCACGCCGGAAGCGTTGCCGGTTTCGTGCCCGGTGCGGTGGTCCTTCACCATCGTGTACGGCTGCAGAACGTACGAACGAATCTGGCGACCCCATTCGGCCGGCCCGGTGTCGCCCTTCAGTTCGTTCACCTTGTCTTTGTCCTGCAGGCGCTGGACTTCCAGCAGGCGCGCGGCCAAAACCTTGAGGGCACTGGCGCGGTTCTTGTGCTGGCTTCGCTCGTTTTGGCAAAGCACGGTGATGCCGGTAGGGATGTGCGTGAGGCGCACCGCCGATTCCGTTTTGTTCACGTGCTGGCCGCCGGCTCCCCCCGCGCGAAGAGTCTCTTCCTTCACTTCATCCATGTTGATGTCGATTTCGGTCTCTTCCATTTCGGGCAAAACCTCGACCTTACAAAAGGAGGTGTGGCGGCGCGCGGCGGCGTCAAACGGGCTGATGCGCACCAGGCGGT
>CAZDWU010000153.1:0-3351 GCA_964509165.1 uncultured Chthonomonas sp. | reverse complement strand
ACCGCCTGGTGCGCATCAGCCCGTTTGACGCCGCCGCGCGCCGCCACACCTCCTTCTGTAAGGTTGAGGTTCTGCCCGAAATGGAAGAAACCGAGATCGACATCAACATGGATGACGTGAAGGAAGAAACCCTGCGGGCCGGCGGGGCGGGTGGCCAGCACGTGAACAAGACCGAATCGGCGGTGCGCCTCACGCACATCCCCACCGGCATCACCGTGCTTTGCCAAAACGAGCGAAGCCAGCACAAGAATCGCGCCAGCGCCCTCAAGGTCTTGGCCGCCCGGCTTCTGGAAGTCCAGAAGGTGCAAGACCAGAATAAGGTGAACGAACTGAAGGGCGACACCGGGCCGGCCGAGTGGGGCCGCCAGATTCGCTCCTACGTTCTGCAGCCGTACACGATGGTGAAGGACCACCGCACCGGGCACGAAACCGGCAACGCTTCCGGCGTGCTGGAAGGCAACGTGGATGGGTTCATTGAAGCCTTCCTCAAACGGCCCAAAGACGCAGGCGAAGAATTCTTCGAGTAACTTGACCGGTCTCAACCCGTCGTACGAACAGATATGACTCTGGCCACCCTTGCCCTGTGGGGCGCGCTCGCCGCGACCCCGGTTGCTGAAATCGGCCCCGTGCCCCCGGCGGGCACCAACGCCGAGGTGCTAGCGTGGACCCAAGAGATCTATTCCGCGATGGAGGCGGGAGACTTTAAGCTCGCCCGCCAGATTTCTGCCCGCCTCCCGCGTAAGAAACTGACCATTCAGTACGACGACTCCGGTTTGGCGGCAGAGTATCGCCCCAAGTACCGCAAAGCCGTCGAAGCCGGCCTGGATGCCTGGCGACGGGTGATGCCGGAACTGGAACTGAGCTTCGGCCCCAGCCGGGACATCCTTATCAACTACACCGAGTCCCTCCCTGCTGACGAGGGCACCGGCGTGCCGCAGGGCGCGACCTTCTTCCTTTCCAACGACCCCTCCGAGCCCCAAGTCGAGGCCGTGCTGGCGCACTACCGGCTCTCCCCGCCCCAGCCCAGCGAAGCGGAGATGATCACCTTTGAAACCGCCCATGCGATCGGGCGCGCCTTGGGCTTGGCCCGGTCGGCCCGTCCTGGCGGTGCCATGGGTCGAAGCGACCTGAACGCGCGGGTGCGCGTGCAGGTGCTCTCGCAAGAGTGGCAAACCGCGCGACGACTCATCGCGCTGAGCGACCAGTTACGCGCGGCGGCGGCCGAAGGCAAGGTGCTGGTGGCTCCGCGCCCCGTGCTGCGGGCGGACACGATGGAAGTGAACTTTGACCCCCAAATGCAAGGGGCGCTCGTGCCGTTCTCGTTCCAGCTCAGTAACCCTGGCAACGCCCCGCTTTCGGTAGTAATTAGCCCCGATTGCGGGTGCTTTACCCTTGGGGATGGTCTCGCTCAGCGGGGGCTTGAGATCGCACCCGGCCAAACCTCGCTCATCCAAGGGCAGATTGACACCACCAATTTCCCGGGGCCATTCCGCAAGGCGATTTACCTCTACTCCAACGATCCCGACGCGCCGCTGCGCCGCATTCCGTTCATGTCGTTTGTGCGCCCGGCCGTGCGATTTATCCATGCCAAGCCCCAAGACGTGACCGTATTGAACGGCCCCAACGAAGAGGTCGAGATCTTTATGGCCATTGACCCCGAGGCCAAGCTCACGGTCACCAAGATCGAGGCCCTGGGGGCGGGGCTGTCGGTGAAGTACGAACCTTGGCGCGGCCGCATTGCCGACCCGACCCTGGGTGAATCCGAACCCGTTGAGCGCGCGGGCTACCGTATCCGCCTCAACACGGGGTCGATGCTCCCGGCCGGGCGCTCGCCCATCGGGCTCAACGTCACCACGACATCAGAGGCTTTCCGGATCATTCCCTACACGTTTTACGTGCAGCAGGGCATCGCTCCCAGCCCGGTCGCGGTGGTCTTCGGCGCGATTCCCTCGGGTTTGCCCGCCCAAGGTTGGGTGATTCTCACCCGCCCCGGCCAACCCTTCAAGGTGACCTCGGTGCGCACGGATACGGAGTTCTTTGAGGCCAAACTCGGCCCCAGCAATGAGCGCGGCGATATCCGCATTGACGTCCGCTACAAGGGTGGCGCCCCCGCCGGGGCCGTGCGGGGCTCAGTTATTGCCAGCACCGATGACCCCAAGCAACCCGAAGTTCGCATCCCGATTCAGGCTGTGATCCAGTAGGATTCGGTCATGAGGGTCTTCTGGGGACTGTCCGCGCTGCTCATGCTCATCGCGGGCATGGTGCGCCCGGCTGACACCTCGGCCGCACCCGACACCTGGACTCTCCTCATTAGCGGCGACACCCAGGGCTATCTCAGCCCCTGCGGCTGCACCAAACCCATGATCGGCGGGATTCGCCGTCGTGCCGCGCTGGTGCGCCAACTCACCGTGCCGGGCCGCACCGTGGTGCTGGAGGCCGGACGCGCCAGTGGGGGGCTCGGGCGGCAGGATGTCCTCAAGACCGAAACTCTCGCCCAACTGTGGCAAGCCTTGGGCGTGGATGCCGTGGCTCTCTCAGGCGCCGAAGCCCGCCTGGGCAGCGCCCAGCTGGCCCAGGTACAGCGCCTGAGCGGCGACCGGATGACCACCCTGGCCGTGCAGCCCGGCGCGGATGTGACCTGGGAAAGATGGATAGAACGCGGCCCCTTCTTGATCGGATCGCTCGACCCCGCGGCCGCGCAGGCCGCCACTTTGCTGGGCGGTACGCCGGTGTCGGAGGCCACCGCCGTAGGTGAGCTCCTGGCCGAAGCCGAAGCCCTGGGCAAGTCCCCGATCCTGATGATTGATGGTAATGCCGAGGCGGCCCGGGTGATGGCGAAGCGCTGGCCCGCCCTCGCCCTCATCATCTATCGAAGCGAAGAACAAGCTGCAAGCGAACCTCTACAAGAAGGCAAGACCTGGCTCGTCAGCCCCGGCCCCAAAGCCAAAGCCGTCTTGCAATTGAGCTTCCGGGATGGCGAATGGCGTCGGTACCAGGCCATTCCGCTTGGCCCCGAAATCGAGGACGACCCCGAAGCCGCCGCCCTCTTCCGCCAATACGTGGACCAAGTGCGCGAGGAACAACTCCTGGAGCAAGTCCCGCGCGGAGCGGCTGCCGGACTCGCGGGCTCGGATGCGTGCATGTCTTGCCACAACGACGCCTACAATACGTGGCACGCCAGCGCCCACGCCAAGGCTCTACGTACTCTGGAACAGGAGCACCAAGACCGCGACCCCGACTGCGTGGGGTGCCACGTAGTAGGCCTCGACCGAGCCGACGGATTCAACCCGCCCGAACGCACCACGGGCCTGGACGCCGTGGGCTGCGAAAGCTGCCACGGGGGCGGCAAGG
>CAZDWU010000152.1:0-3360 GCA_964509165.1 uncultured Chthonomonas sp. | reverse complement strand
CAAGAGCCGGCCGCCTTCCGGGCGGTGTTCGAAGACCGTCCCCGCCAGCTCATCGTCCGCCTCCTCAATGAGCCCGGCGACGGGGGCATCTACGCCGTGTTCTCCCCCGATGTGTGCGCGGTGCGCCGGGTGTGGCACGGCCGCATCAACTACCGGGGCAAGGTCTACGATTTCAGCCAGGAGAACTCCTTCGGCGAGGGGCGCAGCCTCTACGAGGTCCCCAGCCAGGTGCTCGGCCCCACCGATTTCGGGCAGCCCTCTCCGGTCGCCGACCCCGTCTGGCGCTTCACCCAGGTGGGTCACGCTGTGGAATCCCGCCCCTTTAACTTAGAGAACTGGGGGCCGCTCTACTTTGCCTTTGAAGAGCGCGGCGACACCGACTCGGTGGCCATCGAACTCTCCGACGCCCGCCGCCAGCCCGTCTACCAATACCTCTCCTCCAACACCATCAGCGGCCCCAACGTGTGGCAGTGGAACTACAAGCAGATGCCCGCCCTGCCCGGCCGTTTCCAGGGCCAGATCCGCATCTCCGCCCCCACGTTGAAGGCCCCCAAGGATGTGCGCCGCGCCCGCCTGTTTGGCGACCGGCTGGCGTGGTTCCGGGGGGAGACTCCGGTGCCTGTGCAGTTCCGGGGCTACCACCGCGACGGCGACAAAACCACCATTCGGTTCACCGCCGATACCCGACCGATTGAACTCACCATGACCATGGAAGGCTCCCTCCTCATCATGCGCTACCGCGCCACCGCCGCCGGCCCCGCGCTGACCCTGCGCACCTATCAACCCAACCTGCCCGACCCCACCCTGGGCGAGGCCGCCGAGGCCACCGTGGAGGTGCGACGATGACCACCGCCCTGCTGGCCCTGCTGCTGGCCACCCCCCAAGCCACCGCCCCCGGCATGACCGTGATGGCCTGGCAGCTGGAGCAACCGTTTGGTGGAATCCCGCAGCTGGTGCAGGGGCAGGTGCCCAACGCCTACTTCGTCACGCCTTCGTTCCCGCTCACCGGCCCTTTTAAGACCGATGACGCCCCCGTGGCCCAGAACTTCTACGCCGAGGTGACCACCCGCCTGCAGGTGGACCGCGCCGCTACCTACGATTTTGAGGTCCGCACCACCTCGCTGGTGCGCATGACGCTGGCCGGGGAGACGATGTTGAACACCACCGACGGCACCTTCCGCCGCGAGACCGGGGTGTGGCGCGGGCAATATCGCCTGCCCGTGGGGCGCACCAACCTGAAGGCCTTCATCATGCACAACGAGGGCGATTTCAGCCTGGATATCCGCTGGAAGCGCACCGACGAGACCGAATATCGCGCCCTGGCCCCCGAACTGCTGACCACCGACCCCGGCCAGACCTTTGTGGTGAACCCCGGCCCCAAGCGGGCCACCCTGGGCGCCCCCACCACGCGCCCCGGCGACCGCCGCCCGCTCACCGCCGTCCACCCCAGCTTTGCGCGGGAAGAGATTCGCGGCGAAGATTTCCGCCCGGCCGTGGGGGGCATGGTTTTCTTGCCCGATGGCCGGCTGGCCGTGTGCACCTGGGATGAGCGCGGCGCGGTGTATCTGCTGAGCGACCTGGACAAGCCGGGCCGGGCCAAAGCCCATCTCTTTGCCGAGGGGCTGGGCGAGCCGCTGGGCATCGCTTATTGGAATGGCGACCTCTACGTGACGCAGAAGGGCGAGATCACGCGCCTGCGCGACACCAACGGCGACGACCGCGCGGATGAATACGATGTGGTGGCCTCCGGCTGGGGGGTCAGCCCCAATTACCACGAGTTCACGTTCAATCTGCTGCCGTTCCAGGGCTCGTTCTACATCAGCTCCAGCGTGCCCCTGCGCGGCGGCCACACCAACTACACGCCTTCGCAGAAGCCGGGCGAGCCCGCCTATTCCACCCCCGAAGGCCCGGGCAACCTCTATAAGATCGACCCCGCCACCGGCCAGTGGGAAGCGGTGGCGCGCGGCCTGCGCACCCCCAACGGCATGAACCTGGGCGTGGATGGCCAGATGTTTGTGGCCGACAACCAGGGGTCGTGGCTGCCCGCCAGCCCGCTCTATCACATCCGCCCCGGCGCGCGGTATTTGCACCAAGAACAACCTTATGGTGATGCCGATGAGAGTTCGGTGGCGGTGTGGTTCCCGCACGGCGAGATTGGCAACAGCCCCGCGCAGATGATCCTGATTCCGGATGGCCCCTACCGGGGGCAAATGCTGATTGGCGACGTGACCCACGGCGGCCTCAAGCGCCTGCAACTGGAGAAAGTGAACGGGCAATACCAGGGCGCGGTGTATCGGCACAGCCAGGGGCTAGAGGCCGGTATCAACCGTTTGGTGTGGGGGCCGGATGGCGCGCTCTACGCCGGGGGGATTGGTAGCAACGGCAACTGGAACCACCTGGGCCACAAGTTCGGGCTGGAACGCCTGCGCCCCACCGGCAAGGTGCCGTTTGAGATGCTGGAAGTGGGCGTGCGCCAGGGCGGGTTCCAGGTGCAATTCACGCACCCGCTGGCCCCGGGCATGGAAGATCTGCTTAGCAAAATCAAGGCCAAAAGCTGGCGCTACGAGGCCACCATTGCCTACGGCGGCCCCAAGGTGGACGAGAAAAATCTCCCCATCACCCAAACGCGCCTGAGCCCCGACCGCCGCACCCTTTGGTTAGATATCGAGGGGCTGCAGGCCGGCACCGTGGTGTATCTGCACCTGGGCGACCTGAAGGGGCCGAACGACGAGTTCCTGTGGAGCCCCGAAGTGTGGTACACGCTGCAACGCCTGCCCGGGGAGATCAAAGAAACCCCGCGCCGCCGAGAGCTGTTTGCGCAGCCCCCCGCCGGGGCGCAGATCCTCATCGGCAAGGGCGGCCAGGGCGACCTGCGGCCGCTCCGCCCGGGCGTGGCCAAGTGGCCGACGGTGGGCGACGCCCTGGTGGTGCAACACGACCCGAGCGCGGACATCGGCGGATCGGACCACGTGAGCGGCCAGCCCCACGGCGATGCCTTGATCCACGTGGAGTGGCTGAGCCCCCCGGGCGGCCGGGTGGAAACCCAAACCAACGGCAATAGCGGCCTGAAGCTGATGAGCCGCTACGAGATTCAGATCATGAACGCCCCCGGCATTGTGGACCTGGCGCAGCCCGCCGCCAAGTTCAACGAGGCGGGCTCCATCTACCGGCAGACCGCGCCGGCGTTCAACCCCAGCTACGGGGCCGGGGTGTGGCAGAGCTACGATATCTGGTTCACCGCGCCGCGCTGGGAAGGTGGCCGCAAGGTGGCCAATGCCCGCGCCACGGTGTATTGGAACGGGGTGCTGGTGCACCGGGATGTGGAGATCACGGCCAAGACCGGCCTGAGCGAGGAGGAAG
>CAZDWU010000151.1:0-3411 GCA_964509165.1 uncultured Chthonomonas sp. | reverse complement strand
CACACTTCAGGACGGATGTACATCAGGTCATGGATGCGCGGTCCCCCCGTTCCGATGCGCTGCCACACTTCGTAATCTTGCTGGAGACGGTCGCGGAACCGCTCCATATCCTTCACCGCCGCCTCAAACTGCGGGCGGGCGGCCGGGTCAGCGGCGATGCGAGCGAGGTCGTCTGATTCGAAACTACTGAAGGCGATGAAGTCGGGCTGAACCTCGTCAATGAGGCGCACATCCCAGTTGATGCGGCCGCCATCGGCGGTAATGTAGCGCACAACGGAGGGGTTGGTGGCTTCGCGCATGGCGGCATCGCGTTGGTCCACGGGCACAAAGCGCGGCGCGGTGGCCATGGGATACAGCGTGGGGGAATAGAACCACGGGTCCGACACGAGACCGACGGTGACCGGCCCCTTGGCGGCTTCCGCCTTCAGGATCGCGGCGGCTTGTTCTCGCGAATCCGGCCCCGCCATCCACATCGTCATCTGGGCGGCGCCCACGGCTCCCCCGCCGAGCAAGCCCGCCACGGAGAGCATGGCAGCGGCCACGCCGATGCGGCCGGAGTTCTTACCCTGGGCGTGCCACTGCGAAACCAACGCCCCGAGGCCAACCATGAGGGGCGCCACCATGGGCAGGGTGTAGCGGAGGAACTTGACTTCCGCGCGGCCGATGAGCACGTAGGTCACCAGCGCCCAGGCCAAGGCCGCCACCACGTAGGGTTGCTTGCGCCAGGCACCGAAACCAAGGCCGAAGACGCCGAGCAACAGTACGGGCGCGCCCAGCACCGCCACCAGATTCCCGAGGTGGTAGACCCAGCCCGGCGCCGTGGCCCCAAACACGAACTCATGCCCGGTTTGGGTGTGCAGCCATTCGTAGCGCAGATCGCGGAAGAAGGCTTCTTGCTCCAGGAAAATCCCGGGCGTGGTGAAGCAGAACGTGGCCAAAGCTACCAGCCCGGCGATGGCGATGGACTTGAGGCGGCACGTCCAGGCGAGTTCGGCGAACATCAACACCACCACCAAGCCCACGAGGGCCGTGATGCCGGTGTACTTGGTGCCCGCACTGAGCCCGGCGAGCAACCCTGCGACTACCGCCGCCTTGGTGTGCGTCCACACCTTGCCGTGGGCGGTGGGCAACATCATGCTGGCCGCTAAGAGCGAGCCAAAGCCAAACGCCGCTGCGACCATATCCACGCTCTGGAACCGGCTATGGACCACCATCCCCGGAGCTACGGCCACTCCCATGGCGGCAATCACGGCGCCGGTGGCGCGGCCCTGCCGAGCCACGTAGGTGTAGGTCATCCACACCAGCGATGCCCCGGCCAGCACGCTCATCCAGCGAGCCATGAGGGTGGCATTGCCCACGATCTGCCAGGGCTCGGTGCCACCCATGTAGGCTCCGGCGAGCTTGGCGGCCACGCTACTGAGGATGAGATAAAGCGTGCCGTAGTTGTAGAACCCTGGAAGCAGGTCACCCTTGCCCAGGTCTACGGCCTGCGAATACAGCCAAACAATGGGTTCATCCGGGTGCAAGCTCCAAAGATTGTCGGGGGTGGGCAAACCCCAGCGCAACCCGATGGCCCGCACCAGCACGGCAAACAGAAAGAGCCCCGGGGCGAACCAGGGGCTTCTGAGAATCTGTTGCAGGCGAGAACCGGTCATTAAGGCATCAATTGCAATTGGCTACGACCGTTTAGCTTCTGCTCGATCACCGGCCGACCCGGCACCTGCGCCACGCGCACATCGTAGCCGCCCTTGCTGACGGCCAGCGCCCGCAATGTCTTGCGGGTGTTGAGATCGAGATCGAAATCAATCGTGGCGTCCAGCTTGAGGTTTATGGCTTCCAGGCCCGATTGGCCTGGCGTCATGCCCATGGACTGATTCACAAACTCAGCCGCGTTGCTATCCAGCGACATGGTGGCTTGCACCCGGTGGAACTTCTGCCCATTCGCTTCCATCACGCCCTTGTAGGTGAAGGTGTAGTCGAGACGTTGCACGGCGGCCTTGTCACTATTGGCAATGCGCTGCGGGGAGTAGCCCACCGTGCGCTTCCAGGTGTCGCCCACGCGCACTTCGTCGTACGGCAGCTTCGGGCTAAGGTCCATCCCCGAGTCGAGCGAACCAGTGAAGAGGGCGAGGCGCTGAAGCTCACCCGTGAACTGACCCACCACGCCCATCAAATCCTGTGGCGCGGGCGCGGCCGGACTGCTGGCGGCGGCCCAGCGGGCAACGAGCGCCTTGGCGTTCGTCATCTCGTTGGCCGGCGAGAGCGTCATTTCGTAGTTGATGTTGGTTTGCTCCACGTTCTTGCGCGGCGGCGAAGACGCGGTTTCCCCGTCCGTGATCGTCATCGTCGGGCGACGATAGATGTGCACGGCAAACCCTTCGTCCAACATCTGCTTGACATTGAGCGTGAAGTCGTAGTCAATGCGCACGGAACTGGGCAAAAACACGGTTTGCCCTAGCTGTCGGGTTTCCATCTGAAGCCGCGAGCGCACGGCGTACTTGCTGGTCTCTCCCGCCTTGAACACGCGGGAGATATCAACGTATTGGGGAGAGGTTTGCAGGCTGGTCGCCAGCGCCAGAGTGGAAATCAGCATGAGATTATGATTCTAACGCGCGAAGACGTTGCTTCGCGATCACCATTCGTTGAATTTCGCTACAACCTTCGCCGATTTCGGTGAGCTTTGCGTCGCGCCACAGCTTTTCGACCAAGAATTCGAACGTCATACCGCGTCCGCCGTGGATCTGGATGGCGTTGTTGGTCACGCGGTTGCTGGCTTCGCTCGCAAAGAGCTTGGCCATGCTGGCGATGGTGGTGACGTTCTCACCGCGATCGTACATCGCCGCACCCTTGTGCAGAAGCAGGCGGGCCGCTTCCACATCCAGTTCGTTGTCGGCGAGCATGTTTTGCACCGATTGCATATCGGCGAGGCGACGGTTGAACTGCTCGCGCTTCACGCTGTATTCGGCGGCGAGTTCGGCGGCCTTCTCGGCGATACCGACGGCCATGGCGGCGATGCCCAGGCGGCCCCGGTAAAGCAGGCTGATGGCTTGCTCAAAGGTGCACGGGGTGTGCCAACCCTGCGCGTTGTTGAGCTTGAATTCGCTGGTCCAGCTGGCCTTCACGCCTACGGTCGGGATGCGGCCGACGAGTTCAAATCCGGGCTGGTCGGTTTCCACCAGGAACGCGCTGAGTTCCTTTTCGCTCGTGCGGGCGATGAGGATGATGAGGTCGGCGGGGCCACCGTTGGTGATGAACTTCTTGTGCCCGTTGATGGTGAAGTAACCGTCTTTGCCGGGGGTCGGCTCGGCCTTCGTTTGCACGCGGCGGGCGTCGCTGCCGGCGTCGGGCTCGGTGAGGCCCCAAGCAAGCTTGAGGCGGCCGGCCATGGCATCGGCGAGATACTTTTCGCGC
>CAZDWU010000150.1:2014-3426 GCA_964509165.1 uncultured Chthonomonas sp. | reverse complement strand
AGGATCATCGCGTCGGCTTCGGCGCGCAGGGAAAAGCGGGTCGACAAGGGCGGGTTGAAGTTCTCAGGGGCCCGCGAAGGAGTGCGGTCTTCTTGCCAAATCCACTCGCCGTCAAAGGCCCTCAGCTCGGCCGGCGGCTCCGTTTGCGGCCATGCGGCAACGACGATTGAGGCCAGGATGAGGTTGAGCATGGGATTCTCGGCGAATGCCTCGGGGAGGTATGGGGAATCTACCTGACCCCTACCTCTAAAGAAGATTGGCCGCCTCCCTCCCAGGTGGAGAGAAGCGGCCAGGTGATCTCTTACGCGAAGAGAGGCTTACGCCTTGCGTCGCTTGCGGGCCAGAGCCAGCAGGCCCGCGCCCAGGGCGATCATCGAAGCCGGTTCCGGAACGGCACTGAACGACACGTTGTCGTAGTACATGCCGGTCGGCTGGAAGGCCGTGGACGTGTTCATGAAGCCGAACTGGAGGATGTTGTTCGTCCAGGACGGGTCGATCGTGATGTTGATCGTATTGTTTTCCGACCAAGTGGAGGTGGAAGCCGCCGTGGTTTCAATTCGCGGGAAGGCGACCAGGTTGAAGCCGTTGGCCGGGTCCAGAACCTTGATGAACGCCCAGGTGCGGGAAGCACCACCCGGACCGAAGCCCGAAGACGCCTTGTAATCGAAGCCGAACGTGAAGGTTTGACCGAGGTCGGCCGCACTAATGATCTGCTCTTGGAAGATGTTGGCTTCAATCTTTCGGTTGTTGCCGTGGTCAGCGTTGTTGTAGTCGCTGTACGTGTTGATGTACTGCGTACCTTGGTTCGGCCCGGCTTCGCCCGTGGCGATAGCCGAGAAGCCCGCGCCGCCGTTCGGGGCGCCGAAGGGGCCGTAGCCGTACAGGTAGTTGTCGGCAGAGTCAAAGACGTTGGCGAAAATCTTCCAACCGTCACCGGACAAGGCACCACCATTGCCCGCGGCCAGACTTTCGAAGTCTTGGTTGTAGGTCGTCAGGCTAGCGAAAGCGCTGGAGGCCATAACTGCCCCAAGTGCCACCATCGCCACTCGTGAATTCTTCATGAACATGTTCAATTTCCTCTAAGAGAGTCTGTGGCCGAAACGATTCGCGAAACGTTTCGGAACACCTGTGCATATTCTACACCACCCATAGGCCCAAGTTAGCAAAAACCCGCAAAGTTACGGGGCTACTTAGCTCAAAGTTGGCCGGGTGCCAACCAGCGCGTGGCTGCTCGTGGCCTTCGGGGCCGACAAACCGTTGTTGGCGATAACCTGCGCGTACCATGCCGCCGAATCCTTGGGCGTGCGCTTCTGAGTGGCAAAGTCCACATGGATCAAGCCAAAGCGGTGCCGATAACCTTCCGCCCACTCGAAGTTGTCCATCAGCGACCAGTGGAAGTAGCCCTGAATCTG
>CAZDWU010000150.1:0-1914 GCA_964509165.1 uncultured Chthonomonas sp. | reverse complement strand
ATGCCGATGTGGCTGATGGGGACGTAGCCGATGGCGATGGGTTGCGGGGCGGTGGCGCGCAGCGCCTGCACCGAGCGACCGTGCGCCATCAGGGCGTGCTTGGTAGCCAGGAAGAAATCCGGCCAATCGAGTTGCAAGCCCGGCGCGTGGATGCCATTGACGTGGCCAAGGCCGAGGAAGCACGGGGGCTCGTTTAGCGTCCACCAGTTCTTCACGCGGTCGCCCAGCTGCCGCCCGACCAGTTCGGCGTACTCGCCAAACCACTCCACCGTGTCGCGGTTCAGCCAGCCACCCTGCAGGTAGAGCTCCTGCGGGTAATCCCAGTGGAACAGGGTGGGATACGGCTCGATCCCGTTGCGGAGCAGCTCATCCACCAGCCGGTGGTAGAAGTCCATGCCCTGGTGGTTCACCCGGCCGGTGCCTTCCGGCAACACGCGCGACCAAGAGATGGAGAACCGATACGCCTGCACCCCGAGGTCGCGCATCATGGCGATGTCTTCTCGGTAGCGGTGGTAGTGGTCGCAGGCCGTGTCGCCGGTGTCGCCTTCGGCGACCTTGCCCGCCTTGCGGCAGAACGCATCCCACACGGAGGGGCCGCGCCCGTCCTGCGCCGCCGCGCCTTCCACCTGATACGCGGCCGTCGCCGCCCCCCACACAAAGTTCTTTCCAAATGTCATCTTGATATCGCTCGATTACTTGAGTCCGCTGAGGGCCATGCCCTTGACGAAATAGCGCTGCCCAAACAGGAACATCACGATGAGCGGCAGCGTGACGAGCACACTCCCGGCCATCAGCAAATGCCACTGTTCGGCGCGCAGGGAGTTGTAGGTGGCCAGACCCAACTCCAAGGTCTGCTTTTCGGGTTCGTTGAGGTAGATCAGCGGCCCCATAAAGTCGCGCCAGTTGTAGATGAAGCAGAAAATGCCGACGGTGGCCAGAGCCGAACCCGACAGCGGCATGACAATCCGGGAGTAGATGGTCCAGTGACCAGCTCCCTCGATCTTGGCGGCCTCGTCGAGCTCCTTTGGGATGCCCAAGAAGAACTGCCGCAAGAGGAAAATGTTGAAGGCCCCGCCGCCGAAGAAGGCCGGCACCGTGAGGGGCAGGATGGTGTTGATCCACCGAAGCTCTTTGAAGAGGAAATAGGTGGGGATCATCGTCACGATGGCGGGCAGCATCATGGTGCTGAGCAGGATGACAAAGAGCCGATCTCGGCCCATGAACTTCATCTTCGCGAAGGCGTACGCCACCAGGCTGGAGCTGGCGATGACCCCAATCGTGGCAAGGCCCGCGATGATGACTGTATTGAGGAACAGCTGCAGGAAGTTGACGTTGGGGTTGGTGAGGACCTCGCTGTAGTTGCTCCAGGTGGGTTGCTGGGGCCAGCTCCAGGCGGAGGTGGTGGCCAGTTCTTCGGGCGTCTTGAGCGACATGGACAACGAGGTGTAGAACGGCAGCAGGAACACGATGCTCCCGCTGGCCAGCAACAGGGCCACCACGATTTTGCCGAGCCGGACGCCGAGTTTCGGGTTCATTCCGCCCCCTCGTAGTACACAAGCTTGTTGAGGCGCCACTGCACCAGGGTGACGAGAAGCACCACCACAAAGAGCAACCACGCGAGGGCCGAGGCGTAGCCCATCCGCAGATTCCCGAAGGAGTTGTCGTACAGATGGAGCATGTAGAACCGAGTGGCATCGTTGGGGCCGCCCTGCGTCATCACGAACCCCTGGGTGAACACCTGGAAGCTGCCAATGACCCCCGTGATGAGGGTGAAGAACAGCGCCGGCGACACCATGGGCAGGGTGACCACCTTGAACTTCTGCCACAGCCCCGCCCCGTCCAGGGTGGCGGCTTCGTAATAGAAATCGGGGATGGCCTGGAGTCCGGCCAGCAGGATGACCATGCCGCCGCCCA
>CAZDWU010000149.1:0-3443 GCA_964509165.1 uncultured Chthonomonas sp. | reverse complement strand
AGGGTTCAACGGATAAAAGCTACCCCGGGGATAACAGGCTGATCTTGCCCGAGCGATCATAGCGACGGCATGGTTTGGCACCTCGATGTCGGCTCGTCACATCCTGGGGCTGCACAAGGTCCCAAGGGTTCCGGAGTTCACGGATTAAAGTGGCACGCGAGCTGGGTTCAGAACGGCGTAAGCCAGTTCGGTCTCTATCCACTGTGCGCGTTAGAAAATTGAGGGGAGTCGCTCCTAGTACGAGAGGACCGGAGTGAACTGACCTATGGTGTACCAGTTGTCCCGCCAGGGGCATACGCTGGGTAGCCAAGTCGGGAAGGGATAAGCGCTGAAAGCATATAAGCGCCAAGCCCACCCCAAGATGAATTTTCTTTGAAGATCCCTTGAAGACTACAAGGTTGATAGGTCACAGGTGTAAGCGTGGTAACACGTTAAGCTAAGTGATACTAATTGGTCGTAAGTTAGCAACACTTACACTCGGTCCTTTACTAGGCAGTCTACGTACGCATGTAGCTTTCAAAGTGCTTGAAGCATAAGGCAACAAAGCACAAAAGAGTTATCTTTGCGTGACCATAGCGAGGGGGTCACACCCGTTCTCATTCCGAACACGGCCGTTAAGCCCCTCAGCGCCGGAAGTACTTGGTGGGAGACTGCCCGGGAGATAGGGACGTTGCGCGGAGATACATTTTCAGAAAGGCCCTACTTCGGTAGGGTCTTTTTTTTGTTTGTCCGGCTCAACTTTCGTATCCTAGAGACATGGCTCTGTCCATTGGATCCCAAGTTCCTGACCTGACCCTTAAGACGCTCTCGGCCGAAGGGTTGGTGGATGTCTCCCTCCGCAGCCACGTGGGCCAGGCCCCGTTCGTGGTGCTGTTCTTCCCGGCCGCCTTCACCGGCGTTTGCACGCAAGAAATGTGTGACATCTCGAAGGGTCTCCCCGGCTTCGGTGACATCAAGGTCTATGGCATCAGCCCGGATGCTCCGTTCTCGCAAGCCGCATGGGCAAAGCAAGAGGGAATCACCACCACCCTCCTTAGCGACTACCAGCGCGCTGCCGCGCAGGCCTTTGATGTGGTCCTCCCCGACCTAGCCGGCCTCGGCCCGGGTTCTAAGCGAGCGGCTTTCCTGGTCGCTCAAGACGGCACCATCAAGTACAGCGAAGAGACCGCCACGCCCGGCGATCTCCCGAATTTCGCTGCCCTGGCCGAAGTCATCAAATCCCTCTAAACCTAAACCAAGACCGGGGGCATCAACACGTCCCCGGTCCCCGCACTCCACGCCCCCAATTCTCAGGCAAAATAGTGCCTGTGAAGATCGGGTTGTTTTCGGCGCTCTACGGGCACCTGCCGCTCCAAGAAGTCTTGGCCAAAATGGCCGCGCAGGGGCTCCAGGCCATCGAAATCGGGGTCGGTGCGTATCCCGGCCAATCCCACATCAATCCCGACGAGCTCCTGGCCAGCGCGGATGCCCGCGATCGATTCCTCGGTCAAATCCGAGACCACGGCCTCACCATCAGCGCTCTTAGCGTCCACGGCAACCCCATCCACCCCAACAAGGAAACCGCCCAGGCCCACCACGATGCCTTCACCCGCGGTGTCAAGCTGGCCTCAGCCCTCGGGATCCCGGTGGTCAACGGCTTTAGCGGTTGCCCCGGTGACCACCCCGGCGCCGTCAACCCCAACTGGGTGACCTGCGCCTGGCCGGATGAATACCGAGACATCCTGGAGTGGCAGTGGAACGAAGTGGTGATCCCCTATTGGACCGCGCAATCCCACGTCCTCAACGAGCACAACGTCAATTTCGCCATCGAGATGCACCCCGGCTTCGTGGTCTACAACAACGAGACCCTTCTCCGCCTGCGTAACAGCACCGGCGAACACGGCCACCGCATCGGCGCCAACTTCGACCCCAGCCACCTCTGGTGGCAGGGCATTGACCCGCTCTTGGCCGTCCGCGAGCTCGGCGAGGCCGGCGCCATCTTCCACGTGCACGCCAAGGACACGCTCATTGACCCCCACAACTCGGGCCGCAATGGCAACCTCGACACCAAGAGCTACGGCGACCACCTTGGCCGAAGTTGGGCATTCCGCAGTGTGGGCTATGGCCACGATGCCAAGTGGTGGAATGACTTCGTCAGCATGCTGCGCAAGGTGGGCTATGACTATGTTCTCAGTATTGAACATGAAGATGGGCTCATGACTTCCGATGAAGGTCTCGCCAAGGCGGTCGCCCTCCTCAAGCAGGTGGTGATTCAAGACCCGGCGGGCCCCATGTTCTGGGCCAGAGACTAAGCCGACTACGCGGTACAATCCCGGGTTCGCGGAGGCGAATTCTCACTTGTCGCGGAGTTCACTTTTTCTCATCATCGTTGCCATCGTCACGGGCCTCGCGGTCTGGGCGCACCAATCCACGCCCTATCGATTAGGTCTGGACGTCAAGGGCGGTGCCCGTTTGACCTTCCAAATGGATCCGGAGGAGTTGGCCAAGCTCAAGGACGCCAACCCCGCCATGATCCAGCAGGATCTGGTCAAGATCATGGAGAACCGCGCCGGCGCGGCCCTGGGTGTTCAAGAAGGGACGGTCGCCAAGAAGGGCACCGATCAAATCATCGTTGAGCTGCCTGGCTTCACCGATATCGAGCGCGCCCGTGAGACCCTTGGTTCCACTGCTAAGGTCCAGGTCTATCACGCGCGCAGTGTGGACCTCGGGCGATACAGCCCGGCAGGGCAAGAAGGAGATGCAAACTCCCCGTTCATTCCGTTTACGAAGCGAAGTGGCGAAACCATCAAGCCCGGCGATGCCGAATACGAGCAGATGATCCAAGGTTGGGATCTCCTGCTCGAGGGCGGAGACGTCACCAACGCCGCCCCTATGGTCCAAGGAAATGGGGTGGTGCCGCAGTTTTTCTTCGGCGGTCAAGGTGCGGCCAAGCTTGAGCAAATGACGCGTCGCTATCTGAATCGCTCGCCAAATCTCGCGTTCGTCCTCGATGGCCGCGTTCTCAGCATTTCTCCAGTCCAAGACGGCGCCATTCTCAAGGACAATGCCTATATCAATGGCACCTTCGACTCCAACTACGTGGTGGGCCTCACCGATCTCATCAAGGCCGGTTCGCTCCCCGTATCGCTCAACCTGATCCGCGACGAAACGGTTTCGCCGACCATCGGCAACTACGCGCTCGATCGCATGATCCAGGCGGGTGCCATCAGCTTCGTCATCATTGCCATCTTCCTCATCGTCTATTACGCCTATCCGGGCGCAATTGCGATGGTGGGCATGTTGCTGTACACGCTGTTCACCCTCACGGTGCTCAAGCTGATGAACGCCACGTTCTCGCTGGCCGCCATTGCCGGTTTCATCCTCAGCGCAGGGATGGCCATCGACGCCAACATCCTCGTCTTTGAGCGACTCAAAGAAGAGATACGAAACGGAAAAACCGTGGA
>CAZDWU010000148.1:0-3465 GCA_964509165.1 uncultured Chthonomonas sp. | reverse complement strand
TTGAGAGCGAAACAAGATTCAATTGGCGGGGCCGTGCTGACTTGGCTATCAATTCCGGGGGTCTCAAGATTCTGCCCGAGCCACTGGAAGCCGAGATTCGTGCTCAATTAGGAGAACAACCGCTTGCCATCACTTCCGTGCCTGATGCCACCTGGGGAGAGGCGGTGGTGCTGGTTTCATCACACCCTCTCGACATCTCCCCCCTCACTCTCGCGGACCCACGCCACCGACCCCAATATCACTTGGTGCACGCCCTTCCCCTCACCGAGACCGGCAAACCCGACCGTGTGGCATTGCAAGCCTTGGTGCGTACCCACCCCCATCTCCCCCGCGCAAGCTACGATTGAGGGCATGAGTTTGAACCTAGACGCCCTGATGGAGGTCATCCGCCTGCGGCGGAGCATGGGCCTCAGCCGTCTCAGCGACCAACCCGTACCACGGGAGTGCATCGAGGTTATGTTGGAGGCCGCCAACTGGGCGCCTAGCCACCGCGATACGGAGCCGTGGCGCTTCCAAGTCTTTATGGGCGACGGCCGAGCGCTGCTGGCCGAACACTACGCCGCCGCTCACCTCGCCGATCACCCCGATCAAGACCCCGAATCTGCCCACAAACGCGCCTGGGCGGCCCCGGTGTGGATTGCCATTGGCCTGGTGCCGGGGTTCAACGAGGAGGGCGAGCGGGCCGTACCTCGCGACGAAGAAGTGATGGCGGTCTCCGGGGCAGTCTTAAACCTGCACCTGGCCGCGCGGGCGCAGGGCCTGGCCGGGATGTGGCACAGCAAGGGCCTCTCCGTGCACCCTGTGGTCCGTGAGCGGCTGGGGTGGAACGACCCGGCGGAACTCCTCGGATTCTTCATGCTCGGATGGCCCGAAGGCGAGTGGCTCGAAGGCGAACGCGGGCCCTGGGCGGACAAGGTCATCTGGGTGACCGCAAGGTCCGGTGCTGAGTTGAACACTCCCTAATAAGAAACCAAGGGATTCTCCTAGCCAACACTCGTTCGAGCACCACATGGTCGGGCCGAAGTGCGCGAGTATAATCGCCATGTGGTGCAAACTTGTAAAAACTGCGGCAAGGAAGCACCCGAGGCTTATTGTGCCTACTGTGGTCAATCTACCAAGACCACACTACCCTCCCTCATCGAACTGCTTACTGATGGTCTCGCAGCCGTTTTTTCCTATGACGGAAGACTTTGGAACACGCTACGACTCTTAATAACTCGTCCTGGCGGGCTTACAAAGGAGTACTTAGATGGGCGCAGGCAACCGTATCTTTCACCCCTTCAGCTTTTCATTTGGTTACAAGCCATTACCTTTCTCGTTCACCGGCTATGGATTGACTCAGGGAACACCGATCGCATTAATCACCTGGTTTTGGTGCTTGGTGCATTATTCTGGATCGCACTCTCCATCGTGTATCTGGATCGTCGCGAGCCTGTTATCAAGCATCTTCTTACAACAGTCCACCTCTGGTCATTTATGATGGTGTTTTTGCTCGTTCTTTATGGTGGGGCTCCGCTCGTTCTTGCCTCGTTACACTTCTTTGGGCAAAACACCGAAGGTTTACAGATGGGCAAGATTATGGATATTCTGACCGTGGCTACCATGGCCGCGTACACGGTGCCATCGTTGGCTCGTGTCTATGCACATTCATTTGCCGTGGCTTTGATTCGTGCTTTCCTTGTGATCTTGCTTACGCTTGGACCCTTCTTCTTGTCACGGTTTGTGCGATTCTGAGTCGCAAGCTTGATTCGGGGGAGATGAACCCGACGAGCGAGCCCGGCGGCTAGTTCATCGGCGAGTCGCGGGGCGACGTGGGAGCACCGGCCGGGGAGGAGGCAATGCTTTCCGCTTGGGATGAATTTTCACGCCCCCTTTCAGTAGAATGCAGGGATGCGGTTGTTTATTGCATGCATGGCCTTGGGAGCGGTAGCTGTATCGCACGCCCAGGCATTTTCAATCACGAATCATAGTTTTGAGGACCCCACGCTTGGCGGCGGGAGCTTCTTCTACTCACCGACCCAGATGCCGGGTTGGAGTTCGACGGCGACGGGTGGCGCAGACCGAGGAATCTGGAACACCGGCGCCGCGGGCAAGGACGGCCTCAACATCGCCTTCGCGTATCGCAGCAACGCGTTCGCTCAGCAACTGAGCGACGTTTTTGTGGCGAATCGCACCTACACTCTGGACTACTTGCAGGGGCGCACGGGTAACACCACGCGCGGCACGGCCGAACTGTGGGCCGGCGGCACCCTGACCAACGGGGTGGTGACGGGCGGCACGCTGTTGGCCTCCAACACCGTGCAAATGAACAGTGGCACCATGGATCCGTTCAGCTTGGTTTACTCCACGCCGGGTTCGGGTTCGATGATCGGCCAGCCGATCACGGTGCGCTTTACGGGGACCACGGTGAGCGGCGAGAGCTACGTGAGCTTCGACAACGTGCGGCTGAACGCGGTGCCCGAGCCGATGACGATGGTGGCCATGGGCGCTGGCTTGCTGGCCCTAGCCCGCCGCCGACGCGCCCGCGCCTAAGTTCGTCAAACCTAGACCTCAATCGCCTCCGGAGGATATGTTCCCCGGGGGCGAGTTATGTTTTGTACTGAGGTTGTTGAATCCAACTGATCATCTCGAGTTATGCCTGTACCTTTACCAGGATACGAAGCCGTGTCATGCGGGGCGCGCACTTCTGCATCTTGCTGAGTTATAGTTATCCGTAGAGAAACTGATCTCTGGAATCTTCTCATGCGGACTCGTTTTTTTCTTTTCGCGGGAGCGACGATCTTGGCTTCGGTGGCGCAGGCCCAGTCCCTTAGCACTCTCTTCACCGGCACCAACGGCGGTGCGTCCCTTTGGACCACCTACATGGACATCACGGTGACAAATGGAGTGACCGTGACGGGCTTTGACCATAACAGCACGGCTGCCGCGGGCACGCCCTTCTCGGTGGAGGTATATGCGACGAGCCTAGGAGGCACCTACGTGGGAAATACGAGCAATTCGAGTGCGTGGTTTCTGATCGCCACTGGTTCCGGCACGGCGGCCGGCACTGACCTGCCTTCCTTCACAAACACGCAGGATTTCATTCTGGGCGCCGGCACTTTCGGTTTGGCCATTCGCTACAACGGCATTGCCCCCCGCTACACAAATGGTAACGGTAGCAACCAGTTCTACAGCAATGCCGACATGTCGTTAACGCTTGGTGCTGCGCAGGCCACGACGAGCGGGCCATTCAGTGGAGGTTCGCCGTTCAGTCCTCGAGTTTGGAACGGCACCATCTACTACAATGCCGTGCCCGAGCCGATGACGATGGTGGCCATGGGGGCTGGCTTGCTGGCCCTGGCCCGCCGCCGACGCGCCCGCGCTTAAGCCCTGCGCGAATAGAACCAACTCGCCTCCGGAGGACTTGCTCCCTGGGGGCGATTTTCGTTGATGGCGAGGTAAATTGGTAGGCACGGCACCGAGGGG
>CAZDWU010000147.1:0-3499 GCA_964509165.1 uncultured Chthonomonas sp. | reverse complement strand
CCCGAGTGGTCCAGCGGTACCCTCATTGCCCTTGGGCTCCTGGCCATCTACGGGGGCGTGCGCATGTGGATCAACGACGAGGAGTAGATGCCCGCGAACCGTGAACGAGTCATAGCGACCTTCCTGATCTTGGGCTCCTTCGTGCCTTTTTACTTTGGCTGGGAAGGTCAACGAAGCCATGCCATGAAGAAGTGGAAGTACGAGCAGGAGAACCCCGGCTACACCTATCGCAATCAGAACATGACGTACAAAGAATCCGAGAGCGGGCTTTTGTTCTACATCGGTGGGTTTTTCTTGCTGGGCGGCATCGGGATCTGGATCGACCGGCTTGCCAACAATCATCGCGACAATACCGACTTCGACCTCGAATTGAACCGAGACGATGAAGAGTAGCCCTCGCGGAACCAATTCATCATCGCGCACTGTTCATATGAAAAGCCAAGCTAAGGAGCGACGATGCGAAACCAAGCCCTGAAACCCTGGCAGATAGCCCTTGCCTTCGCATCGATGGGGGCGGTGGCCTATGTGCTGTGGCCCGTGTTTCCGTGCGGGCGGCCCCGCACCAAGGATGAGCAAATGCAAGAACTAGCGCGCTCCTACTTCGGCCGGGAGATTGGCAAACTCGTGGCGGCGGGCAAGCCCCAAGGCGAGATCACCCTCCCCGAAAAACCTGATGCAGATGGCTACAGCCGGGGTGCAACCATCCGGCAGCACTTGGGGCAAGATCGGGTGGGCTACACCGTGCACGAGCACCAAGGGAAGCACATGTTCTTTGTGTTTGACCTGAAACTAGGGCGCGCCCTCAGCAGCGGCCGCTATGAACGCTGGCATCTCGAAGAGTCTCAACGGGAAAGGAGTGCCGAGCGTTGACCAAACGAGCGAAGTGGGGCTGGGCGTTGGCGGCGGTGGCATGCCCCGTGGCCATGCTGTGGGGGATGTGGCGGACGTTTATCGGCGAACCCGTGGTGGAGGTCATACAAACACTAAAGGGTCCCGGTTGGACGGTGATACTTCAACGAGTCAACTACCACTCAACGGTTGCTTTTGTGTACGAAGTAAAAGCTTGCGGCAAGGACGATAGGTGCAATGTCGTGTTCAAGGCCCAGAGGCTCAACGAAGAGACCTTTAAGGCCACCCGCCTGAGTGACCATCGGGTTTCGATTTCAGCTGTGGGCGCTAAGATTTTCCACTACTCGAACTTCTTCTATTACGAGCCCGTTAGAGGCGCCGTCCTCAAATTTGAGCTTGATGGTCGCCTTTGAGCCAAAGCTATACTGAGTCCCGCATGGCTTTGTCCACCACCTTCGTGCCAGTGACCCGTTACGAGGTGTATGACAATGCCATCAACAACGGGCAGTGGTGCCGTGAGCTGACGGAACTCCTCTACCCAGGCAACGAGGAGATGATCAGTGGTCACAACTGGGGAGACACCTACGCCGACATTGGCACCCTGGTGGATGAATCGCGGTTCCTCGAGGTTTGGCGGGGGCAGATGCAGCGTCTTGTTTGCGTATATGTACCGCGGCTGGACCATGAATCCTTTGTAAAGCACGCGGAAAGGCTGGGCCACGTGTATGCAGAAACCGGCTTCCCCCTGGTTGGCATTGCGGACCAGTGCGTCGTGGCTGTGGACTGGCCGTGGGAACAGATATGCAGGTTCCTTCGCCACCTGGCCGAAATGGGTGCAAGTGCGTTTATGACCATGATGCTGGGGCGGGTGTTTGTGGTGGTGCGGAACGGGAACATCGAGTACTACGCGATGTGGGAGGGCGAAGCCGATGGGCGTTCTGAGTGAGTTGGGTCCGAACCTGGTTGCCCTGAACCCCGAACAGAGCGAAACGCTCTGGTGGATGTTGCGCGAGGCCCCCGGTAAATACGCCTCAAATTGGTCTTCACAGAACTACTTCTTTCGAGGCGAAGCAAGCGTGCTTTCTGAACGAGTGGAGGTGGCGGCCAGCGAGACGGGTCCGATGTTCATCGGCCTGGAAGGTCACTACTTTCCGTACATCGAGCTTTACGGGACCGCTACGGGCGCGGACCAGGATGATCTAGATTTACGCGTGCAGGGCCCTGGGCTTCAAGCATGGTTTGCGCCTTCGTTATCGCGTGAGCTTGTTGGAGCCCTCTTGCAACTCACATGTGACAAGTATCTCAAGTACTTCCAATTCTCACTGAACTCTCGGACTATGCGACTCTATAAAGGAGATCCTGAGCTTGTCCAAGAGCACGTCTACTCTAACTACAGTCTGGACTTTATGGAGTTCCTCCATCAGCATGAAAAGAAGTGGGGCGAATCGAGACTGCATAGTTGATAGCAGGTAGATCCATGATTTCCAATCGCGCGTTCATTTGGGTCATCATCGCCACGGTGGCGTTTCTGCTCGGCCCGTATTTGTGGTTCCACACCAGGTCTGTCCCCGTGGATTCCCCAGGAGAATGGGTTGTCACCGATTTTGAGATAAGAGTTCGAAAGGAGTATCCCAACATTCTCACCGGTACAGAGGTGAATTCCATCCTGGTTTGGTTGGATCAGAAGCCGGACACAATCAGTCCGGTCGTCAAGGTTGACGGCGAGGCTGTTCCAGAGTTTGTGATTTGTCATTCCGCTTATTTGGCAACTAAGGCGACTACAGGCACTTGGGTGATTCAGTTGAGAATTCCTCAGCGAGCGAGCCCGCCCAAGGAAGTCACATTGACCATAGATGGGCAGGAGCGAACCCTTTCAGTTCACTCCACGACATCGGCCCGAAGCTGGACGACACGAGTGTTCTGGCTCTATGAATATCGGCCCATGAAATACCCCCCAATGCTCCGGACGAATCGCTTTGAAGAAGGCGAATTTCGTCAGGAGCTGCAGATTCCTGATTGGTGCACGCATGCGTATGTTCGCAATCTGCCAGGAAGTCAGAAGGTGATGTTCGGCCGGGTTGGACGGTGACACGAAGTGCCGGTGAATCCGTCCAACCCGCCACCTGTACTTACCCCAGGTGACTCTCCAGCACCATCGTCACTTCGTCGCTGAAGGTGTACTCTTTCTCAAACGTCTTCGGCATGCCCGCCGCAATCAGCAGTTCGGCGCACCGCGCATAGTCACCCCCCGGCACGGTGTCGTTCCGCGAGGCAAAGCTCAGCGTCCCCACCGCGTTATCCCCGTAGCCGTGCATCACGCGCCAGTCCGCCCCGTGCGCCAGCAAGTACTCCACCATGTCCGCCCGGCCGTGGAAAATCGCCTGATTTAGCGCCGTGGAACCCCACTCCGCGCCCTTCACATCCACCGGCCACCCGGCTTCCACCATGCGGCGCACCAGTTCAAAGTGGCCATTGCCCGCCGCCTCGGGCAGAAGATGCGCCTCCGCCATCTGCAAGTCCGGCGGAGCCACCGTGGATCGCCCGTGCAGCACATCCACCACCGCCCGCTGATACTCCGAGAGCCCCGCGAGAGGGAAGAGCGGCTCCAGGTCCACCCGCCCGCGCCGCGCCGCCTGCCAGGGCATATCCA
>CAZDWU010000146.1:0-3500 GCA_964509165.1 uncultured Chthonomonas sp. | reverse complement strand
CAGGTCGGCGTAGTGGCACGCCTTGAACTTCTTGCCGCTGCCGCACGGGCACAGGTCGTTGCGGCCCACGCGCGTCCAGTCAATCTCGTCCAGGTTCACCGGGGCGGCCAGGGTGGCCACCGCCGCGCTCTCGGTCGCTTCGCCCGCATCCGCGCCGTCGGCCCGCATCATGCCGGGCGTGGGCGCATCGGGGGCCGGCTGCGGGGCTTCCACCCGCACCTGCGCCCGGAACACCAGCCGCGCCGAATCCTCGATGATCTTGCGCTTGGTGTGCTCAAAGAGGTCAAACGTTTCCTTCTTATAAGCCACCAGCGGGTCCATCTGACCGTAGCCGCGCAGGCCAATACCCTCGCGGATGTAGTCGATCATCTGCAGGTGGTCCATCCACGCATCGTTGATGGCGCGCAGCATCACCTGGTTCTCCAGCTTGCGCATCAGCTCGCTGCCCAGGTTCTCTTCCTTCGCCTTGTAGGCGGCCATCGCCTTCTCGAAGGTGAACTCCTTGAGCGGCTCGCCCGGCTCCACCTCGATGAAGTCGGTCATGGTGCAGTAGTCAATGATCGGGAAGACGTCGCTCAGCTTTTCGTAGGCGATGAGGTGGTCGTACACCGGGGTGCCGTCTTCATCCAGCACGAAGCCGGCGTCCACCGCCTCGCTGGTGATGATGCGGATGGCGCGCTCGATGTCGTCGTGGCACTCGCGGCCCAGCAGCACCTCGCGGCGCAGGGCGTAGATGTGCTCGCGCTGGGTGTTCAGCACGTCGTCGTATTCCAGCACGTTCTTTCGCGCGGTGAAGAAGTGGTTCTCAATGCGCTCTTGCGTCTTGAGAATCATCCCGGTGATCATCTTGTTGTTCACCTCTTCCATCGGGGGCCAGCCCTTCAGGAGCGGGTTCTCCAGGATCTTGGGGTTAAAGATCTTCCACAGGTGGTCTTCCAGGCTCACAAAGAACCGGCTTTCCCCGGGGTCGCCCTGGCGGCCCGCGCGGCCGCGCAGCTGGTTGTCAATGCGGCGGCTTTCGTGGCGTTCCGTCCCTAGGATGTACATCCCGCCCAGGGCGCGCACCTCTTCGGCGGCGGCGCGGCGTTCCGTGTCGTCCAGCGGCAGCGGCGGGGCGGCGCGTTCCTTACCCCCGCGTCGGAAGCTCATGAAGGTGTCGGCGTATTCGTTGCTCACGCCGCCGTCTTCGGCCTCTTGGGCGCGGGCGCGGCTCACCGTCTCGTCGGCCACGCGGCCCCCGAGCAGGATGTCCACCCCACGGCCCGCCATGTTGGTGGCGATGGTGACGGCGCCCTTGCGGCCCGCTTCGCTGATGATGGCGGCTTCGCGTTCGTGATACTTCGCGTTCAGCACGTTGTGGGGCACGCCGTGGCTGAGGGCCTCGGTCAGGTACTCCATCTGCTGGGGTTCCAGCTTGTGCTTGTCCATAAACCAGTTCTTCACCGTTTCGCTCAGGGCGTTGGGTTCCAGGGTGGCTTTGCGCATCACATCCTGGATTTCCGTCATCTTGAGCTGGTCCAGCGCGGTGCTGAACATGCGGTCGCCGTCCTCACCGGCGGCGCGCGCCACCGACTTGTCGGCGTTCATCTTGTCGAAGAGGTAATCCGTCAGCACCAGCTTTTGCAGCATCTCGGGCGTGATGCGGGTCGAAACCTGCTCGGATTGCTCGATGGAGCGCGTCCCCACCAGCACCGGCTGCTGCTTGGTGAAGAGGCGCAGAATCTCGCGGGCCACGCACCGGAACTTGATATCGTGGCTGCGTAGCACCACGTCCTCTTGGTCCAGGCGGCTGAGCGGGCGGTGCGTCGGCACCGTCACCACGTCCAGGCCGTAAATCTTGCGGAATTCGTCCTCTTCCGTCTTGGCCGTCCCCGTCATGCCCGCCAGCTTGTCGTACATGCGGAACAGGTTTTGGAAGGTGATGGTGGCCACGGTTTGGCTTTCGCGTTGCACCGGCACGCCTTCTTTGGCTTCCAGCGCCTGGTGCAGGCCATCGCTGAAGCGGCGGCCGAACATCGGGCGGCCCGTGTTTTCGTCGATGATGACGACCTCTTGGCCGCGCACCACGTACTCCACGTTCTTCTCGAACAGGGCGTACGCCTTCACGCTCGCGTTGATGTGGTGGATGATCTTCGGGTCGTCGGCGATGTTGCCCAGGCCCATCTTCTCTTCCACGTAGTCCATGCCTTCTTCGGTCAGGCTGGCGCTGTGGTTCTTCTTGTCGGCGGTCCAGTGCAGCTCGGGGTCCATGCTGCGCACCACTTCGTCCACCACGCGGTAGACGCTGGTGTCTTCCATGCTGGGGCCGCTGATGATGTGCGGGGTGCGGGCTTCATCGATGAGAATGGAGTCCACTTCGTCAATCATCGCGAAGTTGAGTTCGCGCATGGAGAGCTGCTCCACATCGAACGCCATGTTGTCGCGCAGGTAGTCGAAACCGAACTCGTGGTTGGTGCCGTAGGTGATGTCTTGCAGATAGGCTTCGCGGCGGCTGCAGGGGCGGCAGTGCAGGTAGCGCGGGTCTTCGTGCTCGAACGTCGGGTCGTAGATGTAGGAACCGCCCAGCTCGTCGCTATCCGCGCCTTGGCCCTGGATGATGCCGACCGTGAGGCCGAGGAAGTGATAGATGGGGCCCATCCACACCGCGTCGCGGCGGGCGAGGTAGTCGTTGACGGTGACCAGGTGCGCGCCCTTGCCGCTGAGGGCATTGAGATACATGGGCGCGACGGCGACAAGGGTCTTTCCTTCCCCGGTCTTCATTTCGGCGATGCGGCCCTGGTGGAGCACCACGCCCCCGATGATTTGGACATCGAACTGGCGCATGCCCAGGGTGCGGCGGCTGGCCTCGCGGACCACGGCGAAGGCTTCGGGGAGGATGGCATCCAGCTTGGTGCCCCCGGCCAGGCGTTCGCGGAACTCCACCGTCTTGGCGCGGAGTTGCTCGTCCGTCAGGGCTTCGATTTGCGGTTCGAGGGCGTTGACGGCTTCGACGATGGGCTGGAGCGACTTGACATCTTTGTCGCTGGTATCAAAAAGTGAACGAAGAAACTTGATCATGCAGGTGTGAGCCCGTGGGCTCCGGGGAGGGCACCCGGCACAGGGGCCAGGCGCAAAGGGGCGAGCAAACGAGGTTGCTTACGCCACAGGGCCGGCGCGGGGTTCAACGCTGCCGAGCAGGGGCGCCCCGGGCAGGGGCATGGCCGGCGCGGTGATGGGGGCCAGAGCCAGGGGGCACGTGCGGGAAGCCTGAGCGGCGGCGGGCGCCACCGGGGCCGGGCACGTGCGGGGGGATTCTTGGAGGACAACCATCCAACGCGCGGGGGCTCCCCAGCGGTGAACCGAGTTCACCGTGGAGTCCATGCTCACCCCTTGCGAGAGGAGCAAAATGAGAAGGGGCCACCAAGCGCGCATCCCTGTGTTCCTTATTATGGACGTTTTGCGGCGCAGGGAGACTCCCGGGGCGGCGTTGAGCCTGCGCAAAGGCCCTAGGGTGCGGGGGT
>CAZDWU010000145.1:0-3504 GCA_964509165.1 uncultured Chthonomonas sp. | reverse complement strand
ACGGCAGCGTGCGTGGTCGCCGACGCACAAGCCGAAACACACAAGGCGACAAAGGAGAAGGCAGTGGCACTACGAGGATCAATCCCCAAGCCCGAGGACAAGCGGCTGAAAGCCATGTTTTTCGGCGCGGCTGGTGTGGGTAAGACCACAGCGGCCATCCAGTTCCCCGCACCGTATCTGATCGACACGGAGAGAGGGGCCGAGAACGATCAGTACGTCAAGATGCTGGCCGACCGGGGCGGTGCCCTGTTCCAGACCAGCGACTTTGACGAGATGCTGACGGAGATCCGTTCGCTGATGACCGAGAAGCACAACTACCGCACGCTGGTCATCGACCCGATCACGGTGGTTTACTCGGATCTGGTTGACAAGGCGGCTGCGGAGATGAAGGCGCGATCAAAGGAACCCGGCGCGACCGGACAGGAGTTCGGGCGGCATATCGGGCTGGCCGATCAGCGGATGCGGCACCTTCTCAATCTCTGCTACCGGCTCGACATGAACGTCATCGTCACGGCCCATAGCAAGGCCGTGTACGGCGACGGCATGACAAAGCTGGCGGACACCTTCGACGGCTACAAGAAGCTCGACTACGTGTTTGATCTGGTGTTCGAGATCACCAAGCGGGGAACGGAGCGGGTTGGCCGGGTGCGCAAGAGCCGCGTTCAGAACTTTGCCGAGAACGACGTGTTCCCGTGGTCCTACGACGAGGTAGCCGAGCGGTACGGGCGTCACACGTTGGAGCGTGTGGCCGAGGTGGTGGAGTTGGCAAGCCCCGCACAGGTTGAGGAACTGACGCGGCTGGTTGATGTGCTGAAGATTGAGGCCGACACGGTTGACAAGTGGCTGAGCAAGGCCAATGCTGACACCCTGTCGGATATGCCGTCCAAGTCCATTGATGCGTGCATCAAGTGGTGCCGCGCGAAGATTGAGAAGGTGAACGCATGAAGTACGATCCCAAGGATGCGAGCAGTGCTATCCCCGCCGGTGTTTACGAGGCCACCGTTACGGCGGTGTCCGAGGTGGACAAGGATGGGAGGGCTTTGCAGGACAAGAACGGTTACGACATGTGCAAGGTGCTTTTCGATATTTACGTCGGCGACGTGACGCGCAAGCTGACGCAGTATTTTTCGGCGAGCCCCTCTGCGTTGTGGCGTATGAAGAAGATGGCCGAGGCGGTTGGGCTTGGCGATAAGTTCCGGGCCCAGCAGTTGCAGCCGTCGGAGTTTGTGAACCGGAATCTGCGGCTTACGCTGACGGTCAAGGATGACCCGACTTACGGGGAGCAGAACCAGATCAGCGCGTACGAGCCGACCACGCTGGCGGCTAGGCCCGCACAGGCGAGGCCGAGTCTGGTGCAGCGTGTGGTGGAGTCGCGGAAGCCCGCTGCTATTGAGGATGATTCCATCCCATTTTGATCTCTCACGTCCGCCCCACCGGATCGTTTACCAGCGACGGTGGGGTTTGGCCCAGCCGGTAGTGGCCACGATAACACCGGCTCAGACTCCTCTTGCACTCCTGCCCCGGCAACCACCGGGGCGGGGGGTTTCGGCAGCGGCCTATCGCGCGGTTCCGTGCGAGCGATAGGAAGTGACGGCCATCGTTTGGCGCGTTCCGATTCCGCCCGGCAGGGTGCCGATTGCACCTTCACCTACACCGATAGGGGTGGGTGGGGTTTTACAAGGAGATACCATGTCCACCAAAGCAGCAGACCCAATCGACACTCTGACACGGCTTGCACGCGAAGTTGCAAGGGCACACCCCGACACCGACGCGGCGGCCCAACGGTTGCTGGAGCGTGTCAACGCCAATGGGCTGGCATCCAGCATCGTTGACGCGATGGTCTGGCGTGCTGCCCGTGACGCGGTGTACGAGGCCCAGCACATCGCGCGGGGAGCGATCAAGGCGAACGTGAGCCGGAGGGGTGAAGGAACGGCTACGGCTTACGCCGTGGCTACCGGGATCTTCGACCGCTGGATCATCATGGGGATGCGGCTGGGCGAGGCTGGACGTGCGGACCTGAAGGAAGCGGCGGCGGCGGAGCGGGCCAAGGCGTCCGGCCACATCGTCAATGCGGCGTTCTACGAGGCACTAGCGGCGAGGGTGAAGGACGGAAAGACCGTCCGCGAGTGTGTGAGTGAGGACAACGCAAGCAAGCTTCTGGCTCAGGCTGGGGGTGTCGCGTGAGCATCATCGACCGACCAAAGAACATCAAGGCGCGCGGCCTTAGTAGCTCTGACACCCGTAGCCGTTGTGCCCGCGCCATGAACATCGGGGCGAGCGGCCCTTCGAATCCTGACATCCACCCGATGGATGCCGCCGCCCCACGAACGAAGAAGGGGAGGGCCACAGGTACCTTGGCCTCCAACGAAGCCCTGCCCTCCCCTTCCGAACCACACGACGCGAGCGGCCAGATGTTGCATGGAACCCAATGGTTCGGTGCCGCCGCGTCTGATCTAACTGAGCCGGGTGCCTTCGTAGCAGTGCCAACCCAATCACGGCTGCACCCGGCTCCGAACGAATGCGAAGGGGGGGGCCAGTCATGCGTTGACGCCCAAACTTCCAGCGCCTCCCCCTCGCTCTCTGACCACACCGGCGCGGACGCGGGCCACCTTTCCCCTGATGTCCAATCTGTTTGTGCCCGCCCCGCGCCGGTGCCCGACGAAGCCGGAAAGGAGGGTGGGGGCCATCCGCATAGTGACAACCAACGCGGCCCTGCCCCCACCTCCCTCCCGGCCCTGCTCGAACTCTCCGCACGCCGCCGCAACGCCATCCGCGAGCGAATGGCCATGCAGCGCAAGCAGGAGGCGTACGCCCGCGTCCTGCTCGGATACCGCCCCGGTGCCGACACCGACGTAAAGGACCGCGCAGACGCCATGCTCGCGGCTGTCCGGGCCGGCAAGCCAAGCACCGAGAGCCCAACCGTCGCGGCCCTGCTCGCGGATTACCTCGCTATCCACGATCCGGCAATCGCCGCGTGCGAGGCGATGCAAGCCCGGCACGAGAAGGACATCGCGCGGCTGGTCAAGAGCCTCCCAGCGTGGCCGTGGGTCAAGGCGTGCAAGGGGTTCGGGGCCAACAACCTCGCCAGCCTGCTCGCGGAGACCGGCGACCTCGCCAACTACGCCAACCCCGCGAAGCTCTGGAAGCGGATGGGCGTCGGGCTGGTCGGCGACAGGCGGCAGGGCAACCCGGCAGACAAGGCGGACAAGGCCGCATGGATTGAGCACGGGTACAAGGCCGAACGCCGGTCGGTGCTCTGGAACATTGGGGCCTGTCTGATGAAGGCGGGCGGTGTCTACGCGGATCTGTACCGCGAGCGCAAGAAGATTGAACTGGTCAAGCTCGGGCTGCCCGAGGATGGGAAGTCCATGCACGCCCACCGGAGGGCGCAGCGGTGGATGGAGAAGCGCGCTTTGCGCGACCTGTGGCGGGCTTGGCGGGGCTAAGCTCGGACCCACCCCCACCGGGAAACCGATGGGGGATGGTTTGAAAGGGGAAGGCATG
>CAZDWU010000144.1:0-3579 GCA_964509165.1 uncultured Chthonomonas sp. | reverse complement strand
GAACTCGCCCAGGCGCTGCTGCACCGCGCCGAGCGCGGCGAGATCATGCAGGCCCACGCCAATGACTTCTTGGTGGGCGTGGAGCACCTCGGCAACCTGCCGGCCTCCATCGCGATGGCGCAGATCAATGATTTGCCGCACTGGTTCCCCGCCGGCCCCGAAGCCAGCTTGGAAGCCAAATCCCTGCGCGGCTACCACGGCCAGCCGCAGGCCCTCACCGGCGCGATGAAGCAATGGGTGGAAGAGGGGTTGCAAGTCTTCGTCGCCACCGACCAGCCCAACCGCACCCAAAAGGTGCTGAGCCAGGTCGAGATCTTCGCGGGGGCGTTCGATCCCGAAGCCGAAACCGAACCGGGCACCTTCTGGGTGGAGGGCAACCTTGCCGGCGGCTTCATCATGCCGTCCCTGGGGTCGGCGCTGGTTTCGGACCAAGAACTGTTCGGCGTCTCGCGGCTGCGGCTACCCCAACGCAAGTTCAGCGAGGGCGTGCCGGTGGCCACGGTGCTGGACCTCAAGCCCGGCGACTTTGTGGTGCACATCCAGTTCGGGATCGGCATCTACCGGGGTTTGGTCACCCGCCAGATTGACGGGCACGACCGCGAATTCCTCTTCATCGAATACAAGCCACCCGATAAGCTTTTCCTTCCCGCCGACCAGCTGGACCGCATTCAGAAGTACCTCGCCCCCGGCGATGGTGCCCCCAAGATCAACCGGTTGAGCGGAGGTGAATGGCGCAAGACCGTGGGAAAAGCACGGGAAGACGCCCGTGAAATGGCGCGTGAGCTGATTCGGCTCTACGCCGAGCGCAACCGTGCCCACCGCCCCAGCTACGGCAACGATACGGCCGAACAGGCTGAAATGGAGCACACCTTCCCGTGGGTGGAAACGCCCAGCCAACTGCAAGCCATCGAAGAGGTGAAGATGGACATGCAGACTGACTACCCGATGGACCGCCTGGTGTGCGGCGACGTGGGATTCGGCAAGACCGAAGTTGCCATCCGCGCGGCGTTCAAGTCCGTCACCGCCGAGCGGCAAGTGGCGGTGCTCTGCCCCACCACCATCCTGAGCGAACAGCACTATCGCAACTTCAAGGAGCGGCTGGAACCCTTTGGCGTGCGCGTGGATTACCTCAACCGCTTCCGCACCGCCGCCGAGCGCAAGGAGGTACTAGAGGGGCTGAGGACCGGCGATGTGCAGGTGCTCGTGGGTACGCACTCGCTTCTGGGCTCGGAGATGAAGTTCAAGGACCTCGGCTTGCTGGTGGTGGACGAGGAGCAGAAGTTTGGGGTGAAGCACAAGGAGAACCTCAAGCAGATGCGCGTGAACGTGGACGTGCTGAGCATGTCCGCCACCCCCATCCCCCGCACCCTGAGCATGGCCCTCATGTCCATCCGGCCGATGTCGCTCATCAACGACCCGCCGCCGGGACGCCTACCCATCCGTAGCTATGTGCGCGCCTATAGCGACGAAGTGGTGCGTGAGGCGCTGCTGCGTGAGCTCGCCCGGGGCGGCCAAGCCTATTACGTGGTCCACCGGGTGCAGGGCATCGAGATGATTGCCGAGCGCATTCGCAACCTCGTGCCCACGGCGCGCATTGGTATTGGCCACGGCCAAATGACGGAGCGCGAATTGGAGCCCGTGATGCTGGACTTCATCCGGGGCGACATCGACATCCTGATCTCGACGACGATTGTGGAAAACGGGCTCGACATCAGCAACGCGAACACGATTATCGTGGAGAATGCGCAGAACTTTGGCCTTTCACAGTTGTATCAATTGCGAGGGCGCGTGGGCCGAAGTGACCGCCAAGCCTACGCCTATATGCTCTACAAGGGCAGCGCGAGCCTGACCGAAAACGCGATGGCACGCCTGGAAGCCCTGCAGGAGTTTGCGCACTTGGGCAGCGGGTACTCGCTGGCGTTCCGCGACCTCCAAATTCGAGGCGCGGGCGACCTCCTGGGGGCCAAGCAAAGTGGCCAGATGATGACCGTGGGTTTTGAGCTTTACGCGCAGCTCATAGAATCGGAAGTCAACTTCTTGAAGACGGTGGCCGACGGGGAGGCCCCGCCCGCCCTAGACGACCCCCTACGCGGACTCGAGCCCCTGCCTACCGTGGACCTGCCCGCCCAAATCAATATCCCTGAGAATTATATTGAAGATCAGGCGCAAAGACTTTACGCTTACCAGCGCATGATGGGCGCGCGCTCGCGGGCAAGCCTCGACGAGATTGCCAACGAATTGGCGGACCGCTACGGTCGCATGCCCGCCAGCGTAGAGAACGCCCTGCGGGTGATGCGTCTTCGATTGGTGGCCCAGCACCTGGGCATCGAGAAGGTGGACGGGCACCAGGGCCGCATCCGGGTGGACTTCTATGACCGCACGGTGATTCCGCCGCGCGTGCTCTCACTGGTGCAGCGGCAGCACGCCAGCAGCTACATGAGCGACCGGGCTTACGTGTGGCCCTTCACCGGGGCGGCGCTGGACGCCGCCGAAGACTGCCTGCTCGCGTTCGACCGGGCATGGGCGGAAGTCGAAGAAGACCGGGCGTCCCTCGCCTCCTCTTCCTCCTAAGCCAGGCAAAAAGAAACGGGACCCCTTGCGGGGCCCCGACATCATCTGGTGATCCTATTCCAGAGGAATTAGCCGTTGCGGCGGCGGCGAGCCAGGGCGAGGAGACCCGCACCCAGGGCAATCATGCTGGCCGGTTCCGGCACCGGGCTGGTGTTTACAGTCACCATGTCGTAGCGCAGGGTGCTGGTCGTACCGTAAGTGCCCGTGGGAGATGTCGCAACGTAGGCGCTACCGCCCGGGGCGAACGTGGCCACAACGCGGAACCCAAAGTTGGCGTTGTTGTTCACCGCCGTCACCGTGCTCAGGTCCACGGATCGGGTGTTGTTCCAGCTGTCGCCGGCGGCCGGGCCATCGATCGCTGCACCGAAGTCCACAAAGTTCACACCGTCGGTGGTGTACTGGAACTGCGTCCAGCGGCTGGACGTGTTGCTGTGGCGGATGTCCCACGTCACGACGATGTCTTGCTGACCGACGGTGCTGACCAGGAACTGCACGCCGCGGGTCTTGTCGCCGGTGCCTTGGGCGGCGTAAGTGGTGGTGTTCCAAGCGGAGTCATCGCCCACATTCGGGTCGGTAGAACCGCCGCTGGCATCGCCCGAGGCGAAAGTCGCCGTTACCCCGCCGACGAGACTGGCGGTGCCGGTGCCAATGGCCGGAAGCGTAGTGCCCGTGGCGGTGTTGGCGTCAGAAGTGGTGCTGTTGAAGTTCCACTGGGCGAGGATCGCGGCTTGCGAAGAAGCGACAACCGCGAAGAAGGAAAGAGTCAGAAGAGAACGCATGAGTTTGAACCTCAGTGACATTCTTTGGCCGCTTCTTTAAGTCGGGATTAAGGGCCGGGACTTCAGCCGGGGAGAACCCGAAACCCCCTAAAATGAACAGGTGCCACCCCGGTTGGGGGTGACACCTGAGGGACCTTTCGCTCGCGCAGTTACTTGCTGCGGCGGCGTCGCGCCAGGGCGAGGAGGCCCGCACCCAGGGCGATCATGCTGGCCGGTTCCGGCACGGCTT
>CAZDWU010000143.1:0-3598 GCA_964509165.1 uncultured Chthonomonas sp. | reverse complement strand
TCAAAAGCCGCCTCGTTCACCCAGTGGCTCACCACCAGGTAAGCCTCGCCTTCGGTCTTGGGTTCCAGCACGTACATCCCCAGGAACCCCGGGATGCGGTCAATGGCGTGCGCGCGCGAGCCGAACAGGTCGCGGAAGCGGTCCACGTACTGCGGCTGGCAGTGGATGGTGTTGATGGCAACAAAGCCGGGCTGGCACAGCTGCAACAGGCCGCAGCAACCGGGGGCGATGTGGGTCGGGCCGGGAGCGGGCGTCACACCGGAAGAAGACATGCCTTCAATCATGACACAAAAGTATGGATTGATTTCTAGGCCCGATTAGGGGCTTTTTGAGCTGAAAATCCCGCAAGTCAGGACGCCAGTTGTGCTTCGATCCGCCGGTCCGGGATGAACCACACCGCCGCCACCAGGGCATAGAGAGCGATGGCCACCCACTCGTTCCAAAAGCTGCACCCAATCGCCACGAAGTAGGTCACCAGAGAAAACTTGCCCTTAAGGTCGCGGCCAAGGGCGCGGGCCAGGTGCCCTTCTTCCCGCTGGTCCGCCATGATGGCCCGCTGCAGCAGCCAATAGGCAAAGCCGCACATCAGCAGCACCACGCCGTAGGCGCCGGTCGGGGTCTTGGCGAAGTGGTTTTCGCCCATCCACCCGGAGACGAACGGCACCAGCGAGAGCCAAAAGAGGAGATGGATGTTGGCCCACAAGATGCGGCCGTTGACCTTATGCACCAGGTGCATCATGTGGTGGTGGTTGTTCCAATAGATGCCGATGAAGACGAAGCTGAGCACATAGCTGAGGAACACCGGCCAGATGGGGGTGAGCGCGGCCAGCGTGGGCTCGTGCGGCACCTTCATCTCCAGCACCATGATCGTGATGATGATGGCCAGCACCCCATCGCTGAAGGCTTCGAGTCGGTTCTTTTGCATGGCGCTGGGCTCCCGGTGGCAGTGTAGCCGAGGGCACCGCCGGACATGAATGTTCCGGCCATTTAGGTTCAAAACGGTGTGCCGGAACACATTTTTTCGGGACCCGAAAAAAAGTTGAAACAGAATCGGCGCCTCCTGCCTTTTCTAGTCATGCACAGAAATCTCAAGCTGGCTGCCATCGCCGGAATCCCCGTCCTCGTTGTGGGATGGGCGCTATTCCGCCCCGAACTGCTCTTTGTCAATCAACAAGTGAACGAAGCTCAAGGCGCGGGCACCGTGATTGAGCAAGGCACCTTTGCCAGCTACGCCCACGAAACCACCGGCGAAGCCAAGATCATCGAATCCGGCAGCCAGCGCGTGCTCCGCCTGGACAACTTCCACACCAGCAACGGCCCCGACGTCCGCGTGTACTTGGTGAAGGGCTCGGATAGCTCCGCCGAAGGCGTCAAGAACGGATTCATTGACCTCGGCCCGATCAAGGGCAACATTGGCGGCCAAAACTACACGCTCCCGGCCAATGTGAACCTCGACGAATACGACGCAGTCGCCATCTGGTGCAAGCGCTTCAGTGTCGGCTTTGGCGGCGCCACCCTCAAATCTCTCTGATATCGAAAGGAAAACTCCTCATGAAAACCCTCGCGCTTGCCGCTTCCCTCCTCGTCGCCATCGCTTCGGCTACCGCCGCTGCCGACATCCTCGTCACCTCGGGCCAGTTCGCGGGTTCCAGCACTCTGGCCGGCAAGGCCTCGATCGTTGAATCCAACGGGCAGCGCCTGGTCCGGTTCAACTGGACGCGAAAGCCCAGCCCGACGCTTAAGTTCCGCCTCGTAAAGAAGGAAAGCCTGCGCGTCGGTCCGTTCCCCGCCAACACCCCATTCGTCGACTTGGGCACCTCGCCCACCTCCAAGGCCATCAGCAAAGACCTCGACGTCTGGCTGTACCGCTCGGTCGCGGCTGTCGATCCCGAAACTTCGGCCATCGTGGCCTACGCCAATCTCCGCTCGTCGCAGGAGCAGGGTCGCTAAGCGGCCCGCCTTGCCCCCGACTTCAAAAAACCAACCAAACCAACAGGAAAAACCATGAAAATCAACCTCCTCACCCTTCTCGCCGTCTCCTCCGCCCTCACGGCCGGAGCCTTTGCCCAAGCGCCGGACCCCTCGATGGGTGCCCCGGTGAACAACGCCCCCGCGATGACGCAGCAGATGTCGCAAATGGTGGGCATGACCTCGATGTTCAAGGGCATTGAAGTCAACAAGGGCACGGTCTCGCTCAACAAGATGGACGGCAAGTACCGCCTGACCCTGAGCGCGGACTTCGAAATTCCGAACAGCCCGGCCCCGCACTGGCGCGTGGTGGATTCGCAGGGCAACACCTACCTACTCAACCAGTTGCGTATTGCCGGCGACAAAACGAACCGGGAAATCATGCTTCCCAAGTACATCAAGGACGTCAAGACCGTCCAGATTTGGTGTTCGTTCGCGGAAGTCGTGCTCGGCGAGGCGTCGTTCACCCGGGCCATGCCGCTCAACTAAGCACCACGTGAGATCCCCCATGCGCCACGAGACGAAAGAGAGCTACGAAACCGCTGCCCTCCGGGAGCTCGAGGCGCTCTACCGGGTCGCCAAGCGGCTCACGCTCAACCAAGCGGAAGCCGAAGACCTGGTGGGGTCCACCCTCCTCATCGCCTGTCGAACCTGGGAAAGGTTCGATGGGCGACACCCGCGGGCGTGGTTCATCAAGATTCTCCGCACCGAGTTTTTGCAAAGCCGCCGCCGCGCGGCCACCCGCAACGAGAGCCCCCTGGACGATGCCGCCGAGCCCGAAGACGAAGGATTTTGGCAGGCCGTGCAGGTGCGACTAGACGTAGAAACGATTCTCACCGCCATGGATGAACTCCCCGAGGAGTACCGCCTCCCCATTGCCCTGTGCGATGTGGAGGAGATGGACTACGCGGAGGCCGCCGAGGCCCTCGACATGCCCCAAGCCACGCTGCGCACGCGCCTCTTCCGAGGCCGAAAGAAGCTGCAAGCCAAGCTGGTGGGCCTCAACCCATCCTTCGGGATGCAATCATAAGGCAATAAGTACATGAATCACCACTCAGAAGAAGGGCCTCCCTGCCGGCACATGGAAACCTATTTGCAGCAGGTGGCCGATGGAAGCGCGAAAGGCTGGCGCCGCTGGTACGCGGTGAGCCACGCCGCCCGCTGTGGCCGCTGCGGCACGTTTTTGCAGAGGCTGAAGGTATCGCTGGATGTCCTGAAGAACTCGAAGACGACCACGCCCGGGGACCAGGAGGCGCTGGAGCGCTTCCGCAAGCAGATCCAGACGATGAGCCAGTCGGATTCCCCTCCGCCCGCGCCCTAGAGCTCTCTGGTTGGCGGCTTACTCGGTGGGGTCCGCGGGGGCGAGCTTGGTCCAATCCCACAGGGCGTAGAGGTCCATCTCGTCGGGTTCGTGGCCGCCCAGGCGCAGGGCAATCTCGATCTGGGAGCGGTGGTGCGCCTCGTGGGCGATGCAATAGGAGAGCAGGAGGGCGGTGGACCAGCGGTGGGGGCGGGTGCGGGCCTCGAAGTGCGCCCACAGGCGCTCCATCAGGGCGGAAGAGCGGTGGAGTTCGGTGGTGATCTCCTCGCGGGTGGCGGTTTTCCAGTCGAGCTTGGCGAGGGTCTGGGC
>CAZDWU010000142.1:1082-3613 GCA_964509165.1 uncultured Chthonomonas sp. | reverse complement strand
CGTCAGTTGCACGTACTTCTCTTCGCTGGCCAAAGTGGATACGGCGCTCCTCCGCTCGATGCTGGAGAAGTCGTATCGCGTGCCTTGCTTCGGGGAAGTTTCGGACTAGCCCCGCCGTATACTGGCCGGCATGTTCTGGTTGCCCGTGGCCCTGGCGACGTCCGGTGCGGATGAGCCCACGCTTGCCGCCTACGCCCTTCGCACGGAGAACCTGGACGCCCCCCTGGCCCTGCAGACGGCCACGCCGCGCCTAAGCTGGAAGCTGCAAGCGACTAGCGACCAGCACACCAACCTTTCGCAGTCGGCGTACCGGATTTTGGTGGCTTCGTCCCCCGATCTTCTCACGCCCACCTCGGCGGACCTGTGGGATAGCGGCCGAGTGACTTCGAACGAAACCTACGGCATCAAGTACGCCGGGCGGCCGCTGGGTTCGCGGGCGCACTGCTGGTGGCGGGTGCAGGTGTGGGACCAGGCGGGCATCATCAGTGCCTGGAGCCCGGTGGCACAGTTCAGCACGGGGCTGTTGCAGGCTAGCGACTGGCAAGCCGAGTGGATCCACGGGGCCACCCCGAAGGCCGCCGAGAATCCCCTGCGACACGCTCAATGGATCTGGCGAGCGGGGGTCACGCCAGGGCAGGCTCCGGCGGGGTCCGTGACCTTTTTGCGATCCTTTGACCTGGCTGCGCTTCCCAAGGAAGCCCGAGCGGTGCTGACGGCGGACAACCTCTTGCGACTGCGCATCAATGGCCGCGAGGTGGCCCGCACCACCGATCCGGAAGGCTGGCGCACACCGGTGGCTGTGGATTTGCTTGCGCATCTCCGGGTGGGGGAGAACGTGATCGAAATCGAGGTCACCAATTACGAGCCGGGTCATGCCGGGCTCCTGGGCGTGTTCGAAATTGGTGATCAAACGGTAGTGACCGATGCCACCTGGCGCGCCGAGGGCCAAGCGGCGCAGGTGCAGGGTGCGCACGGGGCGGCCCCTTGGGGGGATGTCGCCTTCCCTTCGCACATTATCGCGCCCGCTCAGTACCTGCGGAAGGAGTTCTCCGTGACCAAATCGGTGCGGCGGGCGACGGTGTACGCGACGGCGCGCGGCATCTTGGACGTGCACCTGAATGGCCGGCGAGTTTCCGATGACCTCTTCGCCCCCGGCTGGACCAACTACCACAAGCGCATTCAATACCACGCCTGGGATGTGACCGACCAGGTGCGTTCGGATGGCAACGCGATCGGGGCGGTGCTGGGGCAGGGGTGGTACGCGGGTTACGTCGCTTGGGGCCGCCAACGAGAGCATTACGGGCAAACCCCCGAGGCCTTGGTGCAGCTTGAAATCGAGTTCACCGATGGCACGCGGCAGGTGGTGGCCACCGATGAGTCGTGGCGCGTCGGCACCGGGGCAATCCTGGATGAGCACTTCCTCCACGGCGAGGTTTACGATGCGCGGCAGGTGCCCGCCGGATGGGATGAGCCGGGGTTTGCCGAAAGCTGGCAGCCTGTCGGCCTGGGCGAGAAGGGGGATGAGATTCTGGAGGCCTTCATTGGCAACCCGGTGCGCGAGTATGAAGAACTCGAGCCCAAATCCATCCAGCGGCTGGAGAATGGCAACTATCTCATTGATTTCGGCCAGAACCTCAGCGGCTTTGTGCGTCTGAATGTACAAGAGCCCCGGGGCACGGAAATCCGGCTACGCCACGCCGAGCGGCTGGATGCCAACGGCAACCTCTACACCACCAACCTGCGCCTGGCCAAAGCCGAGGACACCTACATCGCGGCGGGCACGGGTGCCGAATCCTGGAACCCCCGCTTCACGTTCCACGGCTTCCAGTACGTCGAGGTCAGTGGCCTGAGCAAAGCTCCCACGGCAGAAACAGTGCGAGCGGTGGCCATCTCCTCCGCCACCCCTGAGGCCGGCATGCTGGAGACGGGCAACGCGATGCTCAATCAGCTGGTCAGCAACGCCTGGTGGACGCAGAAGATGAACTTCATTGACGTACCCACCGACTGCCCCCAGCGCGACGAGCGGCTCGGGTGGACCGGCGACGCGCAGGCCTACATCCGCACCGCTACCAGCTATTCCGACGTGCAGGCGTTCTTCACCAAGTGGCTCGTCAGCTTGGATGACGACCAGCGGGAAGACGGCCAGTACCCCAAGGTAGCCCCGGTGCTGAAGGGGCTGGATGATGGCGGCCCGGCCTGGAGCGAGGCGGGCGTGATCTGCCCGATGACGATCTACGACGTCTATGGCGATAAGGAATTGCTCCGCCGCCACTACCCGCAGATGAAGCGGTACGTGGACTTCCTGGTGAAGCGTGGCAAGCCGGATTTGCTCCCGCCCGACAACTACCACTGCTACGGCGACTGGCTGAGCATCAACGCCGAGACCCCGCACGACGTCATCTACATGGCGTACTTTGCCGAGAGCGCGGAGATGGTGGCCCGGGCCGCTGAAGTGCTGGGCGAAACCGCCGACGCCGCCCACTACCGCGACCTCCATCAGCGCATCCGGGTGGCGTTCCAGCGGGCGTACG
>CAZDWU010000142.1:0-1072 GCA_964509165.1 uncultured Chthonomonas sp. | reverse complement strand
CGTACGTCAAACCGGATGGGCGCGTGGAAGGCAATACTCAGTGCAGCTACGTGCTAGCCCTCGCCTTTGATCTCCTGGATGGTGCGGCCCGCGACCAAGCGGCGCAGCACCTGGTGGCCGATATCGAAGCCCGGGGCGGGCACCTCTCCACCGGATTTGTGGGGACGCGCGACCTGATGCACGTGCTCAGCAAGATCGGGCGCGATGACGTGGCCTACCGCCTACTGCTCAACGACACCTTCCCGAGTTGGGGCTTCACCATCAAGCACGGTGCGACCTCCATTTGGGAGCGGTGGGATGGCTGGACGCCGGAACGCGAATTCCAAGACCCGGGGATGAACTCCTTTGCGCACTACGCCTACGGCGCGGTGGTGGGCTGGATGTTCCAGCACGTCGGTGGGATCCGCGAAACCAGCCCGGGGTTCGCCACGGTGCGGATTGAGCCCAAGTGGAACGCCGAACTCAAGTTCGCCGAGACCCGCTTTGACTCCATTCGCGGGCCGATATCTACTGAGTGGCGGGAAGTCAACGGGAAGTTCCAACTCACGGTGAGCATCCCGCCCAATGTGAGGGCCGAAGTGGTGATGCCCGATGGGAGTACCCGCCCGGCCGGGTCGGGGACGCGGACTTACTCCTGTCCCCTTCCGGGGTAACGACTCAGGGGCGCGGATTGAAAGGACGAATCAGGCAGAGTACAGCGCTCTCTCATCCTTGCCACTTAAGTTGCGGATCGACGCCCCTTTCGCGGAGCGCACTCTCAATCTCCTGAACGGAGAGGTAATCAATCTGTGGCATGAACTTGAGCACCTGACCGAAGTGACGAAGGACCGAGTGGTTGTCGCGGTAGCGCAAGACCAGCCCCATTGGCCCGATGCCAATCGCTTCCCACTCCTCACTCCTTTCGATGGCAAAGGGGGGATCAATCGGAGCGACGATGTCCGACAAGGTGGGGAAAGGATTGTTCACTCGGCCTGCTGAGTTCCTTACTCGCCTGGCTTCGCAAAGACGAAGCCCTTTTCGGTGACCGTGATGCCACTGGCATCCACCCGGAAGGCTTCCTTCAGTTGCTCGT
>CAZDWU010000141.1:0-3861 GCA_964509165.1 uncultured Chthonomonas sp. | reverse complement strand
CGCTCCATGGCCGTGAAGCCCGTTTCCGGGTCCGTGCGGTCGTAGAGGTCAATCTGCACCATGATCGGCTTGCCGCCTCGGTGGCCGTAGCCCACGCCGCGCACCGCGCACTGGTCCGGTTCCTTGTATTTCTCCAGTTCGGGGCCGAACACGGTGTTGAACACGTCCTTCGGCACCACTTCCGTGCCGCGCACGTTCACCTTGTTCTCATTCCAGAAACCGAAGTCCTTGAAGATGCGCATGAACTGGCAGTGGCCGGGGAAGCGGAGGGTCTTGTATTCGTAGTTGGTCACCTTGCCTTCCAGCGTGTAGGGCGCCGTGCTGGTGCCGCCACTGGTGGTGAAGGCTTCCATCTCGCCCATCTGCTTGATGTGCACCGTCTCCAGTTCGCTCAGCGTGTCCACCTTTTGCACTTTGCCGCTGCGCAGCACCACGGCTTCGTAGTCGTATTCCGTCACCAGGCCTTCCACGTTGAAGGTCAACATGTAGTTAAAGGGCGGCTTGGGGTTCTGGGGCAGCACGCCGCAGTAGAGCTTCACCGTCTCGGTGGTGTCCATGGCTTCAATCAGCGCAAAACCAACGTTGTTCACCAGGCCGGGGGCCAGGCCAGTGTCGGGCACCAGGGTCACGCCCGCTTCCACCGCCGCCTCGTTCAGCTTCAGGGTTTCCATGGTCACTTCGGTGTTGCCGCCCAGGTCCACCATGTCAGTGATCGTTTCGATGGCCACCGCGGCAATCTGCGGGTGCATCCAGTAGGGCACGCAGCTCAGCACCACGTCAATGTCCACGAGGAACCGGCTGAGCTCGTCCTTGTCCAGGGCGTTCAGTTGCACCGGCTTGCAGATATCGCTATCCAGCAGCGAGTTCACGCGGGCGGCGCTCTGCTGAGCTTGCTCCAGGCTCATGTCGGCCAGGTAGACGGTGTCCGGGTTCGCAAAACGAACAAGATCATAAGCGGCGGCGGTGCCTTGCATTCCCGCTCCCAATACGGCGTAGGTGTCTTTCATTCAAGTCCTCCAAAAGGGAAAGCCACCTCATCATCGAGGCGGCTGGTGCAGCCAGATTACCAGGGGGCCCGCCCCCAAAAGCGGCGGCGCGGGTATCTTAGCGGAGCGATGTGGGAGGCCTGCGCAGGCCACACAACACCACATCCGGGAGTCATCAAATGCGCAAGAACCGCCGCAAGGCTAAGCACTCCCAACGCTTTTTGGCGTTGGCGTCTCAGGTCGATAAGACCAAGTTTTACGATATCAACGAAGCCATCGAGTTCGTGAAGGCGAATGCCAACACGAAGTTCGTGGAAGGTGTGGACCTGTCCCTCCGCCTCGGTGTGGACCCCCGCAAGGGCGATCAGAACGTGCGCGGCATCACCAACCTGCCGCACGGCACGGGCAAGAACCAGACCGTGGCCGTCCTCGCCAAGGGTGACCTGGCCAAGGAAGCCACTGCCGCTGGTGCCGACGTGGTGGGCGACGAAGACCTGATCAAGCGCATCCAAGATGGCTGGAAGGATTTCGACGTGCTGATGGCGACGACGGACATGGCCCCGCAAATCGGGAAGATCGCCCGTCTGCTCGGCCCCCGCACGCCGAACAAGAAGAACGGCACCGTCACCGACACCATCGGCCAGGCCGTGAAGGAAGTCAAATCGGCCAGCCGCGTGGAGTACCGCGTGGACAAGGCGGGCGTCATTCACATGCCGATCGGCCGCGTGAACTTCTCGGCGGACCAACTGCGCGAAAACATGATGGTCGCCGTGGATACGGTCATCCGCGCCAAGCCGTCGTCGGCCAAGGGCCGCTACCTGCTCAGCGTCACGCTCTCCAGCACCATGGGTCCGGGCCTCCGCCTCGATCCGACGCTGACCAGCAAGGCCTCCGGTCACTAATCTTCCGCCTTTCGGCAAAAAGAAACCCCTCGGTTCCCATTTGGGCCGAGGGGTTTCTTGGTGTTCAAGGCTCGGAGCCCTTAGGGTGCCACGGATTCAATCGCGACGAGTGCCGGTATCCCCGCGCCGTTTGGCGCCACGGAGTACACCGTTCCCGTTAAGGGGTTTACGGCAATTCTAGAGACCGGGGCGTTTGCCGGTCCATCCACAAACCCATCCGACACTCCGGCACCACTTGTAGCGCCAATCGTGTATATCCTTCCGTTCCGGAAGACCCGCAAGCCGAAGAAGTCATACATGTAGATTGAGCCGGCTCCATCACTGGATAGGCTTCGGATAGACTCAAACTGGCCGGGAGTCCCATCGGTTCTGCCAATCGTGCCATCACCCGCCACTGTTGTGACGCTGTTTGTATTGAGATCAAGACGGCGGAGACGCCTATTCCCGTTGTCGGCAATGTAGAGAGCCCGATCATCTCCGATGGCAACCCCGTCAGGAGCAAAGAACTGCGCGTTAAGTGCATTTCCATCGGCAAAACCACTCGTCCCTGTGCCAGCTACGACACTAAACCGCCAGCTTGCTGGCGAAATCTCCGACGCCTGGATCTGTTGCCCGCGGACTATGCGATGGTTTTGCTGATCACTAATGTAGAGGTAGCCCGTGGACTCGTCAACGACAATAGCCGATGCCTTGGTAAATCGAACCGCGTCCCCGTCGCCCACTGCCGCACCAGAAGCATTATCTGCAGCTCCCCCGATCCGATAGAACATAAAGGCGTCAGGGTCAACGGCAGTATCAGCAGTAAAGGGACCAAAACCCATCCAAATCTGATTGCCAGAAGTGAACACAATGGTGCCATTGTTGACTGGGTAGATGCTCTCAATTTGCGCAGGGAATTGAGCGCTGTATCCAACACCTGACACGGTTCCAAGGGTTCCATCGAGGTTGGCAATGGTCCTCACCACGCCGTCCGCCGGGGAGAAACGACGCAGCACGTTGGCGTCGCTTAGGACGAGAGCACCCGACGAGAAGGCAGCAATTGCATTGATTGAAGAGCCTGTAAACCCGGCTCCGGTTCCAATCCCGTCCTTTCTCGAGTTGATTACGCCGCCCGCCAGCCTCCGTACGTATACATTGCTTGGCTGGGTGTTTGTGCCACCATCCAGCGCAATCGGGGCCACCCCGCCGCCTGCGACAGTCACATAGAACGTCATCGAGGCTTCGAACTGCACCGTGAACCCGATGTCGAGGGTCTTGGTCGAATTCGGAAGCATGGAGCCGACCGTATAGACCGCGCGACCGCTGGCTGTCGTCCACTCCTCGTTGCTGAAGGTCACCGGTTGGGTGCTGGAGCCGCTCACAAAATTCGGGAGGATGAGGCGCCGCACGCGGTGGTTGTTGGTATCCGCAAAGAGGAAACCATTCCCATTGCCCGGGGCCGCGAGGAGCGGGTCATTGGCGGTGGGATTAAGACCATCTTTGAAGCCGGCGGGGCCGGGGGAAACGTACTCTTGCGCCCAGCTGGCCAGAACGTAGGGGTTGCTACCGTTCGGGACGCGCAGCACCGTGATGGTGTCGGTGATGTTGTTCGAAATCGCGAAGCGTCCTTCGCTGACGGCAATGCCCGTGGCACCTCCCGCGAGCGTGCGGATGAGCGCGCTGGTGTTGTTCAAGGGGTTGATAGCAAACACCTGGCCGGTGCTGTTGCTGGTCACGCCAAGGATGGGTGCCCCTTGAATCTGCCCGTAGCTGATGCCGTAGGCGCTGGGGATGCTGCTGGCGACCAGGCTCACCGTGGGCGTTCCGCTCAGGTTGCTGACGCGCTTGACTTTGTTGTTACCGAGGTCGGCGACGAAGAGTTCGTTGTCGCCAAAGGTGATGCCCGTGGGGGTGTTGAAGAGGATGCTTGCGCCCGTGCCGAGGCCGTCACCGGCCGCCGGGCCACCCGCCAGCACCGAACCCTCGGTGCCGTC
>CAZDWU010000140.1:0-3897 GCA_964509165.1 uncultured Chthonomonas sp. | reverse complement strand
TAGATCTCACCCTTCGGGTCCACCTTCATCAGCGTCAGCGAGCCCGGAAGCTGGCACTCCGGCGACAGCATCACCTGGAAGTCCACCAACTGCCGCGTGCCCAGACGGAATTGATTCAGCTGCGGCATGCCGCTCCCCCCGGAGGCAAAACCCGGCGTCTGCGTAATCATGTCGAACAACGCCAGTTCATCGCTGCCCAGCGCGCGGATCATCTGCATGGATTCGCCCTGCGGCGTCACCGGCGCCACCAGCAGGTCCGAGGTGACGAACGGACGAATGAATCCGTTGTTCGGCAGGCCGGTGGCAAACATCTCGGTGGGTTCCAGGGACGCGTTGCGTCGCATCCCCATGGCTCCGCTCATCCCGAACGTCATCATGGCAAGGAATCGGTTCGGTCCGGTCGCCGGCGGGCGCACGGGCTGCAAGGAGTCCGGTTCGTTATAAACGTAGTGCGTCAGCAAGTCCGTGGCGGATTGCCCGAGGTTACGGATCGGGAGATCCTGCCCCTGGAGGATGCTGGCCCGGTGGTTCGCCGAGAGGCGATTCCACAGCCGCATGCTGAACTCGTGCCCCGGCATCTGGCTGGCAATCAGGCCATCCGTGCCCGCCCACTGCTCATAGAACATTTGCATGCCTTGCGGCTGGGCCCCAATGGGTTTGGAATCGATGTAAGCCGCCCAAGAATTCAAGTCCGGCACGCCGCCATTGGCATTCGAGCTATTGATGAACCCCTGGATGGCTGCCCGGTTCATCCGGTTGAGCCGGGCTTCGGTGGGGTTCTTGGGCGCGACAAGGGTGACTCCGCCTTCTTCCGCCAGCGTATAGGTCTCGTCAAGAATGGCCTGGAACTGGTCCATCGTGCGCGGGGCGGCCTCAAAGAAGGTCGGCATCCAGCCCTGGCTGTCATCCAGGTAGGCCACCACATTCTTGTTGTGGTGCTTGGCCCACGCATCCCAGGCGTCCGAGGCCATAAAGCTCAGCGGCTCGTAGGTGTAGGGGTTGTACGCCCACTGCTTAAGATCCTCCGGGATCACTCGGTTGGTGGAGAACGAAGCCGCCGAGAAGTCCACTTGCAGGGTGAGAATCTTCTTGCTTTCTTCGCGGTACTCAATCACCGGGCTGTTGTCCGCCGGCGGCGGCGGGGGCGGCGTCGCAACCTCGTCTCCCATTACAATTCCCTCCTCGATATCTCCCGCTCGCACCGTTCTGTAGTCGTCTCCACGCTGCAAATCCAAGCTGGCGGTGGCAATTTGCGCCCCGTTTTCATCGAACAACCGCGCTTCAATCGAACTCCGGAAGTACGCCCAATTGCCGATACTCGGGCTCATGACAATGAGCAGCTTGGTCGGGCGGGTGCGCACCGGTTGCGGCACTAGATCCTCCTTCTTGATGCCCATGGCTTCAAAGGCTGAACTCATGAAGCCCATCATCATGTCCATTTCGCCTTGGCCCTCTTGGTTGGCTTCGGCCATCATGTTCTGCTGCTTCACCATGGCGTCCACCAGGCCGGCGGCCTGTCCGCGCAGGGCGTATTGCGCCCGGGTGGGGTTGCTGCTAAAGACGAGGCGGTTGGGGTAGTTCTGCCCGAACGCCGATTTTGGTAGCGCACGCAGGAGTTTGAGGAGCTCCATCGTCGTTTCGTCTTCGATGTCCTGCTTCAGACTCTGTTGGACGGCTTCGATATGCTCGCGGCGGTCGGCTTCCAGTTGTTCGTTGGCCAGTCGCTTGCGGCGGGCCGAATCCGGCTCCAGCGTCATCGTCTCGCCGGAGAGTCGCCACTTGGCGTCCGCCGACTTGGCGATCAGTTCCATCAGCGCCTCGGCCTCCACGCCCTTCACGTTCACATAGAGGACATCGTTTTCAAGCTCGGGGCTCACGCGCAGCTTCTTGCCCGTCTCCGCTTCCAGCTTTTGAACTAAGGCCGGAAGGCGCGCGCCTCGGCTGTAAAAATCGAGCGCATATCCGGGAGCCACAACTCCCAAAGCCAAGACCGCGAGCAAGCACCGCATACTTATGTATTGACGATTGGCTTAGCGCGCAGGTTGCGACTCTTGCTGCGTGGCGATCTCATCCCACCGCCGGAAGTAGTCATCCAGCGTGATGGACTGCCAGCCGCCCGCCGCCAACTCGTCCGTGATGCGCCCGATCGCCTGGGCGGTGTCCGGTTGGATATCATGCAGCAGCACCACGTCGCCGGGGCGCGGCGTGAACACCACGTTCTTGTAAACCTTGTACGAATCCTTCACGGCCGTGTCGGCACTGGACATCGTCCAGATGACGCTGGGCATCAGGCGGTGGCGCGCCAGCTTGGCCGTCCAGCTCTCGCGGATGCCGTAGGGCGGGCGGAAAATTGTGGGGTACTTCCCGCACGCTTTCTTGATCGCCTCCTGGGTCTTCAGGATCTCGTTCAATCCCGCCACCTCCGAGGGCTTGGCCGGATGGTTGTACGTGTGATTGGCCACCGTGTGACCCTCATCAAAGATTCGCTTGACCAGTGCTGGGTAACGCGTGGCCCGCCAGCCCAGCACAAAGAAAGTGGCCTTCATGTTGTGCTTCTTCAGGGCATCCAGCACCATGGGGGTCAGCTTCGGGTCCGGTCCATCGTCAAAGGTCAAAGCAATGACCTTGTCTGTGAAGGGGGCTCGTTTTGAGATGGTTTTGCCCTGGAACCGCTTCGGAATCTCCCAGTCCACCAGTTTCGGGTCTCGCTTGCCCTCACCGTAAACCTTGGCCGGCGGGGCCGTGGCGACTTCGGGCACCGGATTTGCGATGGCTTCCACCTTGGGGCGCAGTTCCCATGCCCACACCAGCGACGATACGGGCATGGCCTGCGCCGCCCCTATCCCCATAACCAAAACCGCCGCCATCCCTGCGCGCTTCATTTTCCTCCTGAAAGGCCAAGCGGGCAAAAAGTGCGTCGCGATCGGTCTTCTTAATTTCCGACGACCGGGGGGGCTGGAGCGTGTCGCAAGTGGTGGTCCAAATCGAAAATTTCTTCAATCTGCTCCGAGCTTAAACGCGCCTTAACATCGGGGTCCTCCGCCACGCTCGTGCGGAAGTCGTGGCCATCCCACGCCCGGGCCGCATTGCGCTGCGCCACCTTGTAGGCGGCTTCGCGGCTCATGCCAGATTGAATCAGCGCCACCATCACGTGCTCGCTAAACACGAGATCGCCCATCTGGCGCAGGTTACGCATCATGTTCTCCGGCATCACCACCAGCCCGGCCAGGATGCGGTTGAGGCGGTGGACCATGAAGTCGGTGAGTTGGAACGTATCCGGGAACACAATGCGCTCCAGGCTGCTGTTGGTCAAGTCCCGCTCGTGCCACGTCATCACGCTCTCTTGCATCGCGTGGGCGTTGGCGCGCACCAGGCGGGCCAGGCCGCACACGGTTTCGCTGTTCCAGGGGTTGCGCTTGTGAGGCATGGCACTGCTGCCGGTTTGGCCTTTGGCAAAGGCCTCTTGCACTTCCAGGATTTCGGTGCGTTGCAGGTTGCGCAGTTCGGTGGCAATGCGCTCCAGTGATCCCGCCAGGGTGGCCAGCACATTCAGCACGTGGGCGTGACGGTCGCGGGCAATAATCTGGGTCGAACTCGGGTCGGCGCTCAGGCCCAGGCTTTCGCAGATCGAAGCCTCCAGTTCCGGCGTGACGTGCGCGCGGATGCCCACCGCCCCGCTCACCTTGCCCACCGCAATTTCCTCGCGGGCCTGGGCGATGCGCTTGAGGCTCCGCTCCAGTTCATTGCGCCAGCCTTCGCACTTGTGGCCGAAGGTGATGGGCTCGGCGTGGATGCCGTGCGTCCGCCCGATGCACGGGTGGTGGCCATGCTCTTGGTGCAGAGCGCTGATGGTGCCGCATAGCGTCTCGACGGAAGCCTTAAGTACATCCAGGCTGT
>CAZDWU010000139.1:1887-3920 GCA_964509165.1 uncultured Chthonomonas sp. | reverse complement strand
TGTCGGTCACGGCATTGGCTTCGCGCATCAAAACCTGCGCCGCAGGGGCGATGAAATCGAGCGCCGCGCCCATCACCTGGGGCTGGCAACGGAGGGAGTACGGGTCTTGTACACGCTCATCGTTCACGCGGTGCGAGTCGCGGATCTCACTTCCCTGCATCGTCTCTCGGAGCCACTTCCCTACCCGAATTTGCCCCTCGTGGCCTCGTACTTCGTGGATGCGGGCATCAAACGGGGCATCACTTCCCCGCGCCGCATCGGTGCTCAACGCCCCCGCGACCAGGGCGGCCGCAAATACGCGCTCGGCATCAAAGAGCCCCGCCAGCGCCAGTGCGGTCGAGACTTGGGTGCCGTTCAGCAACGCCAGCCCTTCCTTGGGGCCGAGTTCGATGGGTTGCAGGCCGGCCCGGGCCAAGGCCAGCGCCGAGGGCACCACTTCCCCGTCCACCATGGCTTCCCCTTCGCCCATCAGGGTCAGAGTGAGGTGGGCGAGGGGCGCGAGGTCCCCCGATGCCCCCACCGACCCTTGGCACGGAATCACCGGCCAAATCTGATGGTCGTAGAGGTCCATGAGGGCGCGGAGGGTGCTTTCACATACTCCGGAATACCCTCGGGCCAAGGATGCCGCCTTCAGCAGCACGATGAGCCGCACGACGTCTTCATCCAGCGGCGGGCCGACTCCGGCGGCGTGGGAACGCACCAGGTTGGTCTGCAATTGGCCAAGATCGGCCGCGGGAATCCGGATTTTGGCGAGTTTGCCAAAGCCGGTGTTCACGCCGTAGACCGGCTCATCGCCTTGCGCCCACTGCTCAATGACCTCGGCGCTGCGACGTACCACGGGCCATAGGCTCTCGGGCCAGGCCACCGGTTGCCATGCCTCGTAAATCGCCCGCAGTTGGCTGATTTGGATTTGTCCGGGAGTGAGTTCCATGGTCAGCGTTGGCTCGGGAGGTTCAGGCCTTGCTCGCGGGCGCAGGCGAGGGCGTCTTCGTAGCCGGCATCGGAGTGGCGAATCACTCCCATGGCAGGGTCATTCCACAGCACCCGTTCTAGTCGTTGGGCGGCCTCCGGGGTGCCGTCCGCCACGATGACCACGCCACTGTGCTGGCTGTAGCCCATCCCTACGCCACCGCCGTGGTGCAAGCTCACCCAGGTCGCGCCACCGGCCACGGCTGTCATGGCGTTCAGCAACGGCCAGTCGCTCACCGCATCGCTGCCGTCGCGCATGGCTTCGGTTTCTCGGTTCGGACTGGCCACCGACCCGCAATCCAGGTGGTCGCGGCCGATCACGATGGGGGCACTGACTTCACCGCGCGCTACCATCTCGTTAAAGAGCAACCCGGCGCGGTGGCGTTCGCCCAGGCCCAGCCAGCAGATGCGGGCGGGCAGACCTTGGAACGCAATGCGCTCACGGGCTTGGTCAAGCCATCGGTGCAGGCCTTGGTCTTGCGGGAAGAGTTCCTTAAGGCGGGCATCGGTGCGGTAGATGTCCTCGGGGTCGCCGCTCAGGGCCACCCACCGGAACGGGCCGCGCCCCCGGCAGAACTGGGGCCGGATGCACTGCGGCACAAACCCCGGGAAGTCAAATGCATTGTCCACGCCGGCATCCTTAGCGACCTGGCGGATGTTATTGCCGTAGTCAATCACCGGGATGCCCATCTGCTGGAAGTCCAGCATCGCCTGCACGTGCACCGCGCAGCTTTGGGCGGCTTGTTCGGCCAGGTGGCGGCGGTCGTCTTCACTGACATGGCGGGCAGCTTCCCACTGCTCCACGCTCCAACCCGCCGGCAAATAGCCATTGTAGAGGTCGTGAGCCGAGGTTTGGTCGGTCACCGCATCCGGGCGGATGCCTCGTCGCACGAGGTCGGGCAGCACCTCAGCGGCATTCCCCAGCAGGGCCACGCTGGTGGGCTCGGTCGCCTGGGCAAAGATGGCCAGGGCTTCCTCGATGGTACGGACCTTGTGATCGACGTAACGGGTGCGGAGGCGGAAGTCAATGCGCGACTCCTGGCACTCCACCACCAGGCAGTGCG
>CAZDWU010000139.1:0-1787 GCA_964509165.1 uncultured Chthonomonas sp. | reverse complement strand
GTGCGGAGGCGGAAGTCAATGCGCGACTCCTGGCACTCCACCACCAGGCAGTGCGCTCCGGCCAAAACAGCGGCCAGCGGCTGGGCGCCGCCCATTCCCCCCAGGCCCGCCGTGAGAATCCAGCGATTCGTCCAATCGCCGCCGTAGAACTGGCGGCCAAGCTCGGCAAAGGTTTCGTAGGTGCCCTGCACGATGCCCTGAGTGCCGATGTAAATCCACGATCCCGCCGTCATTTGGCCGTACATCATCAGCCCCTTGCGGTCGAGCTCGTTGAAGTGATCCCAGGTCGCCCATTTGGGTACCAGGTTCGAGTTCGCAATTAGCACGCGCGGACTGTCGGTGGTGGTGCGGAGGGTGGCCACCGGCTTCCCGCTTTGCACCAGCAGGGTTTCGTCTTCCTTCAGGCTCCGCAGAGCGGCCAGGATGGCGTCGAAGGCTTCCCAGTTGCGGGCGGCCTTGCCAATGCCGCCGTACACCACCAGGTCTTCGGGGCGTTCGGCCACATCGGGGTCCAGGTTGTTCTGGATCATGCGGTACGCCGCTTCAATCTGCCAATTCGCGCAGTTCAGCGAGGATCCGCGAGGCGCATGAACGGGGCGAGGACCGCTGGTGAGACCACTTCCTTGGGGCACAGGCCCATGTTACCGCCCCCTTCCCTGGTTCGGCAGTCGCCCCATTTCGGGTGGCATTTGTCCGGATATCCCTACCGCGTGGAAAGAATTGGACGTAGAATCCAAATAGATACAACTTTCAGAAACTTTTGAAAGTCTGTACCGGTGAACTCATGCAGGCCAGCATCGGACATCCAAAATTGGCAGCGGCAACCCTTTGGCGAGCCGCGCGGGCCAGCGGTTTGGGATGGGCGACCTGGCGACGACCGGGCGAGAGCGCCGTTTGGTTCCTCATTGGCCAGGTGCAGTCCGCGCGTGGGCCGATTAGTCGGGGCGATGCGGGCTACGTGATTCACCCCTTTGATGGGGATGCGGCCTTCCGGATTCAGGCGGACGGGCTGTTCCGTTCTGAGGATGGCGGCGCGACTTTTGAGACGGTCCGCGCGATTGACCTAACTGATGGCCCCGAGATCACTTTGGCGGAAATCGGTGGGGCTTACGAGCGCGCCGATGACTTCACCGAGGCCGTGCAACACGCCCAGCGCTGGATGGCGGAGGGCCTGCTGCAAAAGGTTGTTTTGAGTCGCCGCTTGGTGCGCCCCTTGCCGGATGTGGCCCCCGAGACGGTATGGGCACGCCTGCAGAACCTCTACCCCCATGCATTTGTAAGTGCGGCTTACCTGCCCGACTACAGCCTGTGGCTAGGCGCCACCCCGGAACTCCTGGGCAAGTGGGATGGACGACATTTTTCGACGATGGCGCTGGCGGGCACTCGGCCGTTGCCAGCATCGGGTCGCGCCGAAGACACGGCCTGGTCCCCCAAGGAGATTGAAGAGCAGGCCTTCGTCACCCGGTACATCATTGACCAGTTTAAGCGGATTCGGCTGCGTGAGTACCACGAAGATGGACCCCGTGCGGTGGCCGCCGGACCGGTGGTGCACCTCCGTACCGACTTTGTGGTGGATGCAATGGCGACCGACCGCCCCGACCTGATGGAGACGATGGTGGACCTGCTCCACCCCACCAGTGCCGTGTGCGGCGCGCCCTTGCTCACGGCCCGCGATTTCATCCGCCAGTACGAAGCCCACGACCGCGCCCTGTACGCTGGCTACTGGGGACCGGTGGGGATCGAGGGGGTTTCGGACCTCTATGTGAACCTGCGCTGCATGCGCTGGG
>CAZDWU010000138.1:0-3938 GCA_964509165.1 uncultured Chthonomonas sp. | reverse complement strand
GATCTGCGCGGGGTCGGTGATGCCGCAGATCGCCGCCGGAATCCAGTCGCAAATCTCCACCCAGGAGGCGGTGGCGGCAAAGGCTTCCGGAGCCACCCGAGCGAAGTGCAGCAGCTTGCTCCAGAACCATTCGCTGGAATACGTACCGCCGCACTTGGCGAGGTAGGGCAAGCCTTGTTGGTTCGCCTTCTCCGTGATTTCTGCCGCCTCGGCAAAGCCGGTGTGGTCCTTCCACAGCCACACGTGGGCGTGCAGATTTGCGCCAAAACTGAGGTCCTCCGAGAGGGGCGAGTTGTCGGCCCGCACCGGCATGGGGCTGGAACCCGTGGTATCCACGCCGATGCCGAGGACCTCGCTCAGGTCCACGGTTTGGCCGAGTTCGCGCACTACCGCCACGAAGCCCTTGAGGTAATCGGTGGCATTCTGCCGCGCCAGGTGCGGGTCGCGGGCGTCTAGAAGGATGCCGGCTTCCCCGCTGGGGTAGTTGAAAACGGCGGTCGCCTTCTCTTCCCCGGTGGCCACATCCACCACCAGGCCGCGAACGCTATTGGTGCCGTAATCCAGGCCGAGCGCGAGCTTAGCCACGGAGTCCGTACGCTCCTCGGTTCCAGCGCAGCTCGTTTCGCAGGTCGCGCAGGCGGGTGTCCTCGTCAATCACCACGCACTCCACGCCCGCAATCTCGGCAAAGTCCTCCACCATCTCGCTGGTGACGTTGTAGCTATACACCGTGTGGTGGGCGCCCCCGGCGTAGATCCAGGCGGCCACGCCATCCTTGAAGTTGGGCTTCACCTTCCACAGCGCGCTCGCCACCGGCAGGTTCGGCATCGGCGGCACTGGTACCGCTTCCACGTCGTTGACGATCAAGCGGAAACGAGAGCCCATGTCCACCAAAGTGGTGTTGGTGGCGCGGCCGGTGCGGCTGCTGAACACCATGCGCACCGGGTCGGACTTGCCGCCAATGCCCAGGGGGTGAATCTCGAGCTTGGGCTTGCCCGCCGCAATGGTCGGGCAGATCTCCAGCATGTGGGCGCCCAGCACCTTCTCGTCGCCCTCCGTGAGGTCGTAGGTGTAGTCCTCCATAAAGCTGGTGCCCGGCGTGAGGCCTCGCTCCATGGACTTGAAGGCGCGCAGCATAGCGGCCGTTTTCCAGTCGCCTTCCGCACCAAAGCCGTAGCCATCGGCCATCAGGCGCTGACAAGCCAATCCAGGGAGCTGATCGAGGCCGTGCAGGTCCTCAAAGGTGGTGGTGAAACCGGCAAAGCCTCCATTCTCCAGGAAAGCCCGAATGCCAAGCTCCTGCCGCGCCGCGTAGCGCAGGGCATCGTGGCGGGCGCCGCCTTTCTGCAACTCAGTGGCCACGTCGTATTCATCCGCATACCGCGCCACCAGCCCATCGACTTCCGCATCCGAAACCTGATTGACCACCTGCACCAGGTCGCCCACCCCGAAGCCGTTGACGCTGAATCCAAACTGCGCCTCCGCCGAAACCTTATCGCCATCCGTCACCGAAACAAAGCGCATATTGTCGCCGAAGCGGGCGATCTTGGTGCGCTGCATGTCTGCCCAGGCCAGTGCGGCGCGCGTCCACGCCCCCAGCCGCTCCTGCACTTCGGCGTGGCTCCAGTGCCCCGCTACCACCTTGCGCCGGAGCCCAATCCGGCTGTGCAGGTGCCCTGCCTCTCGGTCGCCGTGGGCGGCCTGGTTCAGGTTCATAAAGTCCATGTCAATCGTGCCCCAGGGCAACGATTCATTGAACTGGGTGTGCAGGTGCACCACCGGCTTGGCGAGGTGTGTGAGGCCGCCAATCCACATCTTGGCGGGGGAGAACGTGTGCATCCACAGCACGATGCCGATGCAATCGGGGTCACTGTTCGCCGCCAGCACCAGCGCCTTTACCATGTCCGGGTCCGTAATGACGGGCTTAAAAACCACATCCACCGGGATGGCCTTGGCCTCGTTCAAAGCGGCGGCAATAGCGGTGGAATTGGCAGCGACTTGGCGCAGAGTCTCGGGGCCATAAAGGTGTTGGCTGCCGGTGACAAACCAGAGAGTGGGCTGAGGCATGGGCAAATCTCCCGCCGAAGCGGAACGAGCCACTGTATACCCATTTGGGAATATAGTACGTGCCCTTCTTCGCAATTTCGAAGCTAGCATGACCTAGGTAGAATCCGCCGGGTTCCGGCACCATGCAGCACCAAATCAAGGAAATCTCGGCGCACGAAAGCGTGACCATCTTTCGCGCCTTGGGCTCCCTCTCGCGGGCACGCATTCTCGAATTGCTCTCCGAACGCGAGATGAACATCGGCGAAATCAGCACCGCCCTCGCCCTCACCCAACCCAGCATTACCAAGCACATCCAGATCTTGGAAGAAGCCGGCCTGGTGACCAGCGACTACGTGGCCGCGCCCCAGGGGATGCAAAAGCGGTGCCGTAGCGTGTTCGAGCGCCTGCTGGTGGACCTGGCGCCCCGCGCCTCGCAGTCCGATGGTTTTGCCGAGATCGAACTGCCCGTCGGCATGTTTGCCACCGTGGACCCGCACCCCACCTGCGGCCTGGCCTCGCGCGAGAAGATCATCGGCATCTTGGATGCGCCGGTCTCCTTCTTTTTGCCCGAGCGGGCGAATGCGGAAATCCTGTGGACCTCGGCGGGTTCCATTGAATACGCCTTCCCCAACACTTTGCCCTCCGGCGCGCGGGTGAAGGCGATCGAACTGGTGATGGAAGCGGGCTCGGAAGCCCCGGGCTACAAGAACGATTGGCCCTCCGACATCACCCTGTGGGTGAACGACGTGGAAGTGGGCACCTGGACCTCGCCGGGCGACTTTGGCGGCACGCGCGGGCAGCTGAACCCCGGCTGGTACCCGGACAACATGAACCAGTGGGGCGTGCTGAAGACGTGGAGCGTGAACGAACACGGCTCGGAGCTGGATGGGGCGCCGGTCTCGGATGTCAAGGTGGACGCGCTGAACATTCACCCCTGGACGCCGACCAAGGTGCGCATTGGGGTGCGGCCGGATGCCAAGAACCAGGGTGGATTTACGCTCTTTGGGCGCGGGTTTGGCAATTACCAACTAGGGTTGGTGCTGCGGATTCGGCACGAGCGGGACGCGGTTCCGGTTTCTTAGGGCGGGTTGGGGGCACCAGCCTCAAAGCTCCTTTTCAGCCCTAATCCATGGACTCTTTGCGGAACCGGATGAGGGCGACGATTGAGATCACCGTGAGAACCAGCCCGAGAACACCCAGGATGAGCGTGATGGGCCATGCTTCGCTCAGGGGTGCATCATATCTTCTGAGGCTAACTTCCCCACTGATCAACGAGCTGACGCTACCCAGGATGAGCATCACGCCAAATATGCCGCACAGCACGGCAACCAGAATCTCACCGCCCCTTGTTTCCATCCACACGAGCCTTCACCATGCTTAGTTCATATTCGAGCTGCTCCTGCCGATTGTGTAGGTCCCGGTTCCACTCCATGCCTCGCTTGAATACGACGGCAAAGTAGAACATGTAACCAAACAGAAGCAAAGAGACGAAGAGATTAAAGAAGACTAGCTGTTTTACAGTCTTTTCAGTAAGTGGTTTCATGGCACCCTAGTTCGCGAAGTGAAGAAAGTCATCACGAGCTTGAACCCGCTCTCTTAAAGCTGGTTCGCAACGATAAACTTCAGTTGGCCAATCCAGCCCCCCGTGAACCCTGACAACAGCCTTCAGACGTGTTTGCTCCAGAAAGCGCTTCCGCATAGCCAAAGCCACCTGCTGCAAACCGCTACAGACCACATATGGCTCGCGGAACTTTATGGCTCGATATGAGAGCGAGATCGCGTGCACTGATTCAAAGCTCACCGGCAAGTGAATGGCTCCGATGTTCATCATATCATGATAGAAGAACCCATAACGTGCACTCACCTGCTCCATGGCCAGCTCATGAAACTCCGC
>CAZDWU010000137.1:0-3947 GCA_964509165.1 uncultured Chthonomonas sp. | reverse complement strand
AAGCACCCGAACTCCGTCTCGACGCCCATGATTCGGTCGCGCGGGCTGGCACTCATGCTCATACTCTACGCCTTCCCCGCCCCGAAAGCCAGCCGAAAGCCAGTCAATCCCATCAAAAATAGCCTTCAATTTGGAATACTTGAAGACATCCCGGTATGAGTGAGCTTTCCGATCGTCAGCGGCAGATTCTGCGGGCCATCGTGCTTGAATATGTGGTCGGGGCCGAACCCGTCCCCAGTGAACTCATCGCCTCCAAGTACGGCCTGGGTGTGCGGTCGGCCACCATCCGCAACGAAGTCAAGGAAATCACCGAGATTGGGTTCCTTTCTCAGCCGCACAAGAGTGCCGGGCGCGTGCCCAGCGACCAGGGCTACCGCTTCTTTGTTGACAATCTCACTTCGAGCGTGGACCCGCGCTCTTCCGATCGTCAGTCCATTCGCAACGCCATTGACGAGGACGAGCCTCTCCGTGAACTCCTGAAGTCCACTACCAAGACCCTCAGCCGTCTCACGCACCTGCTTTGCACGGCGGCTTTGGTGCGCAATGGGGATGTAAAGGTGCGCCAGGTGCTGATCTCGGGTCTCGGCCCCGGACGCGCCCTCTTGGTAATGGTGCTGGAGAACGGGTTGGCCGAAAACCGCTTCCTCGGTATTCCCGCCACCGCGACCATCGAACACATCGGCGATGCCAATCAAATCCTCGCCGAACACATCACGGGCAAGAACCTCCGCACCCTGCTGGTCCACGAGATGCCCACGGTGCCGAACCCCTTGGTCTCTCAAGTCGTGACCGGCGTGTGGCAAGCGATACGCGAATTGGCGGAAGAATTGACCCGCCTGCAAGTGGTCTCGGATGGCGAAGAGTTCATCCTGGCCCAGCCCGAGTTCCAACGCGACACCGACGCCATGGCGATGGTGCTGCAAGCTCTGGAGCAGGGCACCGACCTGCACCAAGCGGTGGCGGACACCAAGCAAGGCCACGTCACCATTGGCTCGGAACACGAATCCGCCCCCCTCCACTCGCTCAGCATCCTGCGCGAAGTCTTCTTTGTGGGGACGGACGAGGCCGGCACCCTGGCCATCGTCGGGCCCACGCGCCTCGATTACGAGCGCAACCGCATGCTGCTCCGCTTGGCGGCGGAGCAACTCAGCATGGCGGTCACCAACGCGTTACGCGCTTAGTTAGTGGCAAATCGGGAGGCGGCAATGCCCCCGTTGGCGCGGATGTTCTGGAACACGCTGACCCCAGCCTGACGACCGGAAGCATTGGTCACCACGAGGCGGCTCGGCACCCATTGGCCGTTCGATTGAATCGGCGATTGGTAGCTGAACACCGCGCGCAGAGTGCCGTCTTGGCCGTACCACTCACGCTTGCGCACGATCTTGCGGGTCGGATCAATCCAAATGCGGTGGCGCGTCTTATCGTTCAGGCTGGCCACATAGGTGATGTCAAACACGTGCGTACCGTTGAGGTCGCCGCGAGCTTCCGTGCGCAAAAACTTCGCCGAAAAGTAGTTGCTGAACAGCGACGGCGTGAGAATCCCGAAATCGAACCACGTTTGGCGCTTGCCCGGGGCTCGGCTGACGTCATCGCGGGCCACCAGGCCGCTGCGGGGGATGCGCGTAACCTTCTTGCCGCCATTGACGATGAAGATCACTTGGCTATCTTCCACCGTAGATTCCATGCGAAGCATAAACGGCTCCTTCATCTCGACGGTCGAACGCTTAATGCGCATGGACTGGGCAAAGTCGCGGTTGATCTTGGCCAGTTCGGATTGGTTGGCGGATTCGACCACCCAGGTGAAGGACAAGTCCTTCAGGCCCGGCTGAGTCAGGCTGGAGATCGAGGGTTGGGCCAGGGCGGCACCGGCTGCCAGCCCGATCGCCAGGGTCGCAAGAATCTTCACATGGGTCTAGACGTTCTGAGGTCAAAAACGTTCCGCGCGGGCGGTACGATACGCCTATGGCAGGCGTGGATCCACGGGATCGATTAGAGCGACGCCGCCTCGCCGACCCCCGTCCGTTACTTCGGCCTTACGAAGACGGCGAAATCGTGGACCTCACCACCGACCTCTACCGGCGGCTGTTGGGCGAACTCTGGCCCAAGATGCTGGGGCCAAGCCTGCTGATCTTCGCCTCGGTCGTGTTCCTCTTCACGTTCATCTTTCCCGGGCTGTTTAAGTCCACTGCCGGGGCCAGCGAAACCCAGCAAACCGCCGAGGTGCTCATTGCGTTGGGGCTCGGAGTTCTGGTCTGCACGCCCATGGCCGTGGGGGGCATGGCCACCGCCACGTACCACTGCGTCAAGGCGGCCACACGCGTCATCATGGGTAGCCCGGAGGAGGAAACGGGCTCGGCCGACCTCGCCGCCTTCGTGCGGTCGTATATTGCGCACCTCCACCTCATCATCCTGCCGCCCGTCATTAGCCTCCTGGCGTTCTTCGGATCCAGCCGGGTCGGAGATGGCACCACGCAGGAAGATGCCCTCGCCGTGTTTCTCACCACCGTAGGCGCCTTCGCTCTCGCCACCAGTGTCTTGGTGTTCCTGGTTTTCTTGGGCCGAACCCTGCTCCTGGGGCCAGTGATGATCCTCGAAGGCAGTCGGGGCAAGAACGCCCTGGCCCGCTCGAGATACTTGATTTCCAACCGCCCGTTTTCACCCAATGTTGTGGGGCCGATGGTGGGGGTTCTCTTTGCCTGCCTGCTCATCCTCATTGTGTTGGGCGTAGGATTGCAGGTGATTTTGAGTTTGGCCCTCACGGCTGCCACCGGTTTGCAAGGACAACTCGGGCCGGGTGTGTCGCTCTTTTTCCAGGTGGTCAGCGCTTTACCTTATCTGGGCGGCATCATGCTGGTTTTGCCGCTCTGGGGCATTGTCAGCACCGTGGTCTACTTTGATCGGCGAGTTCGATTCGAACTCCTCGACGTGCGAATGATGGCGGAGGATTTGCGTGCGGGCACTCGTCGCACTCGTCTGCTGCGTTAGCCTGCTAGCCGGTGCACTAGGCCAAGTAACAGCGGCCCGGAAGCTCGCGGCCGCCCCGAATGAGCAGCAGTTCCAGGCTATCTGGAGCGGTTTAACTCAACGCGAACGGAACCTGCTGGGCGACCAAGACCTGATGCGGCTGACCTTGAGTGACCGCCAACGCACCCTGCGCGACTTTCTGAAAGATGGCAAATGGGGTGACGCGGCGGGTGCCACGAAGGTGAAAGATGCCCGGGCCGAGGCGAAGAAGATCTTGGTTCCCCCGGCGTACCGCCCGCGTGAACTCAACCCCGCCGAACGCACGGACAACTGGCTGGCCGATGGCCTGAACCGCTCGGGGGAAGTGATTGCCGAAGTTTTCCGCCGCATCCAGGAGTTCTTGTCCCGCTTCATGCCGCGATTCGGGGCCCCCGCTGTGGGAGGTAGCGCTCTGGCCGGGGTCATTCCTTACGTCCAACTCCTCGTGATCCTGGCGGCCATTGCACTGGTCATCTTTGCGTTACGATTCATCAAGGTGCGCCGCCGGGCCGCTGCCGTCGGGCAGGGCCTGTTGAGCGATGAAGAAGCCGCTCTCCCGGCGGACGAGTGGCTCAAGCGGGCCGATCAGCTCGCCCGCGAAGGCCAACACCGCCAGGCCGTTCGTTGTCTTTACCTCGCGTGCCTGGTGCGTTTTGATGAGCACGGCATCATCCCCTTGCGCCGCGAAGAGACGAACTGGGAGCACCTTCGCCGCCTGGAAAGGAGCCGCACCCGCCCGGCAGACCTCAATTTCCGCGAAGCCACATCGCGCTTTGATACGGTTTGGTACGGCGAGCGCACCAAAGGCATGGAAGATGTCGCGTGGTTTCGTAGCCAGTACGAATCGGTCATGCAGGCCATCCGCCAACGGAGGTCGGCATGAAGACCAAGGTTTTGGTCACTATCGGCCTGGCCGTGTTGGGGCTGGCCTCGGTCTTCCTCAT
>CAZDWU010000136.1:0-3987 GCA_964509165.1 uncultured Chthonomonas sp. | reverse complement strand
GATTCGACGTCAGCCGCCGCGCCGGGGGCTGAGACCGGTGGGGCCGCCACGTCCGCCGATAGCTCTCAGGGCAATGTGGGCGTGATGCCGAGTGCGGCCGGAGGAATGGCGCCGGTGCAGAACCCCGAAGCCCTGCAAGGGGCTGGCGGTGGTGGCGTGCAGCAAGCGGCCAAGGACCGGGCGCGCAACGTGGGCGGGGCGACTTCCGCCGACCAAATGCCGACGGACGAATAAGGGAAATTTGGGGCGGATAATGGGTCTCGAACCCACGACCTCCTCAGCCACAGTGAGGCGCTCTAACCCCTGAGCTATATCCGCCGCGTGGGCTAGAGTATAGACGAATCGGCGCGGAGATGTGAGGCCACCGGGACTGCCCGGCGCGGCGTCTGAATCCTCGCGCGAACCCGGCGCGTCTGGTGAAGAACAATGGAATGGTTTGAGGACGAACTGGGCGTGGACGAGGTCGGGCGGGGTCCGCTCGCCGGTCCGGTCGTCGTCGCGGCGGTGTGGCTGCCCCCCGGGTTCGACCTCACGGGCCTGGGCGACAGCAAGGCCCTGACCGAACGCCAGCGCCAAACCCAGGCCGCCCGCATCCGCGCGGAGGCCACCTTCCACGTGGTGGCGATGACCCACGACGACGTGGACCAATACAACGTGCTGGGCGCCACCGAAGAGGGCATGCGCCGGGCCGTGGCCGCCATCCAAAAATCCGCCCAACGCGCCGCCATTGACGGCAACCGGGTGCCCTTGGGGTTGGCCTTGCCGGGGCGGGCCATTGTGAAGGGTGACCGGCACCACGCCGCCATTGCCGCCGCCAGCATCTTGGCCAAGGTGGAGCGCGACGCCTACATGATCGCCGCCGGGCGGCGCTGGCCGCAGTACGGATTCGAAAAGCACAAGGGCTACCCCAGCCCCACCCACCTGGAGGCGCTGAACCGCTACGGCCCGTGCCCGATTCACCGCCGATCCTTTGCGCCCGTGCGGCAGGCGGAACTGCAAGGATGTCTGGTCCTCAATCCGTAGGCAAAGCCGCCGAAGATCGCGCGGCCGCCGAGCTTCTGGCCCGGGGCTACACCCTGCTGACCCGCCGGTGGCGCGGGGGCGGCGGGGAACTGGACTTGGTGGCCCTGGAGGGTGACACCCTGGTGATGGTGGAGGTGAAGGAACGCGCGGCGGGGCTGACGGCCGCCCTGGAGAGTCTGACGCCCACCAAACGCCGCCGCCTGCGCCAAGCCGCCGAGGCGTACCAAGCCGCGCACGAGCTGCAAGAGCACGAACTGAGGTTCGACCTGGCGCTGGTGACCCCCGCCGGCATCGAGTGGATGCACGGCGTGGAGATCTGAGCGTTCGCTTAGTGAACGCGGGAGCCTTCGGGGGCTTCCTTGTCCGGTTCCAGCAGGATGGCGCCGCCATCCGGGCCGTCGGCGGCCATGATCATCCCCTGGCTATCCAGGCCCATCAGCTTGGCAGGTTTGAGGTTGAACACCACCACCACCTGGCGACCGATGAGGTCCTCGGGGGCGTATTGCTTGGCGATGCCGGCCACGATTTGGCGCTGGATGTCGCCCACCCGCACCTGTAGCTTCATCAGCTTGTCGCTCCCCTCGGCTCGTTCGGCTTCGATAATCCGTGCCACACGCAGGTCGAACCGGAAGAACTCATCAATGCTGACTTCGGGGGCAGGCTCGGGTAGGCCGCGCTTCGGCTTCTCCTTCTTCTCGACCTTCTCCGCCGGGGCGGCAGCGGGCTTGGGTTCGGGCTTGGCGCGCTCCAGGCGCGGGAACATCGGCTCGGGATTGTTGAGCTTGGTGCCTGCCGGGAGGCTGGCCGGAGTGCCGATCGCGTCGTAATCCGTGAGCGGGGCGAGGTTGAGCTGCTTGGCCATGGCGTCGGCAGCGTGGGGAATAAACGGCCGCACCAGGGCCTCGCTGGCGCGAAGGCCGAGCAGGATGGAGAGCATCACGGCCCCCAGCGCGGGGTCCTCGCTCTTGGCCAGGGCCCACGGGGCGCGGGTGTCGATGTACTTGTTGAGGAACCGCACCAGGCCAATGGCGCCGTCGGCGGCTTCGTCAATCCGGTGGCGATCAAAGGCGTCGGCGACCTTGGCTTTGGCATCACTGATGGCGGCCACCAGGTCGGCTTCGGGTTCCGCATCCGGAATCTGGCCGCCCACGAACTTGTGGGCCATGTTGAGCGCCCGGTTGAGCGCATTGCCGAGGTCGTTGGCGAGGTCGGCGTTGTAAATCCGCTCGATCGAATCTTCGGTGAAGTTCGTGTCGTTGTCGTAGGGCACGCTGCGGGCCAGCACCCAGCGCACGGCATCCATGGCTAGCTCCGGTTGGCACCCGGCTTCCACGAACTTCTGGATGAGGTCGTCGGGGTTGATGACGTTGCCCTTGCTCTTGCTCATCTTGCCGCCCTCACCGAACGTGAACCACCCGTGGGCGATGACCGTGCGGGGCAGGGGCAGGTCGGCGGCCATCAGCATGGCGGGCCACAGCGTGGCGTGGAACCGCGTGAAGATCTCCTTGGCCATCCAGTGCACGTCGCAGGGCCACAGGTCTTCCCACCCGGCTTCAGGCCATCCCGTTGCGGCGAGATAGTTAATAAGAGCGTCAAACCATACATAAATCACGCGACTGTCGTCACCCGGCACGGGGATGCCCCAGCCCGGGTTGGCGCGCGTGATGCACATGTCGCGCAGGCCCTGCTTGATGAACGAAATGACCTCGTTGCGGCGGCCTTCGGGCTGCAAGAACTCGGGGTTTTGTTCAATATGAGCGAGCAAAGGATCGCCAAATGCGCTGAGTCGGAAGAAATAGTTCTCCTCGCTCACCCATCGCACTTCGTTGCCGTCCGGGCTCTTGCCATCAACCAGGTCGGCTTCGCGCACAAAGGTCTCGGCGGAAACGTCGTACCACCCTTCGTACGAGCCCATGTAGACGTGGCCCTTCTCGCGGAGGATGTCGAAAAGCCGCTGGACGGCCGCGTGGTGGCGGGGTTCGGTGGTGCGGATGAAGTCGTCGTACTGAAAATCGAGCTTGCGCCAGGCTTCCACAAAGGCCTGGCTGATGCGGTCGGTGAAGGCCTGCGGAGTTTCGCCGGCGGCGGCGGCGGCCTCGGCGACCTTGGTGCCGTTCTCGTCCGTGCCAGTTAGGAACACCACTTCCTCCCCGCGCAGCTCACGGTGGCGCTTGGTGGCGTCGCACACCATCATTGTCAGCGCGTGGCCGGCATGGGGCACGCTATTGACATAGTAAATGGGTGTGGTCAGGTAGTAGCGCTTCGGCATCGAGGCCAGAGTTTACCGGTCGCTCAAACGCGGTTCCGGACATCCCCCAGGGCCCACCCCAGAAGCGCGGCGATGCCCATCACGTTGCCTCCCCACAGGAGCATCTGGCCGACCAACCCCCAACCCGAGGGGAGTCCGCCCACCGCGAGGATGGCGAGCCCCGAGATCACCAGGATCATGAGCCGGAAAGCCGGATGCGACCAACCCCGCCGACGGTAGGCAAACCACCACTGCACCGCGGCGCAAAGAGGGAAGGAAAAGGGCGCGAGAATGAGCACCCACACCACCGGGCCGACCCGCTGGACACTGCTTTCCATGCTGATGCTCCAGGAACTGAGGTAGCCGCCCCAGGCCCCGGCCAGCCCCAGGGCAAATCCGCTGACCACGAAGGCCATCAGCACTCCGGCGGTCCACTCGCTGAGGGGGCCGAATTGCGGCACCAGCGCGGGCTCTCGGGCCAGCGCCAGGTAGCAGGCGAGCCCCAGGATGGTGGCATAGGCGAGGGTGAGAGGGCGACCCGCGCGTTCATCCCGGGCCACGCGGCTTTGCGGAGCGCGGGCGGCGGCCACGGTGAGCGCCTCGTACTGTCGCAGGTACACCGCGTTGTCGGGGGCAAACTGGGCGGCAAATGCATAGGCCTTGGCGGCGGCGCGCACATCACCCTGGGCCAGGGCAAAGTCGGCCTGCACGGCGTA
>CAZDWU010000135.1:0-3998 GCA_964509165.1 uncultured Chthonomonas sp. | reverse complement strand
GGGCGCAGGAACTGGTGGTGATTCAGCTGGCCGTACGGACGAGCATTGCCGAACGCCTGGACAAGACGAAGGTGATGTTCGATGCGGGTTCGGTGCCCCAGTTCGACGTCCTGCGCCTCGAGAACACGCTGGTGCAAGCCGACCGCAACCTGGTGGACGCCCAACTTGCGGCGGACCTGGCGAAGCGGTCGCTGATGAACCTGATGGGCATGGATGACGAGACTAGTTTCGACCTGCAGGCCCCCGCCGCGATGACGGACGCCCTGGCGGAGGATTCGGCCTTGGTGCAAAGGGCGCTGAAGGAGCGGCCGGAACTGGATGCCACGTCGGCTCAGATTCAGGCTTACCTGGCCCTGGAGGACCAAGCCCGAACGCTCTATGCGCCCACTTTGGCCCTGAGCGCGCAGCAGACCTACATTGTGGGGACGGGGGGAAGTTCGGACAGCAAGAGCACGCTCGCGCTGATCAACCTCAGCATCCCGCTTTACGATAGTGGCAGCAGCCGCGCCAACCGCGACGCCGCCCGCGCCAACACTGTGGACGCGGAAATCTCGAAGGAGCAACTTTCGCTCGGGATCGTGTTGCAAGTGCGGGCCGCACTCACGAACCTCAACAGTGCCCGCGCCTCCTTGGCGCTGGCCGAAAACAGCCTGACCCTGGCCCGAGAAGCCCTGCGGCTGGCCAACCTTCGCTACGACGAGGGGGCCGGACTGCTGGTGGACGTGCTGGTGGCCATCAACGACGAACGGGCTGCGGCCGCCGGAGTGGCTGATGCGCGTTTTGCCCAGCGACTTGCCTTAGCCGAACTGCAACGCGCACTCGGCACCGACGAACTCACCCCCGAGGCCACCGAGCCTCCCGCCCCGGCGCCCGCTGCGGATGCCAACCCGAACGGAAATCAATCATGAAAACTTGGACAAGAGGTCTTAGCGTGGGCTTGGCGGCCCTCGCATTGGTGGTGACTCAAGTTGGTTGCCGCGACCAGGAAGCGCAGGAGCAAGCGAAGAAGACGGAAGCGATCATTTCGAACCCGGTGACCGTGGTGACGACGATTACGCCGGAACGCAAGGACATGACCGACATCGTGGCGGTGACGGGCAAGTTCGCCACTAACCGCGTGGTGACGATTGGTGCCTCCGGTCCGGGCCGCCTCACGTCGGTGTTTGTCCGCGAAGGCAGTGCCGTGCGGGCCGGGCAAGTGATTGCGGTTCAGGAATCCCAGGATGCCGCCGCCCGCCTCCAGCAAGCGATTGCCCAAGCCAACGCGGCGCGAGCCCAGCTTCAGCAGGCGCTGCGAAGTGTGGCGACCACGCCCAAGGTGAGCAGTGCGGCGCTGGCCGCCGCCGAAGCCCAGCTGGCTCAGGCGCAAGCCCAACTGGCCAAAGCCAAGGCAGGCGCCCGCAGCGAGGAGCGCAACCAAGCCGAGATCAACCTGCGACGCACCAAGAGCGACCTGGACACGGCGAAGGCGGCACGAGACCGCGCGGAGCGACTCTACAGCCAAGGGGCCATTGCCCGCGCCGACTACGAGCGGGCCGAGAATGGCTTCCAAAACGCGCTGGCGGCCTATGAACTGGCGCAGCAACAACTGGACATCGTGCGGGATGCGGTGCGACCGGAGGACATCCGGGTGGCCGAGGAAGCGGTGAAGGCCGCCCAAGAGAACGTCCGCATCCAGCGCGCGCAGAAGGAGCTTGACCTAATCCCGCAGGACCAGGCCAACGCGGCCCGTGCCGCCCTGCAGGCGGCCGAAGAGTCGGTGCGCATTGCCCGCAAGGCTCTGAACGACACGGCAATTCGCGCCCCCTACGCGGGCAAGGTCCAAGGGGTGCCGGCTTCGGTCGGTTCGATGCTCGGGGCAGGCGCGCCGGTGGCGCAGATTGTGGGCGACGGCGGCTTGGTGTTCCAAGCGGAAGTGCCCGAAATGCAACTCGCTCAGATTCCGATGGGCTCAAAGGTGATTGTCCGCGTGGACGCGATCCGGGGCTTGGAGCTGGAGGGCATTGTCGAAGCCATCGAGCCGCAAGCTGACCAAGTGGGCCGCATTTTCCGCCTTCGCGTCGGGGTGAAGAATCCGCCGAACAGCGTGAAGCCCGGCATGTTTGGGCGCGGCGAAGTCACGGCGACCTCGGTCAAAGATGCCGTGTCGTTGCCGGAAGCGGTGGTGATGTCTGAGGGCACCCAGCGCTACGTCTACGTCATTGAGGGCGACAAGGCCGTCCGCGTGAACGTGACCCTGGGCGTCCGCGAAGCAGGGCGGGTGCAGGTCAATGGCCTGCCGGCCAACGCCGAAGTGATTGACCGTGGCCGCAATAAAGTGCGCGCGGGTGACCCGGTGAAGAAAGAAGCTCCGGGTGAAGCGGAAGGCGAAGTCAAGCCGGCCACCGAGGCGAACCAGGGGTAATCCGACGTGGGCTTAACGATCACATCCATTAAGCGCCCGGTCGTGGTGCTGATGGCGATGCTGGCCATCTTCTTAATGGGCTTCATCGCTTACCGATCCACGCGTTTGGAACTCAACCCGGACGTGAGCTTCGGGGTCATCACGGTCACCACCGTTTACCCGGGGGCGGGTCCGGACGAAATCAACAACCTGGTCACTCGGCGCATTGAAGACTCCGTGAGCGGGATTTCGGGGGTCCAGCAGATCACCGGTACCTCGCAAGACGGGGTTTCGATCGTCGTGATTCAGCTCGAAATCGGAACCTCCGTGCCCGAGACCATCGACGATGTGAGGACTCAGCTTGACCTCATCAAGCGCGACCTGCCCACGGACGCCGAAGACCCCGTGGTGGGCAAAGTGGACACCGGCACCGACCCGGTGCTGACGCTGGTGGCCAAGAGCGATCGGCTGAGCCCGGTGGAGATGCGCTCCATCATCGATAACGAGCTTAAGGACGAGTTCTCGCGGGTGCCGGGCGTGGGTTCGGTGGGTGTGGCCGGCGGCGACATCCGCGAAATCCAAGTGCGGCTACGCATCGAAGACATGATGCGCTACGGCGTGGGCGTGCTGGACATTCAGCGCGCCCTGCAATCGGCGAGCCTGAACGTGCCCAGCGGCCGCATGACCAACGGGGAGCGCGAGTTCAACGTGCGTGTCCTGGGGGAAGCGGACACGGTGGAAGACATTTCGAATCTCTCGGTTCGACTGTCGGATCCTTCGAACCCCAATGCCACCTCGAATCAGGTCAAGTTAGGCGACGTGACGACGGTCTCGGATACCGTGGCCGAGCGCCGCACCAACTTCCGGCTGGATGGCCAAGAAGCCGTTGCCGTGACGATCCTGAAAGCCAAGGAGGGGACGGCGGTGGAAATCAGCAAGGCCATCCGCCAGCCGCTGCCGGGCAAGAAGGTTTCGATGCTCGACGAGATCGAGGCCAAGTACGGCATCGAGTTCTTGCCGACGCTGGACGTTTCGCGTCAGATCGAAGAAAGCCTCTTCGACCTGCAGTTCGCGCTTGCGTTCGGGATCGTGCTGGTGATGCTCGTTACCTACATGTTCTTGCACGACTGGCGTGGCACGCTCATCGTCTCCATCGCCATCCCGATCTGTATCTTCGCGGCGCTGATCATGGTTAAGCTGTTCGGCTTCACTTTGAACACGCTGACGTTGGTGGCCCTGAGCCTGGCCGTCGGGGTGTTGGTGGATGACGCCATCGTCGTCATCGAAAACACGTATCGGCACTTGCAGATGGGTGAGTCTCCGTTTGATGCGGCCGTGAATGGCCGAAACGAAATCGGGACGGCGGCTATCGCCATCACCATGGCGGACGTGGTCGTGTTCCTCCCCATCGCCTTTATGGGAGGCATTGTGGGGCAGTTCTATCGCCCGTTGGCTCTGACCTACGCCACTTGTGTGTTGGTCTCGCTCATCGTTTCGTTCACGGTCACGCCGATGCTGGCCGCGCGCTGGTTCAAGGAAGGGGAGGATCCGGAGCATCCGAAGACGGCGTTTGCGCGCGGATTCAACCGGTTCTTCCACGGCTTTGCCGACCGCT
>CAZDWU010000134.1:0-4024 GCA_964509165.1 uncultured Chthonomonas sp. | reverse complement strand
CAAAGAGGCGCGCATGCTTTTGAATCTGGCGGGCAATGGCGTAGAGATACTTGGCGCGCTCGGCCCCGGGGAGGGAATTCCAGGTGCCGAAAGCAACGCCAGCTGCTTCCACCGCTTGGTTCACTGTGGCTTCGGTGCCCTGGCCGATTTGGGCGAGTTCGGTGCCCGTGGCCGGATTGATGGTGGCGAAAGTGGTGTCGGCGGCCACCCACTGCCCGCCGATGTAATGCCCAAAGGTGCGCCCGTGCTCGTTCAGCCAGTCTTCGGCCAATTGGGCGGATTCTGGCGCGACGCCGTAATCGAGGTTCTGGAGGATATCAGTGACTTGACTCATTGCATTTAGCCCATGGCGTGGCGGTGGTAAGCGGAATACCGGCCGGTGGCGAAGTGTTCCAGTTGGCGTTCGATGTCCGAAAGGAGCGTGCTGGCCCCCAGGCGGAAGAGGTCCGGGTGCGTCCAGGGGTCGCCCAGTTCTTCCTTCATCAGCATCAAAAAGTCGAGCGACTGCTTGGCGGTGCGGATGCCCCCGGCGGGCTTGAATCCCACCTTCACGCCCGTCTGCGCTTCGTATTGCCGGATCATGCGGCACATCACCAGGGCCACGGGGAGGGTGGCATTCACCGGCTCCTTGCCCGTGCTGGTCTTGATGAAATCGGCGCCCGCCTGCATGCACACCATGCTGGCGCGGGCCACATTGGTGAGGGTGCCGAGTTCGCCGGTGGCCAGGATCGCCTTGACGTGCGCCTCGCCGCAGGCCTCGCGGAAGGCCGCCATTTCGTCGTAAAGGGCGTTCCATTCGCCGCGCAGCACGTGGGCGCGGGTGATGACAATATCAATCTCGGCGGCGCCGTCTTCCACCGAACGGTGGATTTCTTCGATGCGCTGCTCGAACGGGGAGAGACCGGCGGGGAAGCCCGTGCTGACGGCGGCGACGGGGATGCCCGTGCCCTCCAGGGCGCGTACGCACTCTTTGACGTATTGGTGATACACGCACACGGCCCCGGTGTGGATTTGCTCCACGCCGAGCTGTTCCAGCAGGTCGCGGCGGACGGGCTGGCGGGCCTTGGCGCACAGGCGCTGCACGTTGCTGGGGCTGTCATCGCCGCTCAGCGTGGTGAGGTCAATGCACTGGATGGCGCGGAGCAGCCAGGCGGCTTGCCACTGCTTTTTGACGGTGCGGCGACCGGGGAGGGTGGCGGCGCGGCGCTCGGCGGCGCTGCGGTTCACCACAATGTCCTCGATCAGTTCCCGTTGCAGGGGGGTTCCGGGATTTCGAATCCCAGCGGCGGTCATGGCCTATTATGCGGCAGGATGGGCTAGGTCCGGCGGGAAGAAGGCATCGGCCAGCGCGTAGGTGTGAGATCGAACCGACTCGTGCCCGTACCTCATGGCCCTTCAATCAGGCGATCTGCGTAGGGAGAAACAACACTCCACTTCAAGTCACCTCGCCAAATGACCTTATTGTTCGAGACGCAGTGCTCGAGGAACCAGGGCTCCGACTGGAGCGCGTATGAGGTGTTCAGCGCGACTAGCAGGGCACTACACTTTAGCAACTCGGACTCTGGTTCACATACGCTGAAGCTATCATCGGTGAAGTAGCCAAACAAGGCTGTACTGAGGTCGCCAACCGCTTTGAGGTACGAAATGCTGCTCCTTGGCGGGCTACAGGCGATGATCGGGAAGAACGGCTGGACGGTCCGGCAGAAGTCGCCACCGAATTCATCTTCACTGGCTGCCAAAGGTGACTGGAGTTCTATCCGATGGTGGTCGTGGTCAACATCGATGTTGCTGGTAGCAAGCTCTGGATTACCTCCGATCTCGTTAGACACTAGAGTGGGATAGATCGAATTTGCGTAGAATTCGTCTCTTCCTCGCATTTCTGCGATCGATGTGCTTGAATCTCGGAGAATCAAGTTGAGCGCTGTATTGACATGATGGAAGATGTGTTGCCAGTTGACAGCCAACCCTTGAAAATCTTCGAATGGCGAGACGTACGTGCTGAGAAACTCTTCTTCAGCTTCCCGAAGATGACTCTTAAAGTCCAACTACTCTGACCTCCAAGTGGAATCTGTACCGACAGGATGCTTTTGGTGCCACTTCGGTAGGTCCGGGATGTTGAATCCCAGCGGCGGTCATGGCCTATTATGCGGCAGGATGGGCTAGGTCCGGCGGGAAGTTGGCAACCCGCAGCGACCACAACCGGTATCAAGCCGTATGACCGGCCCGCGAAGCCTCATCCTCCTTGCCGCCCTGGCCCTGGGGCCACTCTCCTTCGCCCAAATTGAGCGCGGCGAACCCCTGCTCCGCCGCCCGGCCCTGGGCATGCAGATGCGCCCGCTCACGCTCGAAACCGCGCAAAACGCCGGCCTCACCGAAGCCAAAGGCGTCCTCATCGGCACCGTCACCGAGGGGCTCAGCGCCCAAAAGTGGGGCCTGCAGACCGGCGACATCCTGACCAAGCTGGCCGGGGAGCCCGTGACCGCCGCCGCCGACGTCACCCGCATCCTGGCCACCCTCAAATCGGGCCAAGAGGTCGCGATCGAGTTCATTCGGGGTCGCGATATCCGTACCGCCCGCGCCCCGCTGGCCCCGCGCCCCTTTATGAAGGCGGACGGGTTCCGCGTGCACTACGACCAGGTGGTGAGCCAGGGCAAGCGCATCCGCGTGATTGCCACGCACCCCACCGCGCCCGGCCCGCACCCCACGATTTTCATGATCGGCGGCATTGGCCAGTATTCGATTGACGGCGATTACGCCACCACCGCCTACGGCAACGTGCTGGCCACCTTCGCCGACCGCTACACCATCATCCGGGTGGATAAGCCCGGCCAGGGCGACAGCGAAGGCCCGGCCTACAGTGAGCTCGGCTTTGGGCAAGAGGAGGACGCCTATCTGCAGGCCCTGCGCCTGGCCAAGACCTTCGAATTCGTAGACCCCCAGCGTATTGCCATCTTCGGGCACAGCATGGGCGGCTGCTTCGGCCCGTTGGTGGCCTCGCAAGAGAAGGTGGCGGGCGTGGCCGTCTACGGCACGCTCACCAAGACCTGGACGGAGTATCTGCTGGAGAACTCGCGCCGCCAGATGGCGCTGGGCGGGGGCGCCCCGGGGGATGTGAACAACGCCCTGCGCGACCTGGCCCAGGTTTCGCACCACGTGTTTATCGAAGGGCTGAGCCCGCAGCAGATCATCGAGCGCCGCCCAGAACTGGCCGATGCCGTGCGCGGCAATATCCCCGATGGCCGCACCTACAGCGGGGTGGGTCTAGGGTTCTGGCGGGAGCTGGCCGCCCGCAACCTCTCCGGCGCCTGGCTGAATGTGGATGCCAAGGTGCTGGCGATGTGGGGCGAAAATGAGTTCATTGCCACCCAGTGGGATCACGAAGAGATCGCCCGGATTGTGAACGGGGTGCGCCCCGGCACCGCCGAATACAAGATGGTGGCGGGCAGCGACCACGGCTTCTTTAAGACCACATCGGCGCTGGACAGCATGACCCGGTGGGGGCAAGGGGCGGAATTCAACCCCGAAGTCATCCGCGTGCTGGACGAGTGGCTGAGGCGGACGCTGGCGGGCGCGTAACCCACTAGTTGCTAAGGCAATGAGAGGGGGCGTAGAATGCGACTTACAATGAAGGCGCCGCGCTACGCCCTGACCCTTTTGGCCACCGTGAGCCTGTCTGTCCTCGGGTGGGGGAAACCTGAGTTCCTGGAACAACTAGAAAAGCTGCCCCAAATGGAGCCCGCCAAGCGCGCCAAGGCCGAGGGGTGCGGCCTATGCCACACCAATCCGCCGCGCCGCAACGTTTATGGCCGGGCGGTGCACGATGCAATGGAGGCCGCCGGCAAGGAAGAAGTGAATGCCGCCCTGCTGGCCGCCCTGGCCGATGGCGACGCTGACGGCGACGGGGTGAGCAACGGCGAGGAGTTCCGGCAGGACACCCTGCCCAACGACCCCGCCAGCAAACCGGGGCAACCGGACGCGATTTCGCCACCCGAACGCCGCACAGGCGTGGTAGGGGCCCGGGCGG
>CAZDWU010000133.1:0-4041 GCA_964509165.1 uncultured Chthonomonas sp. | reverse complement strand
CCTCAAGGGTGTGGATGAACTGCCCGTACGGACACGTCCGGCGCGGGTCGTTCACCTTGTAAATGCCCACGCAGGGGCGGCCCAAGGCGGCGGCAATGTGCGTACTGCCGGTATCGCCGCCGATGTGGACCGCGCACCCGTGGATGAGGGCGGTGAGCTCGGCCACATTGGTATGCCCCACCATGTCCACCGGGGGCGCCGTGCAGTGGGATAGCACTTCTTCGAAAATCGGGCGATCCCCGGGGGCTCCCAGGAAGACCACCGGCCGACCGCGCTCCATGAGCGCCGCGGCAAGGAGCGCATTCTTGGCCGGTGACCAGCGCTTGCTGGCCCAGCCCGCCCCGGCGTTGATGAGCGCGTAACCCGGGCCGTTCACGCCCCTATCGGCCAGCTTGGCGGCGACGCTGGCTTGTTCTTCCGGCGCGGGGGCGAGGCCAAAACGGGCACGGTGCGTTTGGCAGCCCAGGGCTCGGGCCACGTCCACGTACTGGTCCACCACGTGCAGGCTGGTGGGGTCCGGCATCACGGGGCTGGAAAACAGCCGCGCGCCCTCCCGCTGCCAGTGGAAACCCAGGCGGCGCTTGGCGCGGGCCGCGCCCACTAGCAACCCCGACTTGAGCAGCCCCTGCATATCGAGGGCCACGTCGAATTCGCCTAACTCCTTCACCCAGGCTCGCTTTTTGAGCTGAGATTTCTCGATGGTGATGACTTCGTCAATGGCGTCGCACTGCTTGGCGAGGGCGGCGAACCGCTTGTCCGCGATCCATACGATTTCGGTGGCGATCCCTTCGTCCTTGAGCGCGCAGGCCACCGGCAGGGTGCAGCACACATCGCCGAGGGCGCTCAGCCTTACGATGAGGACGCGCACGTTTCCTCCAGAAGCTCTTGGGCGGCGCGGATCACGTCCGCCGGGTCGGAATCATCCGCCCGCATCCCGCCGTGGATGATGCGGCCCTGCGTGGTGTAGGGGCGGAATCGCTCGGGGCGATTCTTGCTAAACACGCTCACCACCGGCACGCCGTAGGCGGCGGCCATGTGCCCGGTGCCAGTGTCGGCGGCCACGTGGAGGTGGCTGGCGGCCACCAGCGCCATGGAGGTGCGCAGGTCGTAGGCTCCCACCCTGTTCAGCACGTCCGGGTGCGGGATTTCCGGGTCGCCCGGGCCTCCGACGGCGACGATTTGGGTTCCGGGTGCGACCAGCCCCGCCGCGACTTCCGCCCACTTCTCAGGGGCGAACCGCTTGACGGCCTCCGTGGCTCCGGTCTGGATCGTAATCAGTCGGTCCGGAAACTCAGCCCGGAACGCCGCCACTTCGGCCTCCAAGTTGGGCATGATCGGGCGCTCGGGGGTCTCGAGAGGAGAGATCAATCGGGCAGCGGCCATGGCCCGGTCCACTTCGTGCGTCACATCCCCGGCGAGGGCGGCGGGGGGATTGAGCGTGCGGGCGAGGGCATCCGTGCCCCGGGTGCTGATGCGCCGCTTAGCCCCAGAAAGCCGCAGGGCCAAAGCCGTCTTGCTGTGCCCCTGAAAGTCAAAGCCGACATCAAAGTTCAGTTGCCGCAGGCGCATCCACTGCGCCCACTGCTCGCGGAAGGCCGCCGGGCCGCTCATGCTCTTCCAGCGCCGACGGTCAAAGACCACCACCTCGTTCACCAGATCCGGCACGGCCAGCACCGGCACCGGCTCCCGTTGCACCGCCCAGCCGATGAACGCCTCGGGGAATTGCCGCCGAAGCGCCGTCACCGCCCACGCGGCCATCACGCAGTCGCCGATGGCGGCGAACCGCACAATGAGGATGCGGGGCGCGCTCACAGCAACCCCTTGCGGCGGGCAGCCCGCCACCGGTCATGAATCCACAGCCACTGCGCCGGGCGGGTGCGGATCTGCTCTTCTAGCCAAGCATGTACCGCCTGCATCGTCGCTACGCCCTTTTCGCCTTCGGGAGAGACCATGAGGGGCGGGAAAAAGTGAATCTCGTACTGCCCCACGCCCGTGCGCCAACACACGGCGGGCAGGATAGGGGCGCGGGTACGCTCGTGAATCACGCCCAGCCCAAGATTCGTCCCCGCCGGGTGCCCGAAGAACGGTACGAACGCGCTGGAGTCGTTCTGGTCGCTGAGGATGCCGACGATCTGGTTGGCCTTGAGGGCATCGAGGATCGGGCGGGTGGCCTCGCCGCGCGGGATGATGGTGGTGCCGGACGCTCGGCGAAGATCGTTGATGATGCGGTCCACGCCGCCGGTGTCGGCGGAACGAATGACCACATTGAGGGGGTAGCCCGACCGCGACAGCCACGCGGCCATGCGCTCCCAGTGCCCCAGGTGGCCAGTGGCCAGCAACACGCCGCGCCCTTCGGCCAGGGCGGCTTCGAGGTGCTCGCGCCCCACCACGGTGATTTTCTGCTCCAATTCGGGCAAGGGCCGCTCGGCGTAGGCCAAGAAATCCGCGCTTACGGTGCCGAAGTGTTCGTAAACCTCGCGGATCACTCTTGCCCGCTCGGAGCCGGACCACTCGGGGAACACCATCGCCAGGTTCCGATCCGCCACTTCGGTGCGTCGCCCTACCCGCTGAAGGATACGGCCCCACCGTCGCCCCGTGGCCTCGATCACCTCATCCGGGCGACCGACCAGCCGACGCCGCAGCGTGCGGAGCAGCCACTCCCCCGCTTTGCCGACCAGGGCCTTCCGACGTTGACTCATAGAACTACTTCGCGGCGATACGTGCGCCCAGCCACTCGGCGAACTCTGCCGCCGGCTCGATCGTGACGCCGTATTGCAGGATTCCCCAAGCTCTCGATTCTACGTCGGGCCGTTGCCGAATCTTGACCCAGTCCTTCGCCGTAGTGAGGATAGGCAGGTCCGACGGGATGCGGCTGAGAAGCTGCGGATCATCGAGCGGGTCGTGGTCGGGGCGGGCCACGCCGCTGGCGACGTCATAACCCAAATGCTCGGCCGTCATCACCATGCGGTGCGGATAAGCGATGGCGGTGAGGGTGGCCACCCGCGCAGGGGCGGGCACCGGCGATTGTGTCCAGTGAATGCCCTGAATGTAGGGCTGCACCGAGAATTGATCGTTCGGCAGGAGCAAGTCGGCTTTGCGCCGCCCTGCTCCCCGGGGCTCACGGTACGGCCCAGCGGGTAGGCAGAACGAGTTCACCGGCCGCTCGGGGTCCAGAACAATGCTCACATCCTTGCGGAGCGGTAGATGCTGGAACCCGTCGTCCATCAGCAGCACCGCACCCGGGTGATGCGCCGCCACCAAGGCGGCGGCGTCGACGCGCTTGCGCCCCACCACCAGCGGCACATCGGGCAAAGCCTCGCGGATCATGGCGGGTTCGTCGCCCCATTCCTTCGGGTCAAGCGGCCCGACCGGCGCTAAGCTCGCCCCCTCTTGGCGAGGACTGCGGTACCCGTTGCACCCAATGACCACCTCGCGCCCCTGCCCTTGCAACACCTGCGCCACGTGGATGACCACCGGCGATTTGCCACTGCCCCCCACCCGTAGGTTGCCGATGCACACGATGGGTGAGTGCGGCTGCTGGGGCCGCTTGATCCCGAGCTTATACATCAGCTCGTAGCTCATCCAACCGATGGCGTACAGCCCGGCGAGCGGGAGCATCACCCACGATTCGATGTCTCGTCGGTCCGATTCAAACTCGCGCTGGATGACTCCCATGGTGGCTGGCTTGAGGTTAGCTCGGGCGGGCGATGGGGGTCATGTCCAGCCAGTTCGGGCCGATCTTGGCATCCACTTCTACCGGAACATTAAGCGGCAGCGCCTGCTCCATCGCCTCGCGGATGGGTTCCAGCGGGGTGTGCTGACCCTGCGGCACCTCAAACACCAGTTCATCATGCACCTGCAGCAGCATCCGGATGCCGGTGCCCTCCAGCAGCTTCGGCATGCGCAGCATAGCCAGCTTGATCATGTCGGCGGCGGTGCCCTGGATCGGGGCGTTCATGGCCTGGCGCTCGGCGTACTGCCGGGCCGTGCGGTTGCCCGCGTGGATGTCCGAGAAGTAGCGGCGGCGGCCGGTCATGGTCA
>CAZDWU010000132.1:0-4059 GCA_964509165.1 uncultured Chthonomonas sp. | reverse complement strand
TGGATCGACGAAGCGGGTCGCGACCGCATCACAGCGACGATCCGCCAATGGCTGGCCGAAAACGGAGCCACCCATGTCGACTACAAAGCCCACCCGGACGATCCTTTCTCTGAGCTCTGCACGGATGACTACCGCCGGCTAGACCCCGCCACGCCCATGGAGAATCTGCTGGATAACGGTCAGTACGGCATCGTCATCGGGGTGGCCTCGTCTGCCCAGGTGACAGCCAAGCTGATTCTCGGTGACAAAGCCCGGGTGCTGGCCGTGGGCTATGACCTGCTCACCGGAATGAAACGGCACGAGTTCGTCGCGCTGCAGCGGGCGTTCACGCAGCTAGGCGTCGAGTTTGTGGACGTCGATTCCTGATTGCCGGGCAACTATGGGGATAGACTGGTTTTATGTCCAGTCCGGCGGAGCCCATCCCTCTGCGTGGATGGAGAAAGATTCCCGCCATTCAAGCCCTCAGCCACTTCAATTTCCGCATCCTGTGGCTGGGCTCGTTACTTTCGTTCACGGGCTCTTGGGTGCAGCGCACGGCCCAGGATTGGTTGGCTTATGGGCTAACCAATGACGACCCCTTCATGCTGGCGGTGGTTTCGTTCTGCGGAATGGCGCCCGTGTCGTTCTTGGGTCCGCTCATGGGAGCTTACGTGGACATGCTGGATCGCCGGAAATTGCTGACCCTGATGATGATCATCAGCGCCATCGGTCCGCTGTTCTTGGGGTTTGCCACCTACTTCCACTTTGCCGCCTATTGGCACCTGGTGGTGGTGGCGCTGGTGGGGGGCTTGGTGAGCACCATGGAGATGCCCGCGCGGCAGTCCATTGTGCGGCAGTCGGTGCCGGTGGAGGTTCTGCCGGCGGCTATCCCCACTCAGGCCCTCACGTTCAACTTTGCCCGCGTGGCGGGGCCGGCCATTGGGGGTGTGATCCTCGCCAAGTTTGGCCCGGCCTACGCGTTTTGGGTGAACGGGCTGAGCTTTGCGTTCCTCATTGCGGCCGTGAACATGATTCGCGCGGACCTTGGTCCGATGATCAAAGAACCCCAGCCCATCCGGGACTTGGTGGCCGAAGGGTTCCGCTATGTCTTTAAGGAAGATCGGCTCCGGGTGATCTTCTTGCTTGAAGCGGCCACCAGTGTCTTCGGGGTGTTCTATCTCGGATTAATGGCGGCCATCGCGAAGACCAAATTGGGCTTGGGGGCGAGTGGCCTGGGAAATCTTTTCACAGCGATCGGGGTGGGCGCGGTGATCGGCCTACTTTTGGTCAGCACGATCAGCGGTCGGCCGGTCAAGTTCACGATTGTGCGCGTGGCCATGTCTATGGTGGCCATTGCCTTGTGTCTCCTTGCTTGGGCTCCGAATCAGGCCATTGCCATGGTGTGCTTGGCCATGTGTGGCATGGGCACCATCATGCAGTTCAATACTTCGAACACGTTGTTCCAGCTCATTGCCCCGGCGCACCTGCGGGGGAGGGCGCTGGCCATGCACATGTGGGCGGTTTCGGGCGTGGCCCCGGCGGGGATTCTGATCTTTGGTTGGGTGGCCGACCACTTTGGCATCAACGCGGCCCTGGGGGCCGGGGGTGGCATCCTGCTGGCCTGGAGCGTGTGGGGCTGGATTCGCACGTGGTCCATGCAAGACCCGGCTTACGATACGGCCTGAGAGGGATCGAGTTCTGGAGCCGCCAGACGGACTTGAACCGACGACCATCCGCTTACAAGGCGGGCGCTCTACCACTGAGCTATGGCGGCATCAACTAGACAAACATTATGCCCCCAAGGCCGCGAGGGCACTTGGGAGCAAATACAAGGGCCAAATGGGGCTTACTTGCGGCGCTTGCGCGTCTTGACGAGGCGCGGGTTGCCGCTACGGTCCAGACCGAGCTTGTAGCCCGCCGGGATTTCGGCGAGAGCGGCGGCCAACTTGGCCGGAACTTCCACCGGAGCACTCTTGGTGCTGGTCGTGGCCTTGCGCTTGCGGCTGCGACGAAGGTTCTTCGCCACGGCATCCGCTTCGGTCGCATCGGTGATCATCGTCAGGCCTTCGTCGCCTATCTCAAAGATTTCAGCGGAGGGCGGAATGTGGACGAAGATGTGGTTGTCGCGCTGGATCAGACGAACTTCGAAGGGAAGCACATACTTTTTGACACCGAGACGAAGCGTGAGTTGCTTGTTTTTGCCTTCAGCACGGAGCTTGAGGGCAGCTTTGATTTGTTCAAGCGATTTAGCCATGGAATTTGATCCTCTTCCTAGTTGCGGAGGAAACGACTATAACTATAACACTTACATTTTGTTATGTCAAGGCAATTTGTGATTTATAAGGTCCAAATCCTGAACCCCCATATTATCGATTAGTCTGACCCCCGCGAATTTGGCGGCGACGATCACCCGGAACTGAGGGGCAAAGTGAGTCTGCGGGGTGAAGGTGACGGGGTCGATCCAGTCGAGGTATTGGACATCGAATCCCGCTGAGGATAGGTCCTGAATGGCCTCAGTCCGGGTCAATTCCACCTCGCGGCCCTGCTGCAATTCGGTGAGAACCTTCATGAGAGCCTGCGGGAGACGAACCGCATCGGCTCGGTCACTCGGCGAAAGATAACGATTGCGACTGGACAGAGCGAGTCCATCAGGTTCGCGCATCGTGGGTAGCACTTCGATCTGGACACGCATTCCCAGGTCTCGAACCATCTGCTGGATCACCGCGCATTGTTGCAAATCCTTTTGGCCAAAGCACGCCACCGCCGGATTGACGAGGTGAAAGAGTTTCAGCACCACCGTCGCAACGCCGTTAAAGTGACCTGGGCGAAAATGACCTTCATACGGTTCAGCAACCCCATGGACAATGACCGAAGTCGCATCCCCTACTGCATAAATGTCTACTACTTCGGGCACGTAAACGGCATCCACGCCATGTGCACGGCAGATCTCCAAGTCAGTATCTAATGTGCGCGGATACTTTGAGAAGTCTTCGTTCGGCCCGAACTGCGTGGGATTTACAAAAATGCTCACGACCGAGAGGTGGCCCGGTCGCCGGGCGGCTTGCATGAGCGAGGCGTGGCCCGCATGAAGCGCCCCCATGGTCGGTACGAAAACTAGGGGCTCGGTGGCTTCCCAAGCCCGCAACTCGGCGGCCGTCGTAAAGACTTTCACGACGAGTGCTCGTCGGTGGGGAAGGTTCGGGCGCGGACTTCTTGGCTGTAACCCTTCAGGCCATCGGCCAGAAGTTCAAGACCGCTGACGAAGGTTTTGGCGTGCTTGGGTTTGAAGTCCGCCAGGCCCAACGCATCGTGAATGACCTGAATCTGCCCATCGCAGCCGACCCCCGCGCCGATGCCAATGGTGGGGATATCGAGCTTATTGGTGATCTCTCCGGCTACGGTCGCGGGCATCAGCTCCAGCACCACGGCAAAGACGCCCGCCTCTTGCAAGGCCATGGCTTCGCGGGCAATTCGGTCTCCGTCCTCGCCCCGACCTTGCACCCGGAACCCCCCAAAGGCATGCACCGACTGCGGCGTAAACCCGAGATGGCCCATCACCGGGATGCCCGCCGCAACGAGCGATTGAATCAATTCGGTGTAGGGGCCTTCCAGCTTCACGGCCTGCGCTCCCGCTTTCATCAGCGCCACGGCATTCTCGAATGCCACACTCGGGTCACCCCCGTAGCTCCCAAAGGGCAGGTCGGCCACCACCAGGGCGCGCTGGGTCAGCCGCGCCACGATTTCGGTGTGATAGACCATCTCGGCCATGGTCACGGGCAAGGTGGTGGGTTTGCCTTGCACCACATTGCCCAGGGAGTCTCCCACCAAAACCAGATCGACTTCGGCGCGTTCAGCCAACGTCGCGGTGAGTTGGTCATAAGCCGTGACGCAAACGATGGGGGTGCCCGCCGCCTTGAGCTGACGTAAGTGGCGGATGGTCACTTGGTTCGGCATGGAGGTCCCGTAGTGTACCGAGGGGAGTGTCGCTTACCTCTAAGCCTTGAGGGCGGCCAGCACGGCGGCCGCGTGGCCGGCGGGCTTCACCTTGTTCCACACGTGCGTTACGATGCCTTGGGCATC
>CAZDWU010000131.1:0-4089 GCA_964509165.1 uncultured Chthonomonas sp. | reverse complement strand
GCCACGCGCCTGCTCTACGCCTACTCCCGCGACCTCGACACCGACCCCGCCAGCCTAGAGCAAGCCCAAGAGCGGCGTGACCTCATCCGCAATCTCCACCGCAAATACGGCGAAACGGATGAAGCCGTGCTGGCCTACCGCGACGCCGCCGCCCAGGAACTGCTGAACATCGAGAACGCCGAGGCCGACGAGACCCGCCTGCGCGCCGCCGAAGCCGAAGCCCGCACCAAGCTGGACCAGCAGGCCGCTGCGCTCACCAGCATCCGCACCGAGGCCGCGCCCCGCTTTGCCACCCGCGTGCAGGAACAACTGCACGAGCTCGGCCTGGACCGCACGCAGTTCATAGTCCGCGTCGAGCCCGTGGCCATGAGCACGACCGGGGCGGATATCGTCCAGTTCGACTTCACCGCCAATGCAGGTGAAGAACCCCGCCCCCTGGCCAAGGTGGCCAGCGGCGGCGAACTCGCCCGCATCATGCTGGCCATCAAGGTCGCCAGTGCCGGCCGCGCCGGGGTGCCCACGGTGGTTTTCGACGAGATCGACACCGGCCTGAGCGGCAAGGCTGCCGCCCGTGTCGCCAAGAAGATTGAAGAGTTCAGCGCCCACGCCCAGGTTCTGGTCATCAGCCACCTGCCGCAAATGGCCGCCCGCGCCGACACCCACTTGCACATCGAAAAGGCCGAGCACGATGGCCGCACGCTCACCCAAGTACGAGAGCTCATGGGCGAGGACCGCGTGGACGAAATCGCCCGCATGCTGGCCGGAGAACAGATTGCCGAAGAAGCCCGCGCCAACGCCCGCACGCTCTTGGGGACCAAGGTCCGTTGGGCCTGAGCCGCGCTCTCAAAAAGGGGTGCCCGGGGTGGGACTCGAACCCACACGGTATTGCTACCAAGGGATTTTAAGTCCCCTGCGTCTACCATTTCGCCACCCGGGCGGGGGTGCGGCTCTCAGAATAGCCTATCCCGAACCCTCCCAGGTCTGGGACCTGGGTTGCAGATTCGGCTCTGCGACCGACATAATGAACGTCCGCCCGCTTGGGCGTACCACGAGGTTTCCAGTCCATGGCCAAGAAGAAAGGTGAAAAGCGCCAAATCATCCGTTTGATCTGCACGGAAGACGGGAAGCATTACGTGACCACCACCAAGAATCGCGATAACACCAAGGCGAAGTTGGAACTGAACAAGTACAACCCGACCCTGCGCAAGGTGACCTTGCACCGCGAAAAGTAAGGAAGAAGTCAGATGCCGAACCCGAAGCGCAAATTCTCGCACTCCCGCACCACCAAGCGGCGCACCCACTGGACCACCGACCTGCCGGAAGTGGTCTCCACCCGCAACGTGCAGGGCGAACCGTTCCGCCTGAACCACTGCGCCTCGCCCGATGGCTACTACAAGGGCCGCCGGCTGCCGGGCTTCAAGGACAAGGCTTAACCTCGCGCTCAGTTCGCGACGAACAGAACCGGATCTGCCAATAGGTAGGTCCGGTTTTTTCGTTGTGTCACCCCGTAAAGATTCCGGTTCCGCCTGCCAAGAATGCTAGGAGACGGCCGTGCGCCGGGCGAAATCGACATGAAAATTTTGAAGCGACTCCGAATTCAGCAGCGAGTCCTCTTGATGATGGGCCTCTTCGGGATCATCCCGATTTTGGTGGGCCTCATCATCGTGAAGCAGGGCGTGCAGCAGGCCGAAGATGCGGCCCACAACCAGTTGGTGGCGCGTTCCGCGAACACTATGGAAGTTATCGAACGCAACCTGTTCGAACGCTATGGCGACGTCCAAGCGTTTGGCTTGAACAGTGTGGTGCAGGATCGCGAGTCTTGGTACAAGACGGATGGCACCAATCGACTGGCGACCGCCATGAACAACTACATGGCCACCTACACCCCGGTCTACGACCTGATGATGTTTGTAGACAAGACCGGGAAGGTCGCGGCCGTAAGCAGCGTCACCTGGGATGGCAAGCCTGCCAATACCAAATCTCTCTACGGCAAGAACTTCGCCAAGGAAGAGTGGTTCCAAAACGCCATGAGCGGTAAGTTTGTGGATTCGGATGCCCTCACCGGCACCTGGGTCGATGACTTCCAGAAGTACGACTATCTCACCGAAATGCTCGGTACTGATGGCTTCGCGCTTTGCTATGCCGCTCCGGTCAAGGATGCTGCTGGCAATGTCATTGGCGTGTGGCGCAACTACGCTCGCCCGGCCGTGGTCGAGGGAATCTTGGCTTCTAACCTTGGCTCGTTGGCCACGGATGGGTTCACCGATGGTGAACTGACGCTTTTTGGTGCGGACGGCAAGATCCTGTTCAACGCCTATCTCGAGGGCAACGAAACGAAGATTGTGAACTGGGCCGAAAAGGACCCGGCCGCCAAAGACGAAATGCAAGAGCTGATCAAGGGTCTCAAGGCCGGCGACGCGATTGCGCCTGAGATCAACTCCGAAGTGGGGGGTAACCGCAATAATCCGGAAGCTCACGCCGGCGCCATCGCCAAGTCCAACGGCGCCCTGGGTTATCCGGGCCTGGGCTGGAGCGTGGGTCTGCGGATCTCCGCGGCCCAATACTTTGCCAAGTACGGCGAAATTCTCAAGACGATGTACATCTTCCTCGCGGTGGGTGTCGTGACTGTGTTCCTCGTGGGCCGAGCCTTTGCTAAGAAGCTCACCACCCCGATCATTGCCCTCACCAACGGCCTCCAAACGGTGGCAAAGGGTGACCTCGACTTCGACATTACACACGTCAGCCAGGATGAACTGGGCGAAGCCAGTGACGCCTGCCGCGCCATGAAGACCTACTTGCAGGAGAAGGTTGCTGTGGCCGAAAAGGTCGCCGAAGGCGACACCAGCGTCCACGTGGAACTGGCCAGCGAGAAGGACGTGCTCGGCAACAGCCTCAGCGGTATGGTCCACAGCCTCCGCAACGTCAGCGACGTCGCCGGCCGACTCGGCCAGGGCGACCTGACTGCGAGCATCACGCCGCGCAGCGCCAATGACGCCCTGGGCCATGCCCTCAGCACCATGATTGGCAACCTGCGCTCCGTGGTCGGCGAAATCCGCCAGAGTGCGACCGAAGTGAAGGGCAACAGCCAATCGCTGAAGGCGACTTCCAGCACCGTTGCCGCCGTCGCTCAAGATATGGGCGAATCGGTGGAGCAGGTCACGCAAGCGATCAGCGAATCCACCCGCAGCGCGATGGAAATTGCCCGCGGTAGCGAGCAACTGGCCCAGAACGCGAGCATGGTGGCGCAAGACGCCGACGAACTGCAGCGTGCCATGGACCTGATCCGCAGCGGATCGGTGAAGCAAGACGCCGCCATCGACGAAACGGAATCCGGCATGAAGGACGCCGCTGAAGCCATGAACCGTGCCATCACCGGCACCCGCAAGGTGCGTGAGCAGATCGGTTCGGCCGCCAGCCAAGCCGAGCGCCTGGGTGAAAAGAGCGAGCAGATCGGCAGCATTGTGCAGGCGATCGAAGACATCGCCGAGCAAACCAACCTGCTGGCTCTGAACGCCGCCATCGAAGCGGCCCGCGCCGGTGAAGCCGGTCGAGGCTTCTCGGTGGTCGCCGAAGAAGTCCGCAAGCTGGCCGAACGCTCCCAGAGTGCGACCCGCGAGATTGCGACGCTGATTGGCGACGTGCGATCCGACGTGGCCGCCACCGTAAACGTGATGCGCACCAGTGCCGACGAGGTCGAACAAGTGGCCGAGTTTGCCGAAGGCGTGACCGAGAAGGTGGACGTGGTGTTGAACGCCCTTGCCGAAGTGCGCGATGTGGCCGAAAGCAACGCTGCGGCCCTGACGCAGATGGTGAACAACGTGGACAGCGTGACCAACGCGATTGCCGGGGTGGCTTCGGTGGCCCAGGAATCGGCGGCTGGTGCGCAGGAAATGAGCGCCAGCGCCCAAGAGGTCTCCGCCAGCGTGGAACAAGTGAACCACGGCATTGGCAGCACGACCTCGGCCATCGTCGAGATTCGTGGCTCTGCTGAAGAGCTCGAAGCCATGGCCAGCCGCCTGCAACAAGCGGTGGACCGCTTCCAGTTGGAGGCTCACGCCTTCGACCACGAAACGAACCAAGCCGCCTAAC
>CAZDWU010000130.1:0-4115 GCA_964509165.1 uncultured Chthonomonas sp. | reverse complement strand
TTGGCCAGGGTGTCATCGATGAACACCGCTTCCCCCGATGCGACTCCCGCCACCTCCAGGGCATGCGCGAAGATCTCTGGGCTCGGTTTGGCGTGGCCTATCTCGCTCGAATTGATAATGAAATCGAAGTGACAAGCCAGTTCCAGCCGGGCGAGATCGCGCGGTAATCGGCTGGTGGCATTGGTGATCAACCCAACCCGGCCACGCCCCCTCACCTGCGCCAGCAGGTCTCGCACTTCGGCATCCACCACTCCGGCGGGCTCGGACCATGCCGCCACCGCCGACCCCGCATCTGCCCCGGGGTGCAGCGCCTGCAGTTGCCGTCGCACTTCTTCCCGCCAGGCTTCGTCCGTAATCACCCCCGTGATGGCCTGCTTCAGCAAGTCCGGAGCGAACGCCGTGCGGGCAATGACGCCCGCCGGGAGCCCGTGGGATTCTTCCGGCGAGGAATCCCCCCGGGGCCACTGGCGCACCACGCCATCCAGGTCGGTGAGGAGGAGGCGGGGGGTCACGGCGAACTAGCGCGGAGCCCCTGCGGCCATCGCCTGCCGAATCTCTTCCCGACTCAGGGCGCGCCCATAGAATCGAACCTCGTCCATCTTGCCGTGGAAGAAGCGATCCCCGCCGCCCCAAGAGCCCAGCCGCATCCCGCCATTCAGGGCAATCGGCCACGCATTCGTGTACTTGAATTCTTGGGCCAGCTCACCGTTGATATAGATCGCGACCTGCTTGCTCACACTGTCATAGACCACGGCGAGGTGCTTCCACTTCCCAACGTCCCCTTGCGTAAAGAGGGGTTTCGACCTCACGTCCACCGGCGAATTGCCACTGGCCGCAATGAGCAGGGCGCCATCTTCATGCAGCGAAAGGTGGATCTTCCGGTTGGGATCAAATTGATCCGTGTGGAAGACCGCCTGCCACATTCTCAGCTCGCTGGGGCTCAGCCATGCAGCAAATGTGATGGCCGGAAAGACGCCCATATCCGGCAGGCTCGCATCCGCACCCCGCCCATCAAGGTCGAGTGCCGATCCTTGCGAACCATTGCCCCATTTCTCAGTTCTCAGGGTTGCGGGCCGATCTGGATTCACCCCGTCGGTGGCATTGCCGTCGAACTTGAAAAATGCCAAGAGCCCGTCTTCGAGGGGATCGACGGCCGGCACAAGGCGGCGCGCTTCGCGGCAATAAAGCTCCACTCCTTCGGCCCCCTTGATGAGGACACCGGTCACCTCGACGCGATTGCCCGCCTGAATCAGATGGCTAAAGGCGTTCGATGGGCTGACAACCACGAGGCTTTGCCCCCCCGCAACCAAGGTCAATCGACCTCGATCCGCCGAAAGCGCCTTCACCTCGCCCGAGAGCCGCACAAGCTCCCCGTGCCTCGCCGAGACTCGATCCGGGATCGCTTCGAGCTTCGTTGCACTGAGAGTGGGGGCAGATTCCGCAGCCACCGGCTCAGCCAGCTCTAAATACCTTGTCCCCGTGGCCGCGTCCGTGCGCATGCGCCCCGAGAGGGAAACCCCCCAGGCTTCCTGCACTTCTTCGCCCTTGGCGCGCACGACTAAGCCGGGAGTGCCCGACCCGCTACCCACTACGAACCAATTGGTTGAACGCATGCCATCGCGGCCGCGAGGAGCATAGATCACACTGGCCAGAGGAAGATTAATGAGCTTGCCATCGGGCTCCTCCAGTGCATCGCCCACCGTTGGCCACTTCGGCGCCTGTGCGGCATTCCGCAGAGCATTCTCGTCAAGAATCGTGCGATGGAAGCGCAGCTGATCGAGCTTGCCCCCAAAGAATTGGCCGCGAGATCCGCCCAGGCGCACCCCCGCCCGGAGATCAACCGGGTCGGCCGAGCCGAGCGTCTGCCACTCTTCCGCCTGACCATTAACTACAAAGCGCATGCGCTTCCCTAGCGAATCGTGCTGAACCCCAACATGGACCCAGCTCCCCACCCCAAAGCGGCTCAATGAAGCCTTGGAAGTCTGCCGAGTCCCCGCAGCCCCCGCTCGCCACTCCAGCCGCCCCTCGGCATTGAGGGACAATCGAGTTGCGTCGTCGGCCGTGGAGAGCAGCGTTGGGGAGTTCAAAAGGTCCAGCTTCATCCAGAGGGTGGCCGTGAACTGGCGCTGCTGCCCCAGCCCGGGGACATGCACAAAGCCCTTGACACCGTCGAACTGGAGCGCCCGACCAAAGAGACCGTTCGTCCGCGCCGGGTTGTTCTTGATATCCCCGTCGCTCGTTAAGGTTCCGTGCTGAGAAGACTTCGATCCGTCCACGATGCGAGAATCGGTTGGCTCCTCAAAATCGTACGAGAGCAACTCGGGGGCCAACTTGTCCAGGACCGTAACCTGAACCTCGGAGGTAGCCGTACCGACTTGGTTCTTCGCCACGAGGGCAAGCTTGTAAACCCCCGGCATCGAGAAGGTCACTGCGGATTGCGGATGGGCGCTGTTGTCAAACTTCACTTCGCCAGGGCCGCTCACCTTCTTCCAATTCACTTCAAATGGTAGGGCCGGATCGTACGCATCGCCTTGCAGCGTGATTCTGGGGATGTCGATGCCGCAGGTCAGGTCGGCCCCGGCCTCCACCCGCGGCGCGCCCAGGGGCTTGTCCACCCCATCGTAAAGCCGCACGTTCCAAACTCCGGTTTCCGGCGCCGGACGGTCCGGACGGTCGTCGCCCAGGATGGTGACCCTAAAGTAACGGCCCTTCACCGCCTCGCCCACCGAATCCTTGGCCGGGCGCCATTCGCCGGGCTGAGTGCGGTCAATAAAGACCTTCCAATCCGCTCCATTCAGCGAATAGTCAATGCGATATCGATAGTTGAGCGCGGGGAACATGAAGTCAATCTCCGCGCGCTTGACCGAGCGTGCCTGACCAAGATCAATGGAAAGCCACTGCGGGAATGAGTAATCCTTGGCCTTCCACAGAGTTCCGTTGTTGATATCCGCCGCGTTCTCGGGGCGGAAATCGCTGTTCAAAGTGCTGGAGGCCGTTGCCCCTACGGTCGCACCCGGCTCAATCACCCAATTGGTATCCCGCACGGTGGAAGGGGCCAGGAAGCCAACTCCCCGGTGGCTGGGCGTGATGGGCAAGATGCTGTTGTCCGGGCCGAAGTGCAAAAAGTCGGCACACACTTGGCGGTGAAACCCATCCGGATCATGGGGGTTATCGTGCCGATGGTAGACCATAATGTCCTTGCCCTCGTGTTGCACCATGCTGTGGTGGCCCGGGCCGTCCACGGAGTTATCCAGATTGGTCGCCAGGATGGGGTTGTTGACGCCGTATGTCCAAGGGCCAAAGGGCGTCGGGCCAGTGCTGTATTTCACTTGGTACGTCGAATTGGCGCAGTAGAAGTCGGAATACATCAAGTAATAGATGCCATTCCGCTTGATGAAATACGGCGCTTCCATGCAGCCACTAATCAGTCCGTTCGGCGTTTGCACGCCCGGCTTGTTGAAGAACTGCATCGGCTCGCCCTGGAAGGCGAGCAAGTCCGGCCGGAGCCGCACAATCGTGGGGGTCCACCAGGTGCCGTAAGCCAGATAGAACTGCCCATCGTCATCCTGGAACACTTCCGCGTCGAGCGTAATCGTCCCCTCGGGCACTTGGTTACGAGTTAATGGCCCTTCGCCCAGGGCATTCTTCCAAGGGCCTAAGGGCGAATCCGAAACCCCCACCCATGTTTCGCAAGGAATGCTGCTAAACATGTAGTACTTGGAGTTGGCAAAAATCACCGAGGGAGCCCACTTTTCGTTGGTCGAGGGCCAGTTCGATCGGTGAGGTGTCCAGTGGACAAAATCCTTGCTGGTCCAGATCAGGGGCACCCCGTGCCCCACTCCCCATCCGTCCGGGGTTGAGTAAAGATAGAAGGTATCGCCGAACTTGCGGATGCTGGGGTCGGCGAAGTAGCCGGGCACCAGCGGGTTGCCGTTGGTGCGGCGCAGGGCCGATTCGGCCGATGCCACCGCCGGCACCATCAGGGCCGACAGGCACAACAAGGGCGGCAATAGGCGGTTCAAGCGGCTTCGGGTGGTGCTCATCGGCGTTTTGGCATTCTACAGTTCGCATAGCCGGCCGTGCAATAGCTTTCGCGAAGTTGAATGAAGGCTCGG
>CAZDWU010000129.1:0-4236 GCA_964509165.1 uncultured Chthonomonas sp. | reverse complement strand
AGGTGGCGGGAGTCGCATCGGGGGAAGCGGTGTTCATCGATGACACCCTGGCCAATGTGCAGGCCGCCTCGGCCATGGGCATCCACGCCCACCACTTTGTGGGAGTGGCGCCCTTGCGAGATTGGTTGGGTGCGTTGGGCTTGGTTTGATCTCGACACAAACCTTCAATCCAAGCTTTTCAACACGTATTTGATTGGCATCGTAGCGGTGCAATTGCTCACTTAAGTTCGTCGGGTAGATTCCCCACTTCGGATGATTCTCATTTCGACCACTCATAAGCCGGCGACTGATCTGGGCTACCTTCTTCACAAGAATCCTGAGCGGACTCATAGTGTGGATGTGAGCTTTGGGCAGGCGTTTGTGGTCTTTCCCGAGGCGAATGAGGAACGTTGCACGGCCGCTCTTCTTCTTGAGGTCGATTCCGTAGCCCTGGTGCGGGGCAAGCGCGGAGACCGGGGTTCGCTTAGTCAATATGTAAACGATCGGGGTTATTGCGCTAGCTCATTCGCCACGGTCGCTCTCCGCAGTGCCTTTGCGACTGCGTTGAATGGACGATGCAAAGAGCGGCCAGACCTCGCCCAGCAAGCCATTCCTCTGGAGATTCGAATTCCGGTGTTGCCCTGTGCTTGGGGGCCGAGCAAAGTGCGCTCGCTTTTTGAACCACTTGGTTACGAGGTCGATGTGATCGAGAAGGAGCTCGACCCGGAGTTTCCTGACTGGGGAATGAGCCCCTACTTGGATTTGACTCTGCGGGGCCAAGTGGTGCTGCAACATGCCCTTCGCCATCTTTACATTCTCTTGCCTGCTTTGGATTCAAAGAAGCACTACTACATGGGAAGCGAAGAGGTGCAGAAGTTGGTCGCGAAAGGGGAGGGGTGGCTCGACACTCACCCAGAGCGCGGTTGGATCATGCGAACTTACTTGGGCGGTAACCGCACCCTCGTGCAAGAGGCCCTCGAGCAACTTGCCAATGTCGAAGAGAGTCTACTAGTGGAGGCACAAGAGGCGGAGTCGGAAGTTGCGCCCGACGAAGCAAAGCCGGCGGCCGAGCCCAAGCTTTCGCTTCACCAGGTGCGTCACGGGCGCGTCATCGAATGGGTGCGTAAACTCAAGCCCAAATCACTCTTGGACTTAGGGTGTGGAGACGGCAAGCTCTTACGCGAGGTCGTGAAGGTTCCCGGCGTTGACCGGATCGTGGGGATGGATGTGAGTTACTTCTCTCTGGAGCGGGCGCAAAGACGGCTCCGGCTGGAAGATGCTGGCGCCCGGTACAAGGATCGTGTTCAGCTGATCCACGGTAGCCTGATGTATCGCGACCGAAGGCTTGAGGGGTTTGATGTGTGCACGATCGTTGAGGTGATCGAACACATGGACTTGCCGCGACTCGCGGCATTTGAGCGAGTCGTCTTCGAGTACGCCCGGCCCAAGACAGTGATTCTCACCACGCCCAATCGTACTTACAACGCGGTGTATGAGCTCGATGGGATGAGGCACGATGACCACCGATTCGAGTGGAGTACGGAGGAATTTGAGGCTTGGTGCCAGTCCGTTGGCGATCGGTTTGGATATCAGTTTGAAATAGAAGGCGTTGGGCCAGCGCATGAGTCGTACGGTTCTCCCAGCAACTTGGCGGTGTTCACGGCATGAGAATTCAGATTCCCGAGTTCAGCATGGTCTTGCTCGTGGGCACGTCGGGGTCAGGTAAGTCGTCGTTCGCGCGGCGCCACTTCCTGCCGACCGAAACATTGAGCAGCGATACTTTCCGGGCTCTGCTCATGGATGATGAAACGGACCAGGCGGCGACCAAACCTGCTTTCGAGGCCCTGCACTACATGTTAGGTAAGCGCTTGGAACTTGGGCGCCTGACCGTGGTGGATGCAACCAATGTGCAAGCCCCCGCGCGAAAGTCGCTGATAAATATTGCGAACCAGTACCACGCGCTGAAGGTGGCCATCGTTTTTGATACGCCCCTTGACGTGTGTATGGAGCGGAACGCGGCGCGCGAGAACCGCCAGTTCGGGGTGCATGTTATTCGGCGGCAGCGGCAGGACCTGATGAGGTCCATGGGGGCCCTACGAAAGGAAGGCTTCCAGAAGGTTTACGTGCTGAAGCCCGACGATGTGGAGCGAGTGGAAGTCGTGCGCGAGCCCATGCTCACGCGGCGGCTGGACGAACGAGGCCCCTTTGACATCATTGGCGACGTGCACGGCTGCTGGGACGAACTCCAAGAGTTGGTGGTCGAGCTTGGATATGACTCGGAAACGTGGACGCACCCCGGGGGCCGAAAACTGTTCTTTGTTGGCGACTTGGTAGACCGGGGGCCAAAGCCAGTCGAAGTTGTCCGCCGAGTGATGGCCGCAGTCAAAGACGGTATTGCCCTAGCAGTGCCGGGCAACCACGACGTTAAGCTCTCAAGGGCGCTGGAAGGCCGACAGGTGAACCGGGATCATGGCCTGAAGGAAACCATGGAGCAGTTCGAGGCTGAACCCCTTGAGTTTCGCAACGAAGTCAAAGACTTCCTAAAGGGGCTAATCAGCCATGCGGTATTGGATGGCGGCAAGCTGTGCATCGCGCACGCGGGCATGCCCGAGAACATGCAGGGCCGGGGATCGGCGGCGGTGCGGGATTTTGCACTGTACGGTGAAACCACCGGCGAGATTGATGACTTTGGATTGCCCGTTCGCTACGCTTGGGCTAAGGATTACCGTGGGAGTGCCTTGGTTGTGTACGGCCACACCCCCGTTCTGGAGGCCGCAATCTCGAACAATACGATTGATATTGATACGGGCTGCTGCTTTGGCGGCAAGCTCACGGCATTCCGTTACCCCGAACGCGAGATGGTGAGTGTGCCCGCGCACGCGGCCTACGCCTCTTCGAAGCGGCCCATGGAGGCCAATGCGACAGCAGGGCAAGACGATGACTTGCTCGACATTGCCGATGTACTGGGACGGCGCAGGATTGAAGTTGGCCTGGGCGGGGCCAAGATCATCCGGGAGGAGAATGCGATCGCCGCGCTGGAAATCATGTCGCGTTTTGCAGCAGACCCGCGATGGATCGTTTACCTACCCCCGACGATGTCGCCGTGCGAGACCTCCGAGTATCAGGACTACCTCGAATATCCCACAGAGGCGCTGGCCTACTACCATGGCCACGGGGTGAGCGAAGTAGTGTGCCAAGAAAAGCACATGGGTTCGCGAGCCGTGGCCGTCGTGTGCCGCGATCCCGCCGAGGCGGCCCGACGTTTTGGGGTGGATACAGGTGAAACCGGGGCCATTCTTACGCGAACAGGTCGCCGATTCTTCGATGATTTGGAGCTTGAATCAGCTCTGTTGAAGAGGTTGGCCGCCGCGGCTGAGCGTAGCGAAGTTTTCGCCGAGTTGCAGTCCAATTGGGTGCTCTTGGACATGGAATTGATGCCCTGGTCGGCCAAGGCCGTTGGCCTCCTCCGCGACCAATATGCACCAGTGGGGGTAGCGGCAATCGCCCATGCAGACGCTATGAGCGAAGTGGTGCAACGGGCCCAAGCGCGAGGAGTCGCCACCGAAGAGCTGATTGAGATTGCTAGCCACAAGTTGGAGTCGGCGACGAAGTTCAGAGAGGCTTATCGGCGATATGTGTGGTCGGTGCATTCCATCGCGGACTACAAGCTGGCTCCGTTTCATATCCTTGCGAGCGAGTCGGGTGTCCACATGGATCGGAATCACATTTGGCACATGGAAACATTGGCCAAGCTCTGCGAGCAGGATCCGGAGGTTCTGCAACCGACAAACTATCGCCGGGTCAAGCTTGGGGATCCTGATGCGGAAAAGGAGCTCTGCCTGTGGTGGGAGGACTTGGTGAACTCCGGCGGAGAGGGGATGGTCGTGAAGCCCCTGGACTTCATCGTGCGAGGCGCGAAGGGGTTGGTTCAGCCGGCGGTGAAATGCCGGGGGCCGGAGTACTTGCGAATCATCTACGGGCCGGAGTATCGGCTGCCTCACAACCTGGTGCGGCTACGCCGACGCGGACTGACACGCAAGCGCTCGTTAGCCGTGGCGGAATTCTCGTTGGGGGTTGAAGGATTAGAGCGGTTCTTGAGGGGCGAAGGGGCGCGCCGAGTGCACGAATGCGTTTTTGGCATCCTGGCCCTCGAAAGTGAGCCGGTTGATCCGCGATTGTAAGGGCCGGCGCCCTTGCGAGACTGGTTGGGTGCGTTGGGCTTGGTGTGAGTGGTGAATCAAGGCGATGGGGCATTTC
>CAZDWU010000128.1:0-4468 GCA_964509165.1 uncultured Chthonomonas sp. | reverse complement strand
ACCTCCGACTCCCTCCGGAGGAAGAAGTCGGAGGTTCGAGTCCTCTCGGCCGGGCCAAGCTCTTGCCGGTGCACCCTCATCAGGCCCACTTGGCGCAATGGCCCCCGCCCGCCTCGCGTAGGCTCAGGAGATGGCCCTTGCCGCTGCCCTAACTAGCCTGCGTGAGAACTGGCGTCAATCCATTCTCAGCGCGGTGGGCGTCGCCATCGCCAGCATCGCCATCCTCCTCCTGGTCAGCATCGGCCTCGGCGTGCAAAAGGACATCTCCGCCCAGGTCGAAGACCTCGGCGTCAACATCCTCATCGTGCTCCCGGCCCGCGTCGAGCTGGGCAGCATGAACTTCAACCCCAATTTCGGCGGCCAAAGCTTCCTCAGCCAGGAAGACGCCAACCGCATCGCCACCATCCCCGGCGTGCGCGAAACCGCCATGCTCACCTTCGCCGGCGGGGGCCTCAAGGTCGGTGAGAAATCCGCCTACCCCCTCACCATCGCCGCCACCCCGGCCTGGTTTGCCATGCACGACGCCAAGATCGCGGAGGGTCAGTTCTTCAGCGCCACCAGCGAGGTCAAGAATCCCATCGTCCTCGGCGCCATCGCCAAGGAGACCCTCTTCGGCACCGAAGACGCCCTCGGCAAGAAGGTGCGCCTCAACGACGAAGAGTTCGAGGTCGTCGGCATCCTCAAGGACGAAGGCGACAGCGAGAGCATGTTCAGCATGCAGTCCTTCGCCAACGTGGCCTACGTTCCCTTCGACACGTGGAAGGCGAACCACCCGGACGCCCAGATCGACCGCATCATGGTGCAGTTCGACCCCGCCACGGACCCCAAGACGCTCGTTCCCGCCCTCGAAAAAACCCTCGGCGAACGGCTGGACTACCAGCAGTACAGCGTCCTCACCCAAGAGGACCTACTCGGCCTCATCTATAAGGTGATGGGCATCCTCGGCACCCTGGTGGTCGGTCTCACCAGCATCGCGCTCTTTGTGGGCGGCGTCGGCATCATGACGGTCATGCTCATGTCCGTCAACGAGCGCCGGGTCGAAATCGGCATCCGCCAGGCCTGCGGCGCCACCCGCAAAGATATCTTCCGGCAGTTCCTCATCGAGGCCGTGCTCATCGGGCTGGCGGGGTCATTCGCGGGGCTGGTCGTCAGCGCCCTCGTCAACTCCGTCTTGGCCGCCACCACCAGCATCAAGCCGCTCATGACGTGGGGCACCGTGGCGCTGGCGTTCGGCGTGGGTATTGGGGTCGGCGCGATCTTCGGGGCCTGGCCGGCGCGTCGCGCGGCCAACCAAGATCCGGTCGTCAGCCTAAGAAACCTTTAAGGTCACTGGCCGTGCTTGGAGCACGAAACGCGGGTGTTGCCATCGCCTAAGGTGTAGACCCCGTGCTGCGGGCACTTCGGCACTTCCTTGATGTATGTCGGCGCCAGGTCGGTCATGTCCGGCACATCCGAAGGAACAGCCCCGGTCGCCGCCATCCACTGCGCCTTGGCATCGTTCAGTTTGCTGCGATTGGCTTCGCAGGCCCGCTCGTGGGTGCGCTGGCGGGTGTATTGCCAAGCGGGTACAGCAATCATCGCCAAGATGCTGATGACCAAGACCACAATCATGATCTCGATCAGCGTAAACCCTCTCTTCTTGAACTGACGATGAACCAGCAACCCTTTTGTTATTGGTTGCTGGTGTATCCCCCGTTAGGGTCATAAGAAAGATTGACAGGCGACCCTAAGAGTTCGGGTCGCCGGCCTTCGCCACAAATTCCGCCAGGGTCATGGCTCCCAGGTCACCATCTTCGCGGCTGCGCACGCTGATCGTGCCGTTCTCCACGTCTTGGTCACCCACCACAATCATGTAGGGCACCTTTTGCTTCTGGCTCTCGCGAATCTTCTTGCCCAGCGTTTCGCGGCGGGCATCCACTTCCACCCTCCACTTGGGCACGCTCTCTACGGTCACCGGGGCAAACTCCAGTTCGTCCTCGGTCACTTCGCGGGCCGGGACAAAGCCTTGCAGGGCCTCGGCAATCGCATAGGCGTAGCCGTTGTGGCGGTCGGCAATCGGCAGGATGTTCACCTGCACCGGCGCCAGCCAGAACGGGAACGCCCCGGCGTACTGCTCGGTCAGCAGGCCAATCATGCGCTCCAGCGAACCAAACGGCGCGCGGTGGATCATGATCGGGCGGTGGCGCTGGCCATCCTCACCCACGTATTCCAGCTCAAAGCGCTCGGGCAGGTTGTAGTCCACCTGCACGGTGCCCATCTGCCACTCGCGGCCGAGGGCGTCCTTGATAATCAGGTCCAGCTTGGGGCCGTAGAACGCGGCATCCCCCGGGCTGACTTCGAACTCCAGGCCCAGATCATTACAGGCATCCACAATCGCCTTTTCGGCGGCCACCCAGTTTTCGTCGCTACCCACGTACTTGGTGCTTTCCGGGTCGCGGGTCCCCACGCGCACGCGGTATTCGCTGAGGCCCAATTGCCGCAGCACCACCATCATCAGGTCCACCACACCCTTGAACTCGTCGCCAAGCTGGCTCGGGGTCACAAAGAGGTGGGCGTCGTCTTGCGTAAAGCCGCGCACCCGCAGCATCCCCGCCAGTTCCCCGCTCTGCTCATAGCGGTACACCGTCCCGAATTCCGCTAGGCGCACCGGCAGGTCGCGGTAGCTGCGCAGGTCGCTCGCATAGATTTCGATGTGGAACGGGCAGTTCATCGGCTTGAGGATGAACACCTCGTTCTCATCGTCCTGCATGAACGGGAACATCTTGTCGCGGTACGTCAGGATGTGGCCCGACTTCTCATAAAGGCGCTGGCTGGCAATGTTGGGCGTCACCACCGGCAGGTAGCCCCGGCGGCGCTGCTCGTCGCGCAGAAAGTCGTTCAGCGTCTCGCGCAGCGTGGCGCCCTTGGGCAGCCACAGCGGCAGGCCCGGCCCCACCTTGTCGCTAAAGATGAACAAGCCCAGCTCGCGGCCCAGCTTGCGGTGGTCGCGCTTCTTGGCCTCTTCCAGGTTGTGCAGGTACTGGTGCAGGTCGTCCTTGGTTTCAAAGGCCGTCCCGTAGATGCGCGTGAGCTGCTTGTTCTTCACGTCGCCGCGCCAATACGCCCCGGCGATGGACATGAGCTGGAAGTGCTTAATCTCGCCCGTGGCCTCCACGTGGGGGCCCCGGCACAGGTCAATAAAGCGGTGGGCGTTGCCCTGCTTGTCCGTGCCCTGCTGGTCGTAAAACGTGATGGGGTCGCCCTCGGGGATGGCGTCCAGCAGTTGCAGCTTGTATTCCGCCACTTCGGGGCCACTGCCCAGCGTCGTCTCTTCCAGGATGATGCGCCGCGCATCCTCGCGGTCTTTGGCTCCTACCGCCACGATGGGCTGGTTTAGCTTCGCCAATTCACGCATGCGCTGCTCGATCTTCTTCAGATCTTCCTCGCGGATGCTCGTCGTAGTCTCCACGTCGTAATAGAAGCCGTTCTCAATCGGCGGGCCGATCGCGAGCTTGACGCCCGGATAGAGTTCCGTAATCGCCTGGGCCATGAGGTGCGCTGCACTGTGGCGGAGGCGATAGAGATAAGATTCTTCGTACGACATGAGCTTGGAGAAGGAAGCCCAAGGATACCGCTGGAACCGAACCCGCCCCGGGTTCGTCTTACGGAACGTGCCTCAACCCAAACTGATGGCCCTCGCCTGCCTGGTGGCGGCTTTCCCGGCAATGAGTTCGGCGGACATCCAGTCCGACGTGCGCTCTTGGTTGATGGACGATTTCGTCCGCGCCAACCAGGGTGGCCTGGCGCTGCGCCTCACCGGCACCCGCACCGTGGGTTCCAATGTGGTGAACCTGTACGGCACGCTCGCCTTCCGCATCATTGAGCGGGATGGGCGATTCACGGCGCAGGTCGAGACCAACTACTACGAAAACGGCGTGCAAGTCCAACGCGTAGTGGGCGACGGCCAATACTTCTTTGCCTACGATGTGGCGCGCAACCGCTACGTCTCGGTACCTTACGGTTCGGTGGACACCCCGACGCAACGCCCGGACCACGTGTCCCGGCTCTGCCAAGCCTTGCGCCGCAATTCATCGGAAGGGATGGGCGCGCTCGCCCAGATCGCTGAGGACATGTACATTCGAGGGGCCGTGAAGTGGCAACCGATCATGCCCACCGCCAGCCTGAGCCTGGACCCCATGGATCCGCTGGTCGTGCGCGCCGATGCCACCACCCCGGTGCCCAGCCGCACCACCTATGTCTTCCGCCCGGTGGATACCGAACTCCAACGGCTCACCGAGATCTTGCACATCGCAGACAATGGTCGTCGCCGCGACGATTGGCGCATCCAGGTCTGGACCGGTGAAATCTTTGATGACACGAGCTTTGTGTTCCGCCCGCCGGTGGGATCGCAAGCCGTGACGTCTGAACGCGGCTAACCGAGCCGCCGCTCCATGTCCTCCCACACCTCTTCCGTGGGGGGACCGATCAC
>CAZDWU010000127.1:3305-4500 GCA_964509165.1 uncultured Chthonomonas sp. | reverse complement strand
ATGTGGTTGGGGTAGCCCACGTGCGGCCAGGTGAGGTCACGCAGTTGGTAGTGCGCGTCGTAGGCCAGGTACAAGCGGCCGTTGCTGAGGACAAGGGGGCGCGGCATGGGGCTACGAAACTGGGGTGTTGTCCAGGCTCTTCCAGATATACCGGGCGGCCAGCGAGCGGTGCGGTTGCCACCGTTCACCGAGTTCCGCCATGTCCCCCGCCGTCAAATCCGGGCGCACCAGGCGCTTGAGGCCGTTTTGGATGCCGAGATCGCCCAGCGGCCACACATCGGGGTGGTGCAGGCCAAAGATGAGGAACATATCCACCGTCCACGGGCCGACCCCGGTGATGGGGAGCAAGCGCGCCCGCACTTCGTCATCGGGCATGGTGAACCAGTCATCCGCCCGCCAGTTGTGGTCCAGCCAGGCCTGGGCCACGGCGTGGACGTAGCGCGCTTTCTGGCGGCTGAGGCCCAGGGTTCGTAGCTCGTCCGGCGAGACATCCAGCAGGCGTTCCGGGTCCACCGGCTCGCCGCCGATGCGCTCGGCCACCCGTGCCCAGATGGTCGCGGCGGCCTTGACGCTCAGCTGCTGCGAAACCAGCGACGACACCAGGCAGGTGAGCGGCTCCTCGGGCTTGCCCATCTCTAGCGGCCCGAAGCGCGCCACTACCGGCCCCAAATACTCGCAGGACGAGAACCGGGCGAATGCGGCCTCATCCATGGTGCGTTTCGAGGTAGCGGGCCAGCAGGCGCACGCCGAATCCGGTCGGGCCATTCACAAACATGCCTTTGTCGCTGTCGTTGCCGGCCGTCCCGGCAATATCAATGTGCGCCCAGGGCGTGCCTTCGTTGACAAAGAAAGAAAGGAACGTGGCCCCCTGCACCGGGTGCGCCTTGCGGTTAGGTACCGAGTTCACCAGGTCCGCCACGTTGCTCTTCATCATGTCGCGGTAGCCCTGGTCCAGCGGCAGCCGCCACACACGCTCGCCGGTGGCTTGGCCGGCGTCGGTCAGGTCTTGGCATAGCTGGTCGTTGGTGCTGAATATGCCCGCGAATGTGCTGCCGAGCGCCACGACCACGCCGCCGGTGAGGGTGGCGAGGTCCACAATGCACTTGGCCTTTTCGCGGTCGCAGGCCCAAATCAGTCCGTCGGCCAGCACCAGGCGGCCCTCGGCGTCGGTGTTGGTCACTTCCACCGTCACGCC
>CAZDWU010000127.1:0-3205 GCA_964509165.1 uncultured Chthonomonas sp. | reverse complement strand
GCGATGCCCACATAGCCCGCCGCCAGCAGATACTCGTCGCTCAGCACATCCACCTTCAGGTTGCGCTCGGCGGCCATTTCGCGGGCGGCCTCGGCCATGTAGGCGGGGTTGGCAATGTTGGGCGGGGTTTGGGCTAGGGTGCGGGCAAAGTTGGCGGCTTCGGCCAGGGCAATGCCGTCGGCCAGGCCGTGATCCAGGGTTTCGTTGGACGAAAAGACGGTGAGATCGGGGCGGTTATCCGGCTTGGCGGCCGCGCCGGGGTACAGCATGGGGTTCCAGGCCAGCAGGCCGAGGGCCTCGCCCAGGGCGCGCCCCCACATGGGGTCTTCCCAGCGGTCCATCTCGAACTGCGCGGTGCGGGCCTGCACCTGCGCCAAGCGGCGACCGGCCACGGCACCCGCCTCGCGGGCCTTGCTCTCATTGAACGCGGCGAATTCGCCCAGACCGACCAGAAGAATGCGCGGCATGTTGGCGGGGAAGGCTTCGGTCCACTGGCCTTCCTTGCCGGAGAACTCCTTGCGCTTGGAGGCCATCAAGACTTCGGAAGCGGCGGTGGCGGGCAGGCTGCGGTCGCTGAACACGCCCATGACCAAGACGTCCGCCGTGGGGGAGTGACCGGCACGCAAAGTTCGGAACATGCACCCAGTTTCGCACACTTCGCGCACTTCGGGCGCGGCGGCGCGTTAGGATATCTAGAGCCCCGATGATTTACGATTCCAACTACTATGAGCGCCTTCGGCTGCGGAACGGGGAAGAGGTGGATCTGCGGCTGGTGCGTGCCACCGATAAGGAAGCGTTCCGGCGCGGATTAGCGGCCATGAGCCCGGGCACGGCCTACCGGCGCTTTCTCACTCTCAAACAGGAGTTCACCGAGAGCGAGCTGCGATACCTCACCGAAGTGGACAATTTTCATCACTTCGCTTTGGTGGCGGGGGATGAGCAAGACCACGGCGGGTGCGGGTTTGCGGCGGCGCGGTTTGTGCGGTTTCTTTCGGCGCCCGATACCGCCGACTTCGCGATCGTGGTGGTGGATCGGTTCCAGCGCAAGGGGCTGGGCCGCGCCATGATGGTGCGGATGGCCGAGGCGGCCCGGGAACGGGGCGTGGAGTTCCTCACCGGCGAGATGTTTAAGTCGAACACGGCGATGTTCCACCTCATTGACACCTTGGCGCCGCAGGCGGAATGGGAACTGGACGGCGACGCGCTGACAGTGCGCGTGGCGACCTCGCAGTTCCCACCTGTGGAACGGGAATAACGCCGACTTAGCCGGCGACGCGGCGGCGCTTGGGAGCCGCAGCCTTGGGCGCTGTCTTTGCGGTTTCGAGCTTGGGCGCGGGCTTGGCCGCCTTTTTGGCGGGAGCGACCGGGCTCGGGCTGGGGGCCTTGGCGGCGGGGGCAGCCTCTTCCTCCAGAATGCTGGCCAGCATCCAGGCCGCCTTCTCGTGGATTTGGCTACGAGCCGTCAGGAGGTCGGCCGTGCCCACGTCGTCAACACCCTCGGCGGCCTTGACACCCTTGCGGGCGGTTTGCGCGACCAGGGTATGGCTCGCGCGGAGGTCGGCCACCATGTCGCTGGCCTTGGTGGCTTGGCCATCCTTGACTTGGCTCAGCGCGGCGAATTCGGCCATGGTGCCGGGGGCGTGCTGACCTAGGGCGCGGAGCCGTTCGGCCAATTCATCCACCGCTAAGAAAAGCTCGTTGTATTGCAACTCGAACAGGTTGTGGAGGGCCACAAACTGCGGACCCTTCACGTTCCAGTGATAGTTGTGGGTTTTGATGAGCAGAACGTAACTTTCGGCCAGGGCTTTGCGCAGAGCTTCGTAAACAGCGACATTCATGGTGTTCCTTTCTTTCTACTCCATTCGGTGCGGAAAGCCCGGGAAACACGGAATGCGAAGATAGGGCATGGTTAAAATGCGTCGGAATCCGCAAGGATGACCGGAACGCGAGGCGATGGTCGCGCGTTGAATATGTCAGACTAAAGTCCCGCGCGAATGGCCACCGAAATGCGCCTCCTCCGGCTTGTGAACCAAGCCGCAAATAAGCTTGCCAGCGTTGACGACGTGGAGAGTGTTCTCCGCGACGTCCTGGCTATCTGCGTCGAGGCGGCGGGGGCGATGGGGGGCACGATCTACCTGCACGAGCCTTCGACAAGGCGGCTCAAGTTTAAGCACGTTCTGCCTTCGGATATTGGATCAAAGCTCGAGCGCTTAGATATTCCGGACAACTTCGGGGTGGCAGGCGAGGTTTTCCAGGCCCGCACCGCGCGCATCAACGAGTTCCCGAACGCCAGCGTGCAGACCCGCACCGACTTCGAGCGCAAGGCCGGAGTGACGGTGCGATCGATGCTGACGATGCCGCTGATGATTACGGGCGCGGAGCCGCTGGGTGTCATCCAAATTGTCAATAAAATCGAGGGGAACTTTGACGAAGCTGACCTCCAGATGCTTGATATCATCAGTGATATTTGCGCACTGGCGGTGAGTAACAGTCGCCTGATGGAGCGCCGCCGCCAAGTGGCGGCCCTGGAAGGGATGGGGCGCGCGGCGCACGACTTGGCCAACAAAGCCGGGGTGCTGGTAACGTTCTTGCCGGAATTCCGCCGCAACCTCGCGGGGCTCGAGCAGGCCCTGAAAGAGGGAGGAATTACGGGCGATGCCTGGCTGTACTTGCAGTTGCTTGAGGGCACGTTTGAGGATGTGTTCGAGCCGTATTCCGACCGCGTGTACCGCTACGCTCGCCTGGTGAACAACCTCGCGGCCGGTCGCCCGCTGGAACCCAAGAAGAAGCGCCAAGACTTTGCCGCCATCGTGCGCGAAGCTGCGGAATTCATGGAGCCGCAGGCCCGCGAGGCCCGCGCGCTCATTCAATACGACCTCGCCCACGACGCTCCCGAGCACTTCTTTGATGATCTTTTCGTGATGCGCATTGTCGAAAACCTGGTCGGCAATGCGATCAAGGCGGTGGCGGAGTCGGTGCCCAAAGATTGGAAGGCCGCCCATCCGGACAAGCTGGAAACCTACGGCGTGATCCGCGTGAACTACCGGTTCGACCAGAACTATCACGTGTTGGAGATCAGCGATAGTGGCCCGGGGATGTCGCCGCAAACCGTGCGCGAGATTTTGGAGGGTTCGGCCCGGACATCTTGGGCGAATAGTGCGGGCAGTGGCCTCGGCACCAAGGTGGTGCTGGACCTCGCCGCCAC
>CAZDWU010000126.1:0-4517 GCA_964509165.1 uncultured Chthonomonas sp. | reverse complement strand
AGGTCCACGCGCTGGGCGCGCTCGCGTTCGTTGCGCTGCTGGTGGCGCAGGCGGTCGCGGGCGGCTTCCCACTGGGCAAAGGCTTCGGCCACGTCCTCCCGAGCCTGGTGGGCGGGCTCGCCAATCCAGTCATCCAAGAACTGCACGGGGCCGAGCGGGTCCAGCAGGGCTTGGTGGTCGTGCTGGCCGTGCAGGTCCACCAGCAGTCGCCCGATCTGCTTCAGTTGCCCGGCGGTGCAGGGTTGGCCATTCACGCGGGCTTGGCTGCGGCCTTCGCGGGTGACTTCGCGTTGCAGGATGAGCGTGTCCTCGTCGGGCGTGAACCCCATTCCCCGCAGCGTTTCGGCCAGAGCCGGGCCGACTTCGACCTCCAACACCACGGTGGCGCGGTGGGCGCCGGTGCGAATCATGGTCGCGTCCGCGCGGCCCCCCATCGCCAGGCCGATGGCATCGATGAGGAGCGACTTGCCCGCGCCGGTTTCGCCCGTAAGGGCAGTGAATCCGGGTGCCCAATTCACGCTGACCCGGGCCAGCGTCGCCAAATCGGTCACTTGCAAGGCACGAATCATGGAAGCTCTGGAATACCAGACGAATGACGAGGGGTTAAGGCCGCGCCCAGGCCGGACGGTGGGCCTCGTCATAATGGGTTTATGAGTGCGCCCGTGGCCTCCTATTCGTCGCAAGGACACCGATGGAACCTCCAATCTCTCTACAACGGGATTGAGGATCCGCGGTTGGATTCGGACTTTGCGGAGTCCGTGGCCGAGGCCGACGCCTTCGCCGCCGCCTACCGGGGCCGCATTGAATCGGGCCAGATCACGGCCGCTGAACTGGCCGAAGCCATCGCCAAACTCGAGGCTTTGGTGGAGAAGTCCAGCAAGCCGGGCCTCTACGCCAGCCTGATGCATGCCGGGGACACGCAGAACCCCGCCCACGGCGCGCTTTACGCCGAGACCATGGAGCGCGGCAGCGAAATCCGCGTGCGCATCATGTTCTTCTCGCTGGAACTGCAAGCCATGGACGACGCGAAGATGAACGCCCTGATGGCCGACCCGGCGCTGGCCACGTACCGCCACTACCTGCAGGTCACGCGCGCTTTCCGTCCCTACAAGCTCAGCGAAACCGAAGAGACCCTGCTGGAACGCACCGCCAACACCGGGGTGCGCGCCTGGCAGCGCCTGCACGATGAACTGACGGCGGCGCACGTGTTCAATTACAAGGACCCCGCCACCGGCGAAACGGAAGAGCTGGCCCTGGAGCAAGTGGTGAACCGCCTGCGCGAAGCCAACCGCGATGTGCGCGTGGCGGCTGCCGCCGCCCTGACCGAAGGCCTGAAGGAACTGGAAAAGACCATCGCCTTTACCTACAACACCATCCTGGCGGACAAGAAGCTGGAAGACGAGCTGCGCGGGTTTGCCACGCCGGAAGCCAGCCGCCATCTGGAAAACGAACTGGAAGCGGAGACGGTGGCCATCGTCACCGACCTGTGCCAAGAGCGCAGCGACCTCGTGGCCCGGTTCTACAAGACCAAGCGCCAACTGCTGGGCCTGGACGAGCTGACCCACGTGGACCGCTACGCCCCGCTCTTTGAAGCCGAAGAGCGCATTAGCTACGAAGCCGCCCGCACGATGGTGGTGGATGCCTTTGCCGCCTTCCACCCTGAGATGGGGGCACGCGCGGACGAGTTCTTTGCCAAGAACTGGATTGACGCGGAGGCCCGCCCGGGCAAGACCGGCGGCGCGTTCTGCAGCTACAACACCACCGACACCCACCCCGTGGTGCTGATGACGTACCTGGACAAGATGGGTGACGTCGGCACGCTGGCGCACGAACTGGGGCACGGCGTTCACGCCTCGCTCAGCCGCGCGCAGAGCTACGTCAACTTCCACGGCACCCTACCGCTGGCCGAGCTGGCGAGCATCTTTGGGGAGATGTTGGTGTTCGAGCGGCTGGTGGCCGAAGCCAGCGACCGCGACAAGCTGGCCCTCTACGCCGAGAAGCTGGAGGGCATGTTTGCCAGCGTGCACCGCCAGGCGGCGTTCTATCGCTTTGAGCAGACCTGCCACCGCCTGCGCCGGGAGGAAGGGGAGATCAGCGCGGAGACGTTCCGCGACCTCTACCAGGCCGAACTGCAGAGCATGTTCGAGGACGGCCTGACGCTGGGCGACGACCACAAGGTGTGGTGGACGTACATTGGCCACTTCTTCTTTGCGCCGTTCTACGTGTACGCCTACGCCTTCGGGGAACTGCTGACCCTGGCGATCTACCAGATGGCCAAGAATGAAGGCCCCGGCTTTGCGGAGAAGTACGTGGACGTGCTGCAGCGCGGCGGCAGCGAGACGCCCGCCGAACTGATGGCGCACCTGGGCGTGGACCTGGGCTCGCCGGCGTTTTGGCAGGGCGGCTTTGCCGCGATGGAGGCCATGGTGGAGGAATTCGAAGCCCTGGCCCAGAAAGTCGGCACTGCCGGCTAACTTACGCGGAAAGCCTGCGCTGAATCGGTGGGGGCAAACGTCCGAAGATGTGACGTATGCCCCGCCGAACCAAGATTGTGGCCACCCTCGGCCCCGCCACGCAAAATGCCGCCACCGTGCGGGCATTGATCAAAGCGGGCGTGAATGTGGTGCGCCTGAACTGCTCTCACGGTGACTGGGAGAGCAAGGCCGAGGCCGTGGAGTGGGTGCGCGAGGCGAACCCCGTGGTGGCCCCGGTGGCGGTGATGGCCGACCTGCAAGGCCCCAAACACCGGCTGGAGCAACTGGCCGCCAGCCCCCTGATGGTGAAAGCAGGGCAGATGCTGCGCATGGGGCCGGATGGGCAGGGCTACGAACTCCCGATTGACGAACCCGATGTGCTGAACAGCCTGGCCGTGGGCGACAAGATCCTGGTGGGCGACGGCGACGTGGCGCTGCGGGTGCGCGCGGCGGAAGGACAAGTTTTTGAAGTCGAGGTGCTGACCAGCGGGGCCATCAAGTCTCGCCAGGGCGTGACGGTGGCGGGGAAGTCCTTCCAAGGGTCGTGCCTGACCGACAAGGACAAGTACGACGTTTTTGAAGCGGCCAAGATGGGCGTGGATTACATCGCCCTGAGCTACGTGAAGAGCGCCAGCGACATGCTGGAACTGCGCCGGCTGGTGGACCAATACGACCCTGGCATCCGGCTGGTGGCCAAGATCGAAACCAAGGAAGCCCTGCGCGATATTGACCAGATTCTGCAGGCCAGCGACGTGGTGATGGTGGCCCGGGGCGACCTGGGGCTGCAACTGCCGATTGAAGACGTGCCGGTGGCGCAAAAGCGCATCATTGCCCGGGCCAACGCGATGGGCAAACCGGTGATTACGGCCACCCAGATGCTGGAAAGCATGATTGTGAACGCCCGCCCCACCCGTGCCGAAGCGACGGACGTGGCGAACGCAATTCTGGATGGCACCGACGCGGTGATGCTGAGCGGGGAGACGGCGGCGGGGCAATACCCGGTGGAAGCCGTCAAAACCATGGCCCGCATTGCCGAGAAGGCCGAGAGCCTGGGCCAAGATGAGGCCCCGCGCCCCACGGCCGTGAAGAACCACGACTGCACCGAAGCCGTGGCCCACGCCGCCGTGGAGGTGGCCGAAAGCCTGCGCGCCCGCGCGATTGTGACCAGCAGCACCAGCGGCGCCACGCCCCGGTGGGTGCGCAAATTCCGGCCGGATGTGCCGATCCTGTGCGCCACGTGGGACGAGCGGGTGCAGCGCCAATTGGCGATGGTGGGGGGCGTGATGGCGGCCCTTATCCCCTCGCCGGAGACCACCGACGAAGCGATTGGACTTTCGATCGAGGCGTTTTTGAAGGCGAAAGAGCTGAAAATGGGTGACCAAGTGGTGCTGACGTGCGGGGTTCCGCCGGGGGTGGCGGGCAACACCAACCTGATTTTGGTGCGAACTGTGTAAAATACGGGTGTCGCCCAGGAGGGGCGATCCCAAGATGACAAGGATGATGCAGGGCGCCCTGGTGGCGGTGGCCATTGTGATGGGCATTGGAGCCAGCTATGGCCGCTGGGAAAATGTGAAGGCCGAGCGCCGCGCCACCCAGCAAACCCGGGCCGAATTTAAGGAGTACCAGGCGGACCGTGTGCGCCTGACCCAGATGCGTGCGCGCACGGAAAACCCGATCCAACGAGAACGTTTGGCCCGCGAGCGGGGATACATTCCGCGCGGCGAAACGTTAATGACGGAGTGATTGCCGCGCTTTTCGCCTTGATGGCCGCCGCGCCGCCGCTGGAGTATCAGTGGCCGGCCGGGCGGGCGCAAACCTACGCCGTGACCGTGGCGTGGGGGGAAGGCGATGACCAAGAGACCACCCGCGAGCGGTGGGTGCTGCGTGTGGTGGAGCCGGCTTCGGCGGAGCAAGGGGCCTTGCTGAGCTGGACGCGGCAGTTGCTGGCCCTCGAAGTCGGAGGGGTGCGGGTGCCGCTGGAAAGCGAGAATGCCCTGACCCTGACCGAGCGCCGCGATGCGCGCGGCCACGTGAGTGAGCGGC
>CAZDWU010000125.1:0-4730 GCA_964509165.1 uncultured Chthonomonas sp. | reverse complement strand
ACCCGCGCCCACTCGATGTTGGCGAGGCTTCCCAGGAGCCACATCAGGATTCGCCCGGCGTCCTGGCCAGCCAAGCTCAAGTTCAGCGTGGTGAGGGCACTAAGCAGCGCCCCAATCACCACCCCGGCCACCAGCAGCCGCTCGGTGCGGCCTGCCGCCCGCCGCCCCACCAAAAGCAGGGCCAGCACCAGCGCCCCTACCCCGCCCGCCGTGGCCAGGCCCATGAGAACGAGACCCGACCAGCCGAGGAGGATGCCGAGGGTTCCGGCCGCCGCCGCGCCCCCGCTGACGCCCAGCACAAATGGCTCGGCCAGGGGGTTGCGCAAGGTGACCTGCAGGGCCGCACCTGCCGCTCCCAGCGCCATACCCACCAGCAGGCCGGCCAGCCCCCGGGGCATGCGGATTTGCCAAAGCACTGTGGCCACCGTGTCATCGCCGATGCCGTTGGGCCCGCGCTGCAGAGCCGCGAAAAACTCGGATGAAGTCATTGCCAATGACCCGCCCCAGGCCAGATGCAGACCCATGGCCAAGAGGGTGAAAAGCAGGAGTCCGGCCCAAGGGCTCAACCGTGCCGGACGGGGGTTCACGTGAGCAGGATACCGGTACAATCGGATCCGTGCCGACTCGTGCCCTGGCTCTCCGCACCGAATGTTTGGGTCCCTCTCCGACCCTCTCGATTTCCGCGCGCGCCAAGGCCATGAAAGCCTCCGGAATCGATGTCATCACCCTCAGCGTGGGTGAACCCGACTTCAATACGCCGGAACCGATCTGCGAGGCCGCCATTGCCGCCATCCGCAAGGGGCACACCAAGTACACGGCCAGCGCGGGCATCCCCGAGCTCCGCGCCGCCATTGCTGAACACCTGCGCAGCTTTAACGGCATCGCCGCCGACCCCAGTGAGGTCATCGTCTCCTGCGGGGCCAAGCAGTCGGTTTATCAAACCCTGCAAGTTCTCATCAATCCGGGCGACGAGGTCATCCTCTTTGCGCCCTACTGGATGACGTACCGCGACCAGGTGAACCTGGCCGGAGGCACTGTGGTCGAAGTCGCCACCAGTGCCGCCAACGGTTTTGCGCCCTCTATTGACGACCTGAAGGCTGCCATCACCGACCGCACCCGCGCGGTCATCGTCAATTCCCCCAGCAACCCCACCGGCGGCGTGTATTCGCGCCAGGTGATGAAGGAGATCGCGGCGGTGGCGCTGCGGCACGGCCTGTGGGTGATCAGCGACGAGATTTACGAGCACCTGATCTACGAGGGAGAGCGCACCAGCATGGCTGCGCTGGGCAAGGAGATCGCCGAGCAGACCATCACCATCAGCGGCTTTAGCAAGACGTACAGCATGACGGGTTGGCGCGTGGGCTACGCCCATGCCCCCAAGCCGGTAGCCACCGCCCTTTCCAACTTGCAAGACCAGGTGACCAGCAACCCCACGTCGTTTGCGCAGTACGGGGCCCTGCAGGCTCTGCAAACGCCGGACGAGGAGATTGCCGCTATGCGCGAATCCTTCCGCGTGCGCCGCGACCTGATGGTGAAGTCACTGCGGCAGATCCCGGGCGTCTCGGTGGGCGTGCCGGCGGGGGCCTTCTACGTGTTCCCCGATTTCAGTGCGTTCCTCTCGGAATCGTGCGACGACGTGCAATTGGTCAACAAATTGCTGGAAGAAGCTGGGGTGGCCACCGTTCCGGGTTCCGTTTTCTCCGGGCCGGGGCACATCCGCCTCAGCTACGCCGTCTCGCCCGATGAAATTGAACGGGGCGTGACGCGGATTGGCGAGGCCCTGACGCGATAAGCAACATGATTCCGAAGCCCATCCCCCTCAAGGACGAAAACCTTTTTCGCTTGGCGATGCGCCATACCAGCGCCACCAAGGACCCGGTGGGCGATAGTTACGAGCGGCTGGAATACCTGGGGGATGCGGTTTTGAGCCTGGTGGTGGCGGAGTATCTCTATGAACACCATCCGGATTGGGATCAGGGATTTATGAGCAAGGCACGGAGTAGTGCCGTGCAAGAGGTCACGCTGTGCGAGATCGCCAAAAAACTCAAGCTCGATGAATATCTGGAGTTAAGTGTAGGCGAAGAAATGTCGGGCGGACGACAACGCCCCTCCGTGCTTTGCGACATCTTTGAAGCTGTCATCGGAGCGATTTATCTCGAATCGGGGATGGAGAAGGCCCGATGGTTCGTGCTGGAACAACTGCACGGCTTCCTTCTTCAAATTGGGCAGGGCGATGTGAACCCCCACGACTTCAAGTCGAAGCTCCAAGAGAGTGCCCAGGCGATCTGGCGCATCAGCCCGAACTATCGGGTGGCGCGAGAATCCGGGGCGCACCACGAGCGACGATTTGTCGTCCAGGTGCTCTTTGATGATGAAATCATCGGCGAAGGCACCGGACGAACCAAGAAGGAGGCTGAACAAGCCGCCGCTCGGGAAGCCTTGGAAGCCATCGAACGCACGCAAAAAGCCCGCGAAGTAGCCAAGCAAATTCACCAGGTTGCCGGGGACTTCTGACTTTAGAAGGCCCGCATCTTGTCTAGTAATTTGAGGTTTTTGGCGTTTCTGGCACGGATATTGTTCACAATAGACTATGTCAGCGTGTGCGGGTCTTGCGGCTTGCCTCGCTCAGGTTAGGAGAATCATCGAAAAATGACGTTGACGAACAAAATCGTTCTGGTGGGCATCGTGGGTTTGGCTTTGGCCAGCTCGGCGATCGCTCGCACGGAACCGAATTCGTTCTTGAACCGCCCCGCCAACAGCCACCCGGCGTTGATGAAGCAGCTTTCTGAGGACGAGCAGGTGATGGACCGCTTTATGCGGCACTTCGGCATGACGCGCCAAGAGGTGTTGGGCATGGCCAGCAACCTGCAGATGGCCCGCCTGCCGGAGGATGGTGTCTACCTCGTTTACAACGTGAGCCCGCAGGAAGAAATCCGAGCCCGCGTGATGTTCTACAAGAAGGGCACGCTGGTCTGGGTGGATTCGCTGGGTCGCCCAGTTCTTAAGGTGAGCTGCGCGAACCCGATGGTGCGCGGCACCGATGACGGGTCCAACCCGCTTACGGCTACCGTTGCACCAACTCCGACCGCTGCCGTGCGACCGCTTTCCGGCGAGCTTGGCGAAACGGTACTGCTGACGAGCGATGCCGATGTGGTGTTGCCCGGCATTCCGGAAGCTTCTCCCATGGAGTTCACGGCCTTGGCTCCTGACGCGCCGGCCATCATCAAGTCCTCGAGCAGTTCGGGCTTCCTTTCCATCATCCCGATGGCGAGTGGCATCATCCTTAGCCGAAACGATCGCGGACGAGAGAACCCGGTGCCGGAACCGGCCACGATGATCGTGATGGGTGGGGCGCTGGCCGCCGCTGCCATGCGACGCCGCCGCACCGCCAAGTAACTCGAGCGAAAATCCTAACCTGGCCCCGCGCTTTCCTCTACGGAGAGCGCGGGGTTTTTCTTTATCGGCCCTACGAGATGGTGATGAGTATGGGCGAGGGCTCGGCGTTGAGGCACTCGTGCCCCTCGGCGGTGGCGGTGACGATATTCTCGATGCGCACGCCGAGTTCGAGCGGCAGATAGATCCCCGGCTCGATGCTGAAGCAGTCGCCCGGCATCAGCACATCCCCGCTCCCCGGGCCGATCTCCGGCGCTTCGTGCACACGCCGTCCGATGCCGTGCCCGGTGCGGTGGTTAAAGAACTCCCCAAAGCCTGCTTCTTCAATCACCTGGCGCGTGGCGTGGTCCACGTGGCCACCCGTGACGCCGGCGCGGATGGCCTGACGGCCCGCCATATGGGCGCGATACACCACGTCGTAAACCTCGCGGGCGCGGTCGCTTACCTCTTGCACACCTATCGTGCGGGTGATGTCGGCCTGGTAACCCTCGACTTCGCAGCCAAAGTCAATGACCACCACGTCACCCCGGGTCAGCGGACGGTCATCGTTCTGGTGGTGCGGTTCGGCCCCAGCGGGACCGGCGGCCACCTGGCAAAAGGTGGGTTTGCCCCCTCGGGCGGCCACCATGCCTTGCAGGGTCGCTTGGACTTCCAGTTCGGTTTGCCCCGCCCGGATAACGGTCAGGAGTTCAGCAAAGGCGTCGTCCACAATCTTGCCTGCTGCCCGCAGCTTGGCGAGTTCATCGGGGGCCTTGGCCCGCATCACGTAGTCCACCACGTCGCTAGCCAAACTGAAGTGGCAACCCGGGCACTCATTTTGCAGCGCGAGCAGGTGCTTGGCCCAGTACTCATCATCCACGGCCACGCGCAGGGCGCCTCGCTGGGCCAGCAGCCCGTGGAGAAGAGCGTAAGGGTTCTCGCCATCGCGCCAGGGGTGGATGTCTTCAATTCCGTGGCGGCGCGCCTGGTTCTCGGTCAGAGCCGGGCACACCAGGACGGGAGCGCCCTCGCGGAACACGGTGAGGCTGAGAAAACGCTCATAGGTGCCCTCTGCAAATCCGGTGAGGTAGTCCACCTTCACGGGCGAAGTGAGGGCGACGGCATCCACCCCCACTTCCGCCATTCGAGCCTGCACGCGGGCCAATCGATCCTGATTCATGCCGTCCTCATTATGGGCGGCCGGGGCGGTTCTGGTCCCAGCCTGCCCGGCGTCTTTGGGAGTCCGGGTATAGTTTGAGACCGAGTTGCCGGATCGTCTAATGGCAGGACAGCGGTTTTTGGTGCCGCACGTCTAGGTTCGAATCCTAGTCCGGCAGCCATTCTCTCCCCCTCCCCGA
>CAZDWU010000124.1:1216-4990 GCA_964509165.1 uncultured Chthonomonas sp. | reverse complement strand
CCTGAATCTCGCTCGCCATCAGCACGACGTTGCTGGCCGTGTAAGCGGCCCACCGGGCTTCAAAGTCTTCTTCGATGAGGATCTGCGGACCGTAATCCGGGGCGAGACGGTGCAGATAGCGGGCGTCCGGTCCTTCGCCGCAGATCAAAAGGAAACTGTCGGGTTCGGCCACGCGCACGCCGCGCCATGATTCGATGATGCGGGCCATCCCTCGCTCGCGGGCTAGTCTCCCCACCATCCCAAAGACGAAGGCGTTCTCCGGAATTCCGAAGCGCGCCCGGGCCAGCGCTCGGTCCTTGGGGGCATCCTCCGGTGCCGTGGGCACCCCCGGCGTCAAGACGGTGAGATTCAGCGCGTCGGCGCTATCCAGCGATTTGCGCACCACCCGGCTACTGCAAAGGCCCGCGCGGGCGGCGTTCAGCCGGTCAATGAACTCACTGTGCAGAGTGGCGGGCACATCGTAGGCGGTGTACACCCACGGACTGCGAATGTAGAACGCCTCGGCGCACGCCCACGCCACGCGGTAGGAGAGCGCATGCACCAGGTCGTAGCCCTTGGCGCGCTCCTTCAGTTGCTTGCTCACCGCTTTGTCGATCTTGCGCCCGGTCTCGTCAGGCATCCAGTCGGAGACGTCGAGGAGGTCGAGCGTCACGCCGTGCGCCGCCAAAGCAGTACGCCAGGCCTGAGCCATCATGACGGCTCCACCGTGTCGGCGATAGGGGGCAAGAACGCGCATAGAGTCGAGCGTTAGCGCGGCACCGGCTGGGCGTCAATGAGAGAGCGCAACACCGTCTCGACGCCGATGCCTTCCACTTCGGCTTCGGGCCGCAGGAGCACGCGGTGCCGGAGGATCGGGATGGCCAGGGTCTTTACATCGTCGGGAATCACGAAGTCGCGCCCGCGCAGGGCCGCCATCGCCTTGCTCGCGGCCACCAGGGCCAGGCTGGCACGCGGGGAGGCCCCCACTTGCACTTGCCGGCTGCCGCGCGTAGCGCTGACGATGCTGTAGATGTAGTCGAAAATCTTGTCCTCGATCACCACGGCGTTCACTTGGTCGCGCAGGGCGGCGAGGTCATTCGGGCCAATGACGGGGGTGAGCCCGGCGTCTTCTAGCCGCGTGGCGCGGAAGCCCGTGTGGAATCGACGCATCACCGCCAGTTCGTCCGCCTGCTCGGGGTAGCCCATCACGACCTTGAACAGGAAGCGGTCTTGCTGGGCTTCGGGCAAGGGGTAGGTGCCCTCAAAGTCGATGGGGTTTTGAGTGGCGAAGACGAGGAACGGCTCGGGGAGCGGGTGGCGCTCACCGTCAATCGTCACCGCGCGCTCTTCCATGGCCTCGAGCAGGGCCGATTGCGTCTTTGGCGGGGTGCGGTTGATTTCATCGGCCAGCAGAATGCCGCAGAAGATCGGCCCCTTGCGCAGGGTGAACTCCACCGTTCGCGGGTCGAAGACGTTGCCGCCCAAGACGTCGCTGGGCATCAGGTCGGGCGTGAACTGCACGCGACCAAACTCGAAGTTGAGCGTGAGGGCCAGCGACCGGACGAGCAAGGTCTTGGCGAGGCCGGGAAGGCCTTCCAAGAGGATGTGCCCATTAGCCAAAAGCGCGACCAAAGCAAGATCGATCGCGTCCTCTTGCCCCACCACGGCTTTGGCGAGTTCCGCCCTGACTTTCTGGCCAAACTCCTCGACCCGCATCGCCCCCTAATGCTACCTTGCGCCCCGCCCCAGACCGGGCGTCTGCCAACGTCCGAGAGGGGAACCCACCGGGCCGGTAAAATGTTGAACTCTCGAGAGTTGGTATGAAAGCGAAAACGCCTGCCTTGGTCCTTGGATTTCTCGCCGTTGTCGGCGTGGGCTACGGGGGTTGGCGCGCCTTCGGCGAGTACCAGCTGCGCAACCTGACTATGGACCCCATCAAGCCGGGGCATGTCAACATCGTCGCCGTCAATCCGGGCTCGGGATTTGGGATCATCGTCAGCAACCAGGTGGCGCAGCTGGCGGAGTTTGGAGATTCAGATCTCGACACTCCCGAGATGAAGGAGGACGATGTCATCACCAAGAAGAAGCTTCTCATCCGGGAGTTTCTTGGGGCGCTGCAGGGCAACGGGGAGTCCCTGGGCAAGCTCGTGATGAGCCTGAACGACGTGAATGAAGGTGAGTTTCCGGCCCAGGCGGAGATCTGGACAAAGGATCAAATCGAACGCGCCCTGAAGGGGGACGCGAATCTGAAGCCGAAGCTTGAGCGAGCCCTCTCGATGACGCTGGATGGGCAACCGTTGCCCACGCTCGACCTCGACCGCCTGATTGACGGCATCATCATCGAGATTCCGTTCCAGATGGAATACAACGTGGGTGGCACGGTCACCAAAGTGGACGCGATCTACCGCGAGTCCTTCAACAGCCAATTTGCTACCCGTGCGGGGCGCCGCCTCACGGAGAAGTTCCTCACCGATGCGGCCATGCAGGCCACGTACAACGAGGAGATCAAGCGCACGCGTGGGGAACTCGTAGATAAGAACGGCAACCCCCTGCCGGCCCAAAAGGAAAATCTGGCCACATCGTTGGCCAGCCGGTTTAGCGAGGCCCGCCTGAAGGAACTCACGGCCAAGCCGTACCGGGTGCTGGAAAACGCCTTTGTGGTGGTGAATGACGAGATGATCACCGGGGCTTCCAAGTCCACCTATGAGGGCAACAACAACCAGCTGGTGACCGACATCCGGCTTAACCTCACCGAAGAGGGACGTTTGCGGCTGTGGAAGTTCAGCCGGGAACATCCTCGCTTCCAATTGCTGTTTATGGTGAACAGTGTGGCGCTGGCCGCTCCGCGCATTGGCACGGAACTTGCCGAGAAGAGCGTTACCATTCGTGGCGTTGGCGCGGAACAACTGGCCGCCGACGCGGTTGACGATATTAACCGTTTGACATCAACGCGAACTACACAACCCTCGGAATCAAAATGACGATCGCACGCCTTGCTTCTCCCCTCTTTGTTGTCGTGGCTCTCGGACTTGTCGGATGCGGCAACCGAAGCTCCGGATACACGCCGAAACCCGCCGAGGAGGTCAAGCCTGTTGACCTCGCGTCCGTGGACAAGGCCAACGTCTTCCCGCTGAAGGAAGGAAACTCCTGGACCTTTGAAAGCCAGGTGGCGATTACGCTTCCCAACGGCCAGAGCCAGACCAACACCGAGGACATCACGCTCCGGGTGGTACGCATCGCGACGGAAGGGGGTGAAACCCGCGCCGAGATTCATGTGATCCGCGAGGCGGATGTTGACCCGGAAACCGGTCAACTGACGGAAGACGCGAGCCAACAGAAGGCCGACCGCAGTGGCTGGATGGTGAACTCGGAAGGGATCTACCAAACCGCCGGTTCGCGAGATTTGCTGAACTACTCGCCCGCTCTGCCCTCGCTCCTGTTTGCCCTCAAGCAGGGAGAAGAGCAGGAGTTTGTGACCACCGGGCCGCTCCCGGCTGGGAATGCCGAGAACAACACTATCCCGGTGCGCCGCATGATCGTCCGGCACACGGCCTTGGGGCCGCAGCAGGTGGATACGGAGCGCGGCACACTACCGGCCTTTAGCACGCAAACGATTCTCCTTTACCCGGCTCAGGGTGACGATGTGGAAGCGCTGAGCGCCGCCCTCGCCAAGCTCCGCGAAGCCGGGGTGACGGACGTGACCAGCGCGGCCAGCGGCACGCCGACGGAACCCGCAGCGGGTTCGGGTGAAGCGGAAGGCACCGAAGGCACGACCGGCACCGAAGGTACGACCGG
>CAZDWU010000124.1:0-1116 GCA_964509165.1 uncultured Chthonomonas sp. | reverse complement strand
CGACCGAATCTTCCAGCACCGACAGTGCCTCCACGGAAGCCCCGAGCGGCGACTCCGCCACGGCGCTCTCCTCCAGCCTGCCGACGGTTCCCCCGTTTGTGGCCAGCACCAGCACGGTCTTTTGGTCTCCCGGCGTGGGCATGGTGCGATTCCGCCAGGTGGTCGTTCAGCCTTCTGGCATCCGAATCGTGCAAACCCTGCGCCTGAAGGACTATGATTTGAAGTCATGAAGCGCATTCAAAGTTGGACGCTCTTGATCGCCATTGGCCTCCTCATTGGGGGATGCCAAAACTCGACGCCGGCGCCGGCGACGGACACCGGCACCAAGGAACCCAGCAAGGAATCTTCATCCACCTCGACGGACACTTCCACGGAACTGGAAGCGTCTGTCGAGCTTCCGGCTGAACTCAAGACCGCCGCGGCCGAATACTACGGCATGACGGGCAGCCGAGAATCGGTGTTCGAAACCAACTGGGGCGAGGACAAGAAGGGCGAAGGCACCGAGCGCGTCCGCATCCTCAACGTGGAGAACGGTGAAGCCCGCGTGGACGTGGTCCGAGCCGGTGAACTGGCGCAACTGGGCAGCGAGACCGTGGTCATCCGCAAGGATGGGATCTACACCGAATCGGTGGGTCGCGGCGAGCTTTCCAAGCCCGCTCTGCAACTGCCGAGCGACGTGGCCCCGGGCAAGAAGTGGAACTCTAGCTTCGACCTCAAGATGCCGGACGGCTCCGTGGTCAAGGCTGAAATGAACGGGGAAGCCCTCGCCATCGAGAAGATCAAGCTCTCGGACGGCAAGGAATACGATGCCCTGGTCATCGTGAACAAGTACACGATGAAGAGCACCCCGGCCAGTGGCGCGGGCTCCACCGTAACCGGTGAAGCGAAGTCATGGCTCGTGAAGGGGCTGGGCATGGTCAAGCTGGACATGCCGAACCCGAACGAGGCCAACGCCCGCATGGTGATGAACCTCATCCTGCCGAAGTCATGATCTCCTTCGTCCTCGCCGCGTCGTTGTCGTCCGCTCTCGTTTCCGCTCCGGCGGCCGAGCGGGCGACCGACTACTTCCCCCTGCAAAAGGGCACCTCTTGGTCGTACACCGATACGGCCGAGCGG
>CAZDWU010000123.1:2293-4998 GCA_964509165.1 uncultured Chthonomonas sp. | reverse complement strand
CGATCAGTTTGATCTTCCCCTCAAACGTACAAACATCCCCCACCGCAAACACCCCGGGCAGGTTGGTGCGATACAAATGATCCACCTCAATCTGGTTCTTGGTGATCGTCATCCCCCAATCCTTCAGCGGCCCTAGGGACGACTTAAACCCGATATTCACAATCACCTGATCGCACGCCACATCCTCAATGCTCTTCTCGGTGGTGTGTTGCAGCGTCACGCCCGTCAAGGCCCCCGGCGCCCCGTGCAGCGCCGTCACTTGCTGCCACAGCAAGAACTCGATCCCCAAATTCTGCGCCGCCCGCACGCTCTCTTCGTGCGCACGGAACTGGTCGCGCCGGTGCACCAGCCGCACCCGCTGCGCCACCGGGTGCAGGGCCAGCGCCCAGTCGAAGGCGCTATCTCCGCCCCCCACAATCAGCACATCCCGGTCGCGGAACGTCTCCAGGCTCCGCACGCCGTAGTAAACGCCCTGGTTCTCCCAGTCAGCTTCACCTTCCAAGCCAATCCGAGTCGGAGAGAAAGCCCCCGCCCCCGCCGCCACGATGATGGTGCGGGTGGGAAGGGCCACGCCCGAGGTGGTGGTGATGACATACCCTTCCTCATCCGCCGCCAGGTGGTCGGCCGTCTCGCCTAGAACCAGGTCGGGGTGGAACTGCGTTCCCTGCTGGATCAAATCGCGCGCCAAATCCTTGGCCAGCACGGCCGGGAACCCCGGCATATCGTAAACGTACTTCTCGGGGTAGAGCGCGGTGAGCTGCCCGCCCAGTTCCGGCAGGCTATCCAGAATCCGCACCGACATCCCGCGCAGCCCGGCGTAGAAGGCGGCAAACAGGCCGGTGGGGCCACCCCCAATGATCGTGACGTCCACTCGATCGTGCATCCCTCTCAATTTACGCCCCCGCGCGGTTGCCCCGTCCGACCCGGGGGGCCATCGGCCTTGCCCGCGCGCAACAAAAAGCCCCCGCTCCAGCAAAGGAGCGAGGGCAGAGAGAGCCAGGAGCGGGGTTAGTTGCCGGCGGTGGTACCGGCCTTGGCTTCTTGTTCCTTCAGCGCTTCGCCGAAGGTTTCCATGAAGCGTTCCCACATGCCCTTCAGGTAGCTCTTGTCCACGGAAACGTTGCTGTCCTTCAGGCGCTTGGCGATGCGGTCGTTGAGGTCCACGGCCTGGGCACCTTGAGCCTTGGCGAGGTCGCGGCGGATGCGCTCGCGGCGCTCCTTGGTGATCTCGATCTTGCTCTCTTGGGTGCGGCGTTCCACCAGGTACTTCACCTGCTCGTTATCGGCCAGCTTGATCCAGGCGGTGGCGCGGCCCGGAGCCGTGGTGGTCAGGCCCGTATAGAGCGTGCGCACCACCGGGGCGGCCACCTGCGCCTTCATGGCGGTCAGGTTCAGTTCGCTGCGGCTGGGCACGTTCTGCGGGTTCACTTCGCGGGCCACGTCGGTGAAGTTGCGGCCTTGGCGCAGAAGGTTGTCGGCGCGCTGCTTGCTGCGCTCATCGCGCACCACAATCTGCACCACTTCGGCCATCGCGGGCTTCAGGAAGGCGTTGGGGCTGTCCTTGATGAACTTATCCACTTGCTGGTCGCTAATCTTGATGCCTTCGGTCAGCAGGTGCTCCTGGGCCAGGTCCACGCGGATGGACTGGCGGATCTGCTCCATGGTCAGGCCACGGGCTTGCAGATTCTTCACGTAGCCCGGGTTGATCTTTTCGAGCGTGGCGATTTCGGCCTGCACGGCGGTGTCGTCCAGCTTGAAGCCCTTGTCTCGCGCCATCTGGATGATGAGCTTTTGCGTGACGAGGTCTTGCAAGGCCTGGAAGGCGATGGTGTTGGCCACGGGGACCTCAAGCTGTCGGTTGTCCACCACCACGCGGACGGTGGGCTTCGTCTCGATGTGCTTGATGAACTCTTCCATGGTGATGGGGTCACCGTTCACGGTCGCAAGGGTTTCTTCTCCCCGGTTGCAACCGGTGAGGGCCAGGGCCGCCAGAGCGGCGGCGGTCCAAAGTCCATACTTTCCAAACATAATGCTATTCATGGCTCCCGCAAGGGGGTGAGCGGAGTTCGCTCCACTCGTCACAACACATTTGGCGCAAAGTTCGTGCCAGACGGGCCGGACCCTGGTAAGGATACCGGGATTCGGCGGGCCCATTGGGCGTACGGGAGGCTAGGGCGAAGCTACGGCGCAGGAAGGCCGTGACTTAGCGCACCTTGGCTCACAGTTATCCCATCTGCCCGCAAAGAACTCCAAATGAAGCCTGGATCACACCAGAAACGAAGCCCAACTTCCATTCGAATCACTTGGTCAGCCTCACTTTCCTCACTACTCATCCTCGCCTTAAGCAGCTCGACCTCGCGAAACTCTCTCTTCGTGGCCACAATTTCATAAATCATCGTGGCCGTCGGCAATTCGAGCCGCTCCGCCAGAGATGGGGGGAATCCCCTTTTGATCAATGCCGCCACGAGCATTTCCCGGTATCTGGCCGGCATATGGTTCCTTTGGGCGCGCAGGTCTTGGGCAGACATGGGGATGGTTTGCAGCACCTCCCTCAATGATTCCAAAATTTCGCCGACTTCAAAAACACCCTTCACGAAGATCGGAGAGCCCTCGAGTCGCGCATCGTAGCGAACGGAGTATCCGAGCTCAGCCACACGTCCGATCAGTTCACGAGTCGTCAACATCTCGCCGTCGCCAAAATCGAG
>CAZDWU010000123.1:0-2193 GCA_964509165.1 uncultured Chthonomonas sp. | reverse complement strand
CTGGGCTATCACCTTGAGGTCCGGCTCCCGAATCACTCGGTCACCATCCATCACGGTTTCGTTAGGGAGCCAGTCATTGGCGTCAACCATCAGCGGACCGGGGTGCAGGGACCACTCTTGTTTGACCCGGGCGATGACGTCGCGGGCAAATTCACCTTCTTCCGGGGGGTTCGACTGGGCCAGACCGAGAGATGGAACGAACCCAAAGAGAACAATGGCCGCCAGATACGCGAACTGTCGGGAGTCGTTGCGTCGAGTCATCATCCCTTCCCCAAAAGCATTCTGACTCCAAAGACGACAAGATGCGGCCTGTGGTCACAGGTGGATTCGATCTTCCAACGACTCCGGCGCCTCCGAGACAGCTCTATCCAGGAGTAACGATGAGCTGAAACTCGCCCACGATCCCCTGCCGGGTTCCCGTGTAAGGAGAAACGGACACCCAATCCTCGCCAGTATCCATGTGAAGCATGATCTTAACCGCCACACTCAAACGCTCGTTGCGATTACCCCACCTTGCTTCATAGCCTTGCTTAAAACGAGGAAAGCTCATGAGTTCCTGCATCGTGACTCTCAAGGTTCCATCACTTTCAATCCGTTCGCAAAGGGCGGGCGGAAAGCCGTGTTCCTCAAGCAGACTCTTCGCTAAATCGCGGTAAGTGGCCTGAGCCGTTGCCGCAGTGTTTCGCCGATCTTGAACAAACAAGGGGACGGTTTTGGCGACTTCTGCAAGTGACTGCAAAAGCTCTTGAATCTCAAATTCGCCCTTCATAAAGAGCTTTGATTCTGCGAGGCGGGCATCGTATCGCACAACGAAGCCTCTCTCGTTAAGCATCGAAGCCAAAAGTCGAATCGAGATGAGGCGGCCCTGCTCGAAATCAATCGTTTCTCTACTCTGCCCTGCTAGCGGCCTTTCATTTGCCCACGCTGGACGGCCCTTTGGTAACTCTGCGTCCTTTCGGGCAGCCTTGAAGGGCATGAACGGCAAAGCCTCTTCCCCTAGTGAACTGGTCCAAACCAAGTATGGAAAAATCTTGAACTCGCCTTCTCCACGCTCTAAAATCCTGCGTTGCACTGAAGGAGTTGGAGCAGTCTTGCTCGCAAGCATTTCCACTTCCTCGGAGCTTAGCTCCTTCAGCGGCATTCCCTTCTTCAGTAAAGCAGCACGTGCAACCACGAAATCCCACGTGGACCCGATACGACCCGCTTGGCGCCAAGTACTGGCGTCGATGAGACGAGCGAAAACGTCTGCACGCCCTACTCTTTCCCAGCGGCGGCTCTCGACTTGGGCTACTTTTGCAAGTTCAGGTTCACAAATTCGCTGCTCCGAATCACTCATCGATTCCGGGCCGACCCAGTTCAATGCATCAAGCATTAGAGGCCCGGGGTGGTACTCCCACTGCTTCTTGAGGACAGCAATCGGGATGTATCCCGGATCAGCCTGAGTTGGGGACCCCGAGGGGTTTTGCCCAATCCCTGGAGACCCTAATGCTACAAGAAGCGCGGCAAAGAGTAAGGGCCTGTTCAAGTCTTACTCCTCTGCTGGAGGCGTAGAGCCACACTCGAATCGCGAGAACCTAAACCTCGGTCGGTTATAGTCCAGTGCCAGGCTCTGTTGTGGCGTACCCCCAACGAGAGGAGGCACAGAAGTCGGCCCGTAAACGTTGTTTTCAAGGTACACGTACATCGTTCCATAGTAGCCGATCCCGGGGGCAGCTCCCCAATTCCGGATGACGAAATCTTCCTGGTAGTTGTAGAAAATGTAAGGCCACGGCCAAGTCGTCGCAATCGTGCCGGGCGTGTTGTTCTCCCATCTCGTCCATGACTTCGGGTGAATGGCCGACAGAACAACTGGGATGGGGCCGTTGCATCCACTGTAGGGCACAGAGCCAACATAGATCTTCCACGGCTTGATCTCCTCATGCGAGGGATGCCACTGAGCAGAACTTGCGGTCGGCACCACGGCGAGCATCATGGCAGAAAGGGCCAGGCCGAGTGTTCGAGAATTGCCAAGCATTGGAGGACCTTACCCCCCCCCCGCCAAGGTTATGTCAACCCTTTCGCAAAAAAGTTTACGCCACTTGCGGGATGCCTTGCTCGCGCATGAACGTGCGCAGGCGGCTCATGGCCTGAGTGTGCAGCTGGTACACGCGGCTTTCGCTCACCCCCAGCACGTTCCCAATTTCCTTAAAGGTC
>CAZDWU010000122.1:0-5039 GCA_964509165.1 uncultured Chthonomonas sp. | reverse complement strand
GCCACGCTGTGGACCTGGATGCACGCGGCGCACCACATTGACGATTTGCAGCCCGCCCCGCCGGCGAGCGGGATAGAAAACGTCATCGAACGAGCCCGCGTGGCCGGCCACCAGTTTACATCTCATTCGGAACCCAAAGGATTCGCCTCCCTACCCGAATCCTGGCGCAATCTTTACCAGCGTTCGCTCCTGGTCATGCAGGCCAATTGCGACCACGGAGGCGCCATCCTGGCTGCCAACGACAGCGACATCATGGCCAGCAACCGCGCGCATTATTCTTACTGCTGGCCCCGCGATGGCGCACGCATCGCCGAGGTGATGGACCATAGTGGCCGCCCCGAAACCGCCCGCGCATTCCTCCTCTTCGCCCGGCACCTGGTGCGCCCGCACCGCCCGTTCTTCCTGCAAAAGTATCGGCCGGATGGGTGCGTCGGGGCGAGTTGGCACCCGTGGGTGCACGAGGGCCAGCCGGTGGTGCCGTTCCAAGAGGACGAAAGCGCCCTTACCGTTTCTCTCCTGCGCTCCCACTTCGATCTCGCGCGTGACCAGCTCATGCTCGAAGACGTGTGGCAACACTTCGGGCGCGGGGCCGCCCAGGCCATGCTCGGGCACCGAGATGAGCGCGGCCTGCCCCTGCCCAGTTGGGATCTGTGGGAGGAACGCTACGACGCCCACGCCTTCACTACCGCCGCTGTCATCCGGGCGCTCGAGGACGCCGGCCACCTCGCCGCGCACCTGGGCGATGACTTAGGCCCCGCCCTCATCGAAGCCGCCCAGACCATGCGGGCCGGGTTCGATGCCACCTTCCTCGACGCCGAGCGGGGCGTTTACCTGCGCCGCCCCGGCGACACCACCGTGGATTCCAGCGTGCTCGCCGCTCTCCTCCACCTGGACACCGATCTCACCCAAGCCGCCGCCCAAGCCACCTACCAGATGGTGGTGGAGCGCCTCACCATCCCCACCGCCATTGGCGGCCTCGCACGGTACGAAAACGACTACTACCACCGGGCTTCGGAGTGGTACACGGGCAACCCCTGGGTCATCAGCACGCTGTGGGCGGCGCAGGCCGAAATCCGCCTGGGCGATCTCGACCAAGCCCGGCAAAGGCTGAATTGGTGCGTCCACCGCGCCACTTCCACCCACCTCTTGGCCGAGCAATATCACCCCGAGACGGGTGCCCCGCTCAGTGTCTCGCCCCTCACCTGGTCGCACGCGGAATTTGCAGGAATAATTCATGACTTCGTTCGCGCCACGGCGGTACCCTCCTGAGCCTATGCGTCCCGTCGTTTTGGGAGAGGGTTTCTGGAAGGAGCGCCAACGCGCCCTGCTGGATCGTGGTCTGGCCCACCAGTGGCAGCAATGCGAGGAAACCCCGCGACTGGAGAACTTCCGCCGCGCCGCCCGGGGCGAAACCACCGGCCACGAGGGCCGTAACTACGACGACAGCGACCTCTATAAGCTCAGCGAAGCCACCGTCTATGCCCTCGCCCTGGACCCGAGCCACCCCGTGCGCAAGCCGTTCGAAGAGTTCGTCCGCACGCTCGGGCAGGCGCAGCAGGCCGATGGCTACGTGCACACTTTCCACCAGCTCGGGCGGCACGCGCCCCGCTATTCGCTGACGGCCGCCTACCACGAGCAGTACTGCCTTGGCCACCTGATTGAAGCAGGCGTTGCGGAAGCCGAATCCCTCGGCGAAGGCCCGCTGTACGCGGTGGCGAAGAAGGCCGCCGACCACCTGACGGATACCTTCGGCCCCGGCCGCATGGACAAGCTCCCCGGCCACCCGGAGCCCGAGCTCGCCCTGAGTCGCCTCAGCAATTGGACCGGCGAGACTAAGTACCGCGAGTTGGCCAAGTGGCAAGTGCTGCGACGCGGCCAGCGCCCGAGTCCCTTCCAGGCCGAACTCTCCCAGGCCGATGTGCACCCGGCGTACCACGCCCTCTTCGCCCCGCGTGGCACTTACGAAGGCCACTACGCCCAGGATGATCGCCCGCTCATTGAAGCCGAAACCCCGGTTGGCCACGCGGTCCGCGCTGTCTACCTCTACTGCGGGGCCGTGGACGCCGCGCCCGAGGAAACCATGCCCACCCTCCACCGGCTGTGGGAATCCTTGACCCGCCACCGCATGTACATCACCGGCGGGATCGGCTCGGCCGGCTACAACGAAGGCTTCACCGAAGATTTCGACCTCCCGAACCGCGATGCTTACGCCGAAACTTGTGCCGCCATCGGCCTCGTTTTCTGGGCGCAGCGCATGGGCCGCGCGACTGGCCAATCCAAGTTCGCCGACGTGATGGAACGCGCGCTCTACAACGCCGTGCTGAGCGGCATGGACCTCACCGGGACCGGCTATTTCTACGACAACCCGCTGGAATCCCGAGGCGAAAAGGTGCGCAAGCCGTGGTTTGATTGCGCCTGTTGCCCGCCCAACATCGCCCGCCTCATCCTGAGCATCGAGCGGTACTTGGCCCGAGTCGAAGACCAAACCGTAACCATCGAAATCCCCGATGCGATGACGATTACGGTGGCCGGCGGCCCGCAGTTCCGGGTGGAAACCGAATACCCCCACGCCAGCGAAGTCCACGTGGCCGTGGAGCAAGCTGGTCACGCCACCCTGCGGTTGCGCATCCCCAACTGGTGCCGCGACGCCCGCGCCTCGCTCAACGGAGAGATGGCGAACGAAATTCAAGACGGCTACCTCATCGTCACCCGCGAGTGGCAAGCCGGCGACACGCTGCGACTCGACCTCGCCATGCCCGCCGAGTGGATGGTGGCCGATAGCCGCATCCCCGATGCCGCCGACCTGCTGGCCCTGCGCCGTGGCCCGATGATCTACGCCTGGGAAGAAGCCGACGCCGAAGCCCCGCTCCACCTTTACCGCCTGGACCCTTCGCGCCACCCTGAAATCAACGGCCACGAACCCCACGGGCCGAGCCTGGTGGCGGCCGCCCGGCTGGAAAGCGAGCACTGGACCCGCGACACCGCCTATGTGCCCTACCCCGGCCCGCAAGAAGCGCCCCGCCCCGCACGGGCGGTGGCGGTCCCCTACTGGACCTGGGGCAACCGAGGCACCGGCGCGATGCGCGTGTGGATGCGCCGCGTCTCCAACTAGCTCAGCAGCGCAATGCGCGCGCCCTGCCCCGCAAACCATTCGTAGCGGGGCACGGTTTCGCTTACCCGCACCGGCCGCCCCGTGCGCAGGGCCGCCAGCGCAATGTGCTCCATGTTGCCATTCGGGGCGATATAGGCAAAGTCAAGCCGATAGGAGAGCCCTGCCACCAAACGGTCGCGCACCCGGTTGGCGTTGCGGTGGAACGACCGCAAGGGATTGACGGCGGAAAGCGCCAAGTCCGTCTTCGGGTCGAACTTGTAGCGCCACAGCCGCGCCGCCCGGAATGGCTCGTCACTTAAATCTTCGCCCAGCCCTTCAAACAAGCCGGTATCCAGCACCATGATGCGCGGCGCGCCCCACCGCAGCGGCACCACCGCCGCCCGCTGGTAAGCCGGGGTGTTGTGACCCGCCACCAGCACCTCGCCCCGAATCACGCCATCCTCCGTCAGCCTTTCTATCTGCCGGGTGCTTTCATCGGTGCCCCCTCGGCTAGCCAGCACCGTAAAGGTCGGTTGGTGCAGTAGCTTTTGGTTGCCGTAGAGGAAGAGCACGCCCGGCGGGTCAGGTTCCAGGTGCTCCACATGGTGCGGATAGTGCGGGTCCGCCGCGGTCACCACGCCCACATTCATCCGGTCCAACCGCTCCAGCAGTTCCTGGGCTTCGCCACGCAGGGTGGCCCGCTCTTCCGTCCACCGGTTGGCCGCCGCCGCTCGCCAGCGATACTCTTCAATCAAGACCTCGGGCGTCAGGGTCCACACGTCTTCATCGGTGCGGCCTAGCAGCTCGTGCCGCACCCAGAATCGGGTGATCGTCTTGCCACCGACCCCCGGGGCGAGGGCCATGGCCAAGGTCAGCAAGCGCCGGTCGCGGGTCATGCGTTCGCGAGCATGGCCGGGCTCACGGCCAGTTCCAGGGCGCGCACCACGTCCGCACCGCGCTCCTTCATCACGTCGGTCACCGCGCCGTGGTCAATCCCTTCGGGGTCCAGGCCACAGCCCAGGTTGGTCACCACCGAGATCAATCCGTATTCCACGCCCGCCTCGGCCATGGCAATGGCTTCGCTGGTGGCGGTCATCCCCACCACATCGCCGCCCAGCATCTGCAGCATCCGAATCTCGGCGGCGGTTTCGTAGCGCGGCCCGTCCATCCCCACGTAGACTGAACGATCCGCGTGCGGCAATCCCAACTCCTTCAGCGCCGCCCCAATGGCCGCACTCCCGGCGAAGCACTGCGACATATCAACGTGGTTCACAGTGCGGTTGAACCCCGTCACCTGCCGCCCGGTGGCATCAATGAAGTCGGTCACCACCGCCAGGGTCCCCGGCGCCCAGTCCACGCGCAGCGAACCCACCGCCGCCGTGGCCAAGCAGCGGCGCACGCCCATCAGGCGCAGGCCCTCGGCCATGGCGCGGTAGCCAATGCCGTGCGGGGGCGTCTTATGCCCGGCCGCATGCCGCGCCACCACCACCACCCGCTGCCCTTGGCGATCTTGCAGCCAGCCTCGCATGGGGCCGAACGGGGTCGGCACCATCACCGCGCGCCCGGGATGCGCCCGCAGAATCTCGCCAATTCCCGTCCCGCCAATGAGGGCGGCATCCGCCTTTACCATGCGCGCAAGGATACCGGTGGTGGATACTGAAAGCGCATGGCTCCTTCCATTCAATTCAATGGTGCCGCCGAAACGGTCACCGGCTCGCAACACGTGATTACGGTCAACGGTAAGCGCATCATGGTGGATTGCGGCCTCTTCCAGGGTCCGCGCGCTATCCGCGAGCGCAACTGGGAGCCTTTCGTCTTCGAGCCCCACGAGATTGACGCCGTGGTGCTAACCCACGCCCACACCGACCACATCGGCCTGCTGCCGCGCCTCATCGCGCAGGGCTACCGAGGGCCGGTCTACGCCACCCCCGGCACCATCGGCCTGTGC
>CAZDWU010000121.1:1550-5063 GCA_964509165.1 uncultured Chthonomonas sp. | reverse complement strand
AGTGAAGTTGCAGAACAACTGGTCTTCGGGCATCTGGGAATGGTCGGTGAAGTGAGGCTAATTCGGCGAATGGTTAGCAGTTCCAGAGGTGCCGGGGCATGACCCCCGCCCTTCTCTCTCTCAGCCTTATGATCACCACCGCTCCGCCGACCTTGGTCGCTAGCCCTTTCTCATTAGCCGATGTCAAGGTCACCGGCGGCAGCTTTGCGCACGCCACCGAGCTTACGGCCAACTACCTGCTTGACCTTGACCCCGAGCGCCTTCTCGCCGGCTTCCGTGCCAACGCCGGCCTCACGCCCAAGGCTGAGATCTACGGCGGTTGGGAGACCGGCGGCCTCAGCGGGCACTCCCTCGGCCATTACCTCACCGCCTGCGCCCAGGAATACGCCCGCACCGGCAATAAGCGCTTTAAGGACAAGGTCGACGCGATCGTCAAGGGGCTGGCGGAATGCCAAGCCGCGCGAGGGGACGGATTCATCTGCGCGCTCCGCTTTGACCAACCCGGACTCAACGGAGAACTCGAAGGATTCCAGCCGAGGCGGCTGGATGCCATCTGGGCGGAAATTGCCGCCGGCAAGCTCCGCAGCGGGGGATTTGACCTCAACGGGATGTGGGCGCCATGGTACGTCCACCACAAGGTCTTGGCCGGGCTGCTGGATGCCGATGCCCTCTGCGACAACCCGGAGGCGCTCAAGGTCGCCATCAAGTTCGCCGACTGGGCCGACACCATCACCAAGGACCTCACGCCCGAGCAGTGGCAGACCATGCTGGGCACTGAATACGGCGGGATCAATGAATCGCTGGCCGACCTGTACGCCCGGACCCAGAACCGCAAGTACCTGGACCTGGCCCGCAAGTTCTATGACAACCGCGTGCTGGAGCCGCTCTCGCGCGGCGAGGACAACCTGGCCGGTAAGCACTCCAACACCCAGATCCCTAAGCTCGTGGGATTGGGCCGCCTCTATGACCTCACCGGCAACCCCCAAGACCGCAGCACTGCCGAGTTCTTTTGGCAGCGAGTGGTGAACCACCACTCCTACGCCATCGGGGGCAACAGCAACGGGGAATACCTGGGCTTACCCGACCAACTGAGCGAACGCCTGAGCTTCAACACGGCCGAAACCTGCAACACCTACAACATGCTGCGCCTCACCCGGCAGGTGTTTAGCTGGAACCCGCAGGCCTCGCAGATGGACTTCTACGAGCGGGCGTACCTCAACCATATCCTGGCCTCGCAGCACCCTGAAACCGGGATGGTGACCTACTTTATGCCGCTGGCGATGAACTCGGTGCGCGGCTTTAGCGACCCCGAGCACAACTTCACCTGCTGCCACGGCACGGGCATGGAGAACCACACCAAGCACGGGGATTCGACGTATTTCCACCAGGGGGCCAGCCGCCTGTGGGTCAATCTTTTCTTGCCCACTGAACTGAATTGGCGCGAGGCTGGTATCCGCTTGGTGCAAGAAACTGATTTCCCGTCGAGCGGGCGTGTGACGCTCCGGGTTACGGAAGGGGAGAGAGACTTTGAACTGCTGATCCGGCACCCCGGATGGGCGAAGGGCGAGGTGCCGGTGCGCGTGAATGGGGAAGTGGCCACGGTCTCCCGGGCCAGCAGTTCCTACATTTCGCTGCGGCGTACCTGGCGCAAGGGTGACCGCGTGGAGTTCGATCTCCCGCTCCGCCTCTCCACGGAGGCGATGCCGGATAATCCGAAGCGGATCGCGATCAAATACGGGCCGCTGGTGCTGGCCGCCGATATGGGTCCGGGTTCGGGTGTTACGGCGGAGGGCGCCGTATTCCGGACGCCCGTCATCACCAGTGACCCGGCGCGCATCAGCGAATGGCTCCGGCCGGTGCCGGGGCAGCCGCTCACCTTCCGCTCGGAGGGTGCCATGCAGCCGCAGGAGTTCACGTTCGTGCCGTTCCATTCGCTCTTCGAATCGCGGTACGGGGTCTACTTCGACCTGTTTACCCCCGCCGAGTGGGCGGCCAAGGAAGCGGAATACCGAGCCGAAGAAGCCCGCATCCAGGACATCATGCAGCGCACGGTGGACTCGATGAACATCGGCGAAATGCAGCCGGAGCGCGACCACAACCTGACCCAAGAGCGCAACGACGTGCGGGAGCAGAACAACCGGGGCACCCGCCAACCCATGGCCGGGGGCTGGGTGGAGTTCGACATGGCCGTGCCGAGCGCCGGGGCAAGCGAGCTGATGATGACCTACTGGGGCAACGACCGGATTCGACCGGAGTTTGTGATCCTGGTGGATGGCCAGCAGATCGCGCGCGAGGCGCTGGAAGGGCGACCGATGAATGTGTTCTTCGATATCGCCTACGCGATTCCGGTGGAGCTCACGCGCGGGAAGACGAAGGTGCGCGTGCGGATTGAGCCGGTGGCGGGCAAGACCGGCCCCAGCCTGGCGGGCGCCCGGGTGCTGAGGGTGAAGGCAAGTTAGCGTCAGCAAACGGGCATAATCACACGCAAACCTCGAGGAGAGGGGAGTGAGTGGATGGGTCCGGTAAGAATGAGAAGCTTGTTGGGCGGCCGGAGCGACAGGCTTCTGGTCCTTCTTGGCCTCATCGTGGGTTTGGCGATGGCCGGATGCTCTCGCGAGAAGCCACCTCAAGACATCACGGAGTATCGAATCCTGATGTTTCGTTATCTGGCAATCCAGAAGGCGAGCACGGAACGAGTGTTGGCTTTGAAGGGCTTGGGACCCGAGAAGACGCTCGAAGGACTGCTGAAGTCCGACGAAATTAAATTGAAGGAGATAGATAGGCTTCGAAGCGATCTCTACATGCGTAACGATTTCGAAGGGGAGAATGAGATTGGAGCGCTCTTCATCGAGCTGATTCATTTTGAATCCAGCAATCTCCGGCACACCATAACCATTCTTAAGCGTGATGATGAGCCTAGGGTCAGAAACAAGCTCCTTCGCGATGCCAACACGGCCCGAGAGCAAACTTATGACCTCATACTCCCCCGGTTGTACAAGCTCCTTGAGATCGAGGATAAATCCACCCGAATCCAAGAACAGGTGAGCAACCCGGTGCGAAGGCAAAGCCAGGGGCTGGTCCTATGAATGAGTACGTGTTTCCCACCCCGCCCGTCGTAGATTCGTTCCCGGAGATCTCCCAGGACGAGGCCACGGATCGGGCTCGGTCATTCCTGGACTTCATCGGATTTGAGGCAAGTGAACTGACCTGCGAGCTTTACTTCCGGTTTGTGGCGGTGCATCACTTCCGTGGCCCCTGCAAATCCACCCAGCGGGTCACTTCGGGCTGGGTTATCGGGGGGTGCGCTCCTCACCTTCGGCTTTCCGACGAGGAGATTTCGAACCCGATCGAAGCGTTGGCGATTTACTCGTTCTTCGAGCGTCTCTGGATTGATCGGAAAGGCGTGCCTGAGCCCGACGGAAGCGTGCCCGAATACCGCTTACCTCCGGACTGGGATTTGGTGACTTACGAGGGCTTCCTCGAGTCTCAGCTGGGTGGATACGTAAACTACTT
>CAZDWU010000121.1:0-1450 GCA_964509165.1 uncultured Chthonomonas sp. | reverse complement strand
CTCACCCAGGCAAAGTTGCGCACGCGCGGCACATCCGCGCCGCCCTCCAGCACCCGGAACCCCACAAACCCCTCGGTCATGTTCCCCAGGGGGCGCTTAGCGCGCAGGCTCAGGTCAATCGCCCGGCCCGGGCCGCCCGCCAGGCCGTCCATTTCCAGTTCGTAGTTCCAGCCCGCCCCCAGCGGCCCCTGGCCATATATGTGCAGCAGCGGCACAAAGCCGGTGTTCCGCTCGGCGTGCACGGTGCCCCCTTGCGCCAGCCGAATCTCGGCATCGCGCACCTTGAGCGTGCCCCCCACCGACCACCCGCCGCGCCACGGCTTGCGGTAGGTCAGCCGGTAGCTATCAAACTTGTAGCCCGCCGAGACGGCTCCCGCCGCAAAGGACTGCCCGCCAAACTGGGTGGCGCCGGGCAGGGTGCCCTCGCCGCTCTGCCGGAAGGGGGCGTACAGCAGCTTCCAGGTGCCGTCGTGGTCGTCGGTGTAGCCCAGGGCCACGCGCCCGTAGCCTTGCCATCCACGGCCGATCAGCCCGGCCACGTTGATCTGGGTTCCGGTGGCCTGGGGCACCCGCGCGTAGTTGTAGCGGGTGGAGGTGAGGCCGGTTTCCAGGTCCAGCATCCAGCGGGTGTCGTCGGTTTGGGCGAGCGCCGTGGAGGCCAGGGCAAGGAGGGGCAAGGGGAGGAAGCGCGTCATGGGGTTGTGAGGGTCTACGAGGGTTATGGCCAGCGCGTTGGCAGGTTTTGAAGTGGTTTGGAGTAGCCCCTCGGGGCGCAGTGGAAACGTTGGTGGGTACGATTTAGATAGGGGAAGGGCTCCTGTTCTCTGGCAATCACCCACGTACGGGTTCTTGTGGCAGAGAGTGCAGGCCTTCTTATGGCGCAATGAACTTACGGAAGATGATGACCAATACGGAGCCTCTCGATTGGATTGCCCTTGGGATTGCCACGGTTCTTCTGATGCCAATCGTGGTCTTTGCCTATTTGGATTCCACGAGTCGCCTGGCCAAGGTGAGGCAGGAGACACTCCATGCATGGGACCTTCGCAAAGAAAACACCAGGCGGAACATGGAGATGTATACGAAGTACTATGACCTTGCTCTGCAAGAGGCTAAAAAGTGACGAAAGAGAGATTGCGCCAGATTTTGCTGTGGTTCTTCTTCAATCCGTTCTGGATGGTGATTGCCGTGATGTATTGGCAGTCCTCGGTGTACATGGATGAAGCAGTTAACGAAAAGGATTACCTATTGAAGAGGATCGAGATCGAAGAGCGTCTTTTCGAGGCAAACGACAGAGTCTTCAATGAAGCCATGCGCAGACGGGCGGGCAATTCGAGTGCTGGCTCACCCAGGGACGCAAGAATGGGGACGGTTCTCGTCCCTGGCAGATGATGCAGTTTGAACTTTCCCCCGCTGACTACCCTCACGAGGGACTCTCCACGCCCGGCTGGAC
>CAZDWU010000120.1:1449-5199 GCA_964509165.1 uncultured Chthonomonas sp. | reverse complement strand
TGCATCAGTGCAATCATGTCCCACTGTGTCGGCGTCACGATCCCTCCGTCAGTCGTCGCAGCTGCATCGCTCTCGCGAGATTGCGCAGGCATTTCCCCAGCGCAGGGTCCCGCAGGGCGTCTTCGTACCGCCGGCCGATGCTGCGCAGTCCGGATGCCCGGTACGCTTGATAGAGGTCGTCGTCGGCCTGGCGATCGATCAGCGGCAGTTCGGCCGTCATAGGTTGTACAGGTCCACACGAGACTGGCGCTTCGATCGCCGGCCACCTTGGACGCCACCGACAGGCGTGGCGTGCGTCGATGCAGTGCGGGGCGTGTTGCGGGCCGTCATCACCGCGTCAATGCAGTCCTGTTCGGAAGGCGGGCTGATCTGGCTGCGGACCAGCTCGCCCGTCTTCGCGTCTCGAACGTCGTAGATCCACCGGCCGACACCGCAGCCGATATGGGGGCGCACTCGCAGCACGTAGATAGGTTTCATCGCGCACGCTCCACGTACTGGCAGGAGGCGGCGCCGTCGTCTCGCCACGTCCAGACCAGCACCTGATGCTCGGTCGGGGCATCGCAGGCGATGTCCGGCGCTGCGCCTACATGGCGGGCGAAGAACAGCACGGCCACCACGCAGAACAGCACCAGCACCGCGGCTTCGAAGGCGTTGACGTCCAGCCGTACCAGCAGGCGACGCATGCCGCGCAGGAAGATCGGGCGGGCCATCATGACCAAGCCATCCATGCAATGGTCGTCACCACCGCCGCGCTAGCCAGCACAAGCCACGGCAGAAGCCATTCAAGTTCCTTTCCGGGTCGTCTCATCATCGCCTCACGTCAAGCACGACCTGGGAGCTGTCGAGGCCTTCAAACTTGCGCACGATGTTGCGCAGCAGGGCGGCCTCGGCCAGATCTTCCTGGCGGTCGTCGGGTTTCGCGTAGGACAAATCGGCGCGTTCGCGCAGATCGTGGATGCGTATCCAGAGGGTGGATACAATCAGCACCCGTTCGCTGGCGGTCAGTTCTTGTGCAGTCATAGCCGCGCCTCCGGAATAGGAAACAGGTCACTTGTGGCGGCGTGAAGTCTTGACAGCGGTTTTTTCTGCACGAAATGCCAAAGCGCACTATTAGCCTTGAAATACGTTTCTTCCTTGAGCCCGGCGGTGCCCGTAGTCCTGAACGATCGGCAAAAATCTCTCAGGCGAATCGCTGCGGACTCGCTGTCGTCATGAACAATGCCGTTCGCGAGCACAGCAAGAAAACGTCTGATCGTTTGGTGATCGCACGAATACGCGGCCCGTGCGCAAACAGCAAACACGGAGCTGTTCATGCCGGCGCGTCGTGGGTTGTTCTCTAAGACAAAATCAATAGCTTCTTGATGAATTTGATAGGCATCGAACAATTCATCGAAAGTGCGCTGTTTTCGATCCGCAATACCAAATCGCATGATTCGCGCGACTCCTGCGCTTTGGCTTTTCACTTCGAGCCCGACAAAAGCGGCCACGTCGCTGATTGTTCGCTTAACGCCCATGTCCATGAACGCCATGGCTTTGCGGGGGACGTTACGTGCCACGAGCAACACTTGCGCCTCGTTGCTCAAAGCAATTGCGCTTAGGGTGTGCTGACCGTTCCCCAGTTTTCCGCGTTCGTCAAAGCAGACGGCCACGGGTTTGAAATGCCAGTTTTTTGTCTGCATGTCGCGAGCATACTTTTCCACTGTTTGCTGGCGAAGCCGTCGATTTCCATCGTTTTGCAGCAGCCATTTTTTCGCCAGCACGGGGGTGACGTGCTCAATTGTCATGACGATGCCGCTGTGTTCAATTGCGTTCATGCCGTCACCTCCAGTTCATTGACGGCGCCGTACATCACCACCACGGCATCGGCACCGCATTCGCGGTCAGGCCAGATCTTTCTGGCGTCGGCCAGCAGATCGGAAAAGGGGCGCTTTGTGCGGAACTGCTCGCGCCACCAGGTGCGGACGTCTTCGGGGATGTTTGTGTGCATGGTGATCACCACGGCAACGGAGAAGGGGTAGACGGGCGCTTGTGCGTGCACTGCGGATCGGTCTGTGAGCAGATCGAAGACGAATCGCGCGGAGTGCCGCCGCTGTGGTCGCGCGTGGCGCAACCGGTCAGGGCGAGTAGCAGAATCGTTGCTGCAAGGGCTTTCACAGAATCTCTCCCGAAGGACACCGCAAGTGCGGCTTGGGAGAAAGATTAGCAAGCTAAACTTACGGAGTCAAGCAAGCTATACCAGAAATCCGCAAAACCGGCAGCGACGCGAAAAAACGGGCCGAAAACTGGCTCTGGGGAAAGTTAGTGCGAAAGTTGCGGCGGGTCGTCGGAGTCAAGTGCTACCTGCCGGGCGGCGGTAGCATACTTGTCGACGTCGGCCAGGAGCATGCCCTGATACGCTGGGGGGAGTTCGCGAAAGACCGACACGATCGCATGCTCGTGTTCGTTCAGTTCGGCTTTTGGACTTCGGGAACCTTTCCCGGTCGCTAGCCAGCGAGCGGAAATGCCGAGATAGTCGGCGATGGCAAAAAGATTCTCTGGGCGAATGTTTCCACCATTCTCCCATTGACTGACTGCGCCCTTGGTCACTCCTGCGGCCTTCGCGACATCCTGGCCGGTCTTCTCCAACCGTTCGCGCTCGTCTCGGAGTCGTTTCCCCCAGTGCATCCCTACATCATGGCGTGAAACGGGTTCAGTATGCTTGACTGTTCTCAGGTACAGCATGCTAAACTTACTCCATGAAAGTTGACGACCTAATCCCTTCCGAGTTCGCCACCGCCGCTGAGATGTGCAGGGCGCTGGAGGTCACGAAAGCTGCGATCTCCCAGTGGCGGAAGAACGGCATTCCGGAGCTGCGGCAGTACCAGATCCGGGAAGTGCTGCGGAAGCGATCTCTCACCGAACAGGCTGCATGACCGAACTCTCCCCCGCTCCTCTCCTGGGGCGTTCCCGGCGCTGGTGTGTCCTTCCCGGCCGGGTTTTTTATTGGCAACTGCTCGGGCGCTCGCCGGGGCATTTCGGCCCGGCTTAACCGCCGGGTCATTTTTCGGGGCTTCCGTATGTCGCTCGAACGCAAGGACCTGCGCTTGAAACTGGACCACGAAGTCCACGCCGGCCTCGACGTGCTGGCCGATGTCAGTGGCAAGCAGCTGGCGGAGCTGGCCGAAGAGATCATCAGGGAAGTGGTGCTTGCGCGAATCCATGCCGCCACTGTAGTGGCCGACCGGGCGAAGCGCCTGGGCATCGCCGGGAGTGGCCGGGAATGAGCGGGGCAGATCAGGGAAAGCGGGGGAATGAATGACCCGGCCTTCGTCAAACGGCTCCTGTCCCGTCGCTGGGCAGGGGAGGTCCCGAAGCGCGTTCACGTGCTGTTCGGGGCTAGCTGGGAACCGCCACAGGGCGCAACGCACTGGCTGGCGTGCAGCGCGAAGCGGTTTGTTCCTGGGGATCTCGACTGGCGTGCTGTCACGGATCTCCGTGTGGAAGTGGTCGATCGCGATGATTCCGGGCAACTCTTGGACGGCTGGCCGTTGTGTGTATGGCTGGCGGCCGAGATTGCAGACCACGCTGGGTGCGTGCTCATCGACACCGACAAGGATCTCTATCAGTCGTATTCCCTGCGCCTCGTCGACATCCAGGACATCGCGTCCGAGGCGCTGCAGGCCAATGGCACGGAACCTAGCTGGTGGACTTGGGAGCGGCCGATAACCCATGACCAACGACGCGAGCGGTTCTATGCCTTCGAACGACGTC
>CAZDWU010000120.1:0-1349 GCA_964509165.1 uncultured Chthonomonas sp. | reverse complement strand
CAGTGGGACGGCTATCCCCGCATCGAAAAGGATGGCTGGCTGCACATGTTTTGCGGGGCCGAAAAGACCGAGTATCACCGGCTCGCAGGCATGAAGTGGCTGATTTCGGCTGTTGCCCGAATCATGCGGGACCAGGAGACAAAGGCCGATAACGTGCTGGTCCTCGAGGGTCCGCAGGGCATCGGCAAATCTACGGCGCTGCGCATTCTCTTTCACCCATGGTTCACGGACTCACCGATCCGACTGGGCGACAAAGAGGCCGCAATGATCATCCGCGGCCGATGGGGCATCGAGCTGGGCGAGCTGGACGCCTTCAACCGGGCCGAAAGCACGACCGCCAAGAATTTCTTCAGTCAGTCTGAGGATCGATATCGCTCCCCATGGGGCAAGCGGCCACAGGACGTGCGCAGGGCGTGCGTGTTTGCTGGCACGACCAACGAATCCATGTGGATGAAGGACCAGACCGGGAACCGTCGCTATTGGCCGGTGGCGATCACGCGCGTGGACCGTGACGATCTCAAGCATGAAAGAGATCAGTTATGGGCCGAAGCCGTCGACCTGTGGCGTAGGGGCGTTCCCTGGCACGTGTCCGAGGACGAGCAGCCGATATTCGACGAGGCACAGGAATCGAGACTGATTCGGGACGCTTACGAGGAACGCATCGAGCGGTGGCTAGATGAACACCGGCGCCATACAGGTGATCCTGCAGAGCGTAACCGGGTCACGATGTCCATGATCCTCGGGGAAGCTCTCAAGCTGGATGCAGGGAAGTGGACGAGGCCAGAACAGACACGGGTGGGACAAGTTATGTCCCGTGTCCCTGCATGGCGCAGGCGGAAGGTTAGGGTCGGAGCACGCACCGAGTGGGCGTACGTGTACGAAGAACCCGATGCAGCGGCCAATGATGCAGAGGTGCCGTTGTGATGTTCCTACATTATTACCTAGGTGGGATCGCGGAAACCCGCGCCGTTGCTGGATTGTTCCCACCTTCCCACGTCCCCACCATGTTTCCCGCGCATGCGTGCATGCGCAAGCGGGATCAATGGCTCTTTCTACGCGCGCACGTGAATGAGGTTAGGTAGGTGGGAACAATAAAGAGAGAACAGCTAAGGCAGCAGATGCCCACAGTGGCTGCATGGGTGGATTCGCTGCGGGCCACGTTCGGTGCGGACCAGATCAATGCGGCCATCGTCGAAGGGATGCGGCCAGGTGCGGAGTTCACCTTCTACGCTGCAGAGGGTGACGTCGAGATTGGTGTGCCCAACTCGTGGGCCCGGTGCGTCGTGCCCGTGGTCCACGAAGAAAGTGACGGGTCCTTCCTGGGGTCAGGCCAGAGCGAGCAATCTGCC
>CAZDWU010000119.1:0-5217 GCA_964509165.1 uncultured Chthonomonas sp. | reverse complement strand
GCAGGCCCGTTTTCAGGTAGATTCCAAGGTGAAATGACCAGGGAAGGTCTCCCCGGTCGCGCTTGATTGCAATGATGCCCGACGACATGAATCCCGAAGAACTGACCGCCGAAGAGATCACCTCGCAGGAAATCAGTGAAACTCAGTTCAGCCGGGTCGACAAGGCTTACACCGAATCCGACATCCAAGTCCTGAAGGGTCTGGAGGCCGTGCGCCTGCGCCCCGGCATGTACGTGGGCGACAACGGCAAGCGCGGTCTGCACCAGATGTTCCGCGAAGTGCTGGACAACGCCGTGGACGAAGCGCTGGCCGGGCACTGCGACCTCATCAAGGTCAAGATTTACGAAGACGGCTCCATGAGCGTGGAGGACAACGGGCGCGGCATCCCCACCGGGATCCACCCCGAAGAAGGCGTCAGCACTCTCACCCTCGTCATGACCGTGCTGCACGCGGGCGGGAAGTTCGAAAAGACCGGCGGCTATAAGGTCTCCGGGGGTCTGCACGGTGTCGGCGTCTCGTGCACCAACGCCCTCTCGCTGTGGATGGAATCCACCGTGCAGCGCGAAGGCCAAATCTTCCGCCAGCGCTTTGAGCAAGGCGTGCCGGTGGGCGAGCTCGAAATTCTGGGCAAATCCAAGACCACGGGCACCAAGCAACACTGGATGCCGGACCCCGAGGTACTGCGAGAAACGGTCTACGACGTCCACATCGTCAAGCACCGCCTGCGCGAAATTGCGTACCTCAACCCGAACATCACCATCGAATTCAACGATGAGCGCCACCCGGAAGAAGATGAAGTGCTGCACTACACCCGCGGCATCATCCAATTGGTGGAAGACAGCAACGACGCCTACGATGTCATCCACAAGCCGATTGCGTTCCACCGCATCCGCGAAGGGATGGAAGTCGAAGTCGCCATCCAGTACCACACCTCGTACAGCACGTCCATCCTGGCCTACACCAACAACATCCATCAACCAGATGGTGGAACCCACGTCTCGGGCTTCAGCGCCGCGCTCACCCGCGTGCTCAACCAGTACGCCCGCAAGATGAACCTGCTGAAGGAGAAGGACAAGAACTTCACCAGCGACGACGTGATGGAAGGGCTCACCGCCGTTATCGCACTCAAGCTGGAGCACGCCAGCTACAACTCGCAAGACAAGGTCAAGCTGGTGAACCCCGAAGTGCAGGGCCTCACCAACTCGCTGGTGGGCGATGGCCTCACCACGTTCCTGGAAGAGAACCCGCAGGTGGCCAAGCGCATCATTGACAAGGCGATGATTGCCCAGCGCGCCCGCGAAGAAGCCCGCAAGGCCGCCGAAGCCGTGAAGCGCAGCAACGCCATGGATAGCTTTGGCCTGCCGGGCAAGCTGAGCGACTGCGTGAGCAAGAACGCCGCCGATTGCGAAATCTATCTCGTGGAAGGCGACTCGGCCGGGGGCACCGCCAAGGGCGGCCGCGACCGTCTCACCCAGGCCATCCTGCCGCTACGCGGAAAGATCCTCAACGTCGAGCGCGCCCGCCTGGATAAAGCGCTGGATAACAACGAAATCAAGTCGCTCATCGCGGCGCTGGGCGTCGGGATTGACGTGCTCACCGGGCGCGGCAACTTCGAGCTGGATGAAGAAGGGGTGAGCAAGGAAAGCAGCCACTTCGACATCACCAAGCTGCGCTACCACAAGATCATCATCATGACGGACGCCGACGTGGACGGCGAACACATCCGCACGCTGCTGCTCACGTTCTTCTATCGGTTCATGAAGCCGCTGGTGGTGAACGGGCACATCTATCTCGCCGAGCCGCCGCTGTTCGTCATCAAGGCCGGGGCCAATGAGCGCTATTACGCCATGACGGTGGAAGAGCGAGACGAGATCGTGAAGACGATTAAGAAGAAGAACGTGACCATCACGCGCTTTAAGGGTCTGGGTGAAATGGAAGCCCATGAGCTGGAAGAAACGGCCATGAACCCCGAAACCCGACGCCTGGTGCAGGTGAAGTACGACCCGCAGATGGATATGGAAGTGGAGCGAATGTTCAGCCGCCTGATGGGGGACAAAGTGGAACCCCGCCGGGAATTCATCGAGCGTCACGCCCGCGCCGTCACCAACCTCGACTGGCACTATTAAGCGCGCCTACGAAAGCCTTGTCTCCCCGGTGCTGGCCGCCGGGGTAGTTCGAATTGCAACCTGCCGGTTATAATTGCCGTCTGGGAAGGAGAGGAGGCATTCGTATGACGAGGGGGCTCTCCGCGCGTACTCGAGCACGCCCGGGAGATTGCGGTTTGAAGCTTGAACGACTACGTATCGTGGTTCCGTGGATGCTCGTGCAGCTCTACGTCATGATGGCCACGAGTTCATACTGGGTTTTCCTCCGGATTGGCTTCATGCCGTTCTACTCGGAGGAAGTGGAGCAAGGAGCGGATCGGCAAGGTGTGCTGCTCAATGGCTTCAAGCACGCTCTGACGAGTCCGAACCTTTGCTTTGACGTGAACAATGTCTACCTCTGGCACGGCACAGCTTGGAATGGGGTTTTTGGAGTTTCGGCATTTTTGCTTTTTGGGCTGCTGGCCACGCTGTGGGGCTCGGGTCTAAAGTGGATCAACCTAGTTCTAGGCGTCCTCCTCGGGGTGTGTGTATCACTCAGCCTATTCGCCCTTGCTTCCACGCCACTTTTTGAGTGGTACGAGATCTTGATCAAGTGGAGTCTTTTACTTGTGCTCACACTTCAAGCAAGAATATTTGCAAAAGTGCTGAGTAAGACACTGAAGCGACTGGACAGCTGATGGAAAACAGAGGTTGCAGCATGAAGAACTTGGAATTCAGAAATCAAAGTGAAATCGCTCAATCACGGCAATTCTGTTTTCGGTCTGGATTTACGTTGATTGAAGTGATCGTGTCCTTAGCGATCATCGCCCTCATCGCCGCCATCGTCTTTCCGGCCATCGCCCGAAGTAAGGAATCGGCCTATCGCACCAGAGAAGAGGCCTCGCTGCGGCAAATCTACGTGGCCGTCAATCTCTACGAGGCGGATTTCGATCAACAGGCTTTACCTTCGCTGCAGTACCTGAGTGACGGTTATCTCAAACTCAGCTTTTTGGAAAGTCCCACGGATGCCCGGAGATCGAACAACCTGGCCGATTGGCCAGTCAATCCCTGGGTGAACTTGGAGCAAATCGATAAGCCTGAATACCATTCTCAGCGCTCAGCTGCTCGGATTGCCTACTTCTATCTCAAGCCGTTCGAAGGACGTTTCCCGGCTGGCCAATCTTTCGCGGAGTATCGCAACGAACCGGAAGTCGGAATGGTTACGGGTCTAGGCCTTCTCAAATGTGACGGTGCCTGCATCTATTGGAAGCAGAATTCACCTGAATCGGGCCATCCTGCTTCAAATCTCTATGGCGACTTAGGCACAGTACGCATGGATGGTTCGATCTACTTTCGAAAGATGGAACGCGGTTGTACTAGGACGCTGGGACACCCGCCGCTCTTTTTTGGCTGGCCTTTGACCTGCAAGGAAAGCCCAGTCAATCCCGTTTGACTTGATCTAACGAGAAGCCAGCACCATCACCAACCTCGACGGACACTAATAAAATTGCTAGGTTTGGCCCTGGTAGATGTGCCAGATATTGCGTGATTCATAGCAATGACTATGTCGTGAAGTTCATCATTTAACTGCCTAGAACTATCTGGGCAGGATGATCCTTATGTATAAGTTCGCTTTGAGTGCCCTCGCTTTGGGTGCCGTAGCTATGAGTTCCGCCCAGGCGCTGCTGTATGACGCTATCCCGAGTTCGGTGACGGCTTTCTACGCCCCGGGTGGTGCCACCAACCAAGCCGGGAACACCATCACCCGGTTGATGGCCGACGACCTGGACCTGGTGGATGCCTTCGCCGGTCAGCAGATCACGGGTTTCTCGTTCACGCTCGTGAACGCCAACACGACCCAAGTGTCGTTCCGACCGCGCGTGCGCTTCTACGGTCTGCCGGGCACCACGGCCACCCAGCTGGGCAACGTCCTTGCGGCTTTCACGTTCAACCCGGTGACGATGGCGGCGAACTCGGCCACCACATTCGGGGCGACCCTTGGCCCCGGCTTCAATGTGCCGGCCGATTTCTTCCTTTGGGCGGGCATCACGTTTGACAACAACGTGGGGGCCACGGGTGCTACGGCGACGCAGCTCAACAACATCGGAATGGCCATTAGCAGCCCGACAGTGGGGGCGAGCGACGACCTCTTCTTCCAGACGACGTCTGCCGGAAGCTTCGCCGCCAATAACCCGACGGGTAGCTACTTGTTCTTCAACGGCAACCCGGCTGCGAACTTTGCCTTCAGCATCACTGCCGTGCCGGAACCGGCCAGCATGATCGCGCTCGGCGCCGGCCTCCTGGCCATGATGCGCCGCCGCCGCGCGGCGTAAGCTCGCGGGCGACCGACAACGGAATCCCGTCCTTGGCCACTGGCCGGGGGCGGGATTTCTCCTTACGTCCGACCGGCCCGGACAGGGACTCGGCTGACCTCAACCCCGCCTCGCAAGTAGAATAGGCAAGCCGCGCGGGTCTCTTTCGATGGACCAATCCCTTATTCGCAACTTTTGCATCATCGCCCACATTGACCACGGAAAGTCCACGCTTGCGGACCGAATCCTGGAGGTCACGGGGGCGGTGCGCGGCCATGCCCAAGAGCAGATGCTCGACACGATGGACCTGGAGCGCGAGCGGGGCATTACCATCAAGATGACGGCGGTCCGGATGAACTTCACCGCCAAAGATGGCAAAACCTACCAGTTCAACCTGATTGACACGCCGGGCCACGTGGACTTTACGTACGAAGTCAGCCGCGCGCTTTACGCCTGCGAAGGCGCACTGCTAGTGGTGGATAGCACCCAGGGCGTGGAAGCCCAAACCATTGCCAACGCCAGCATGGCGATGAACCAAGACCTCGCCATCATCCCGGTGGTGAACAAAATGGATCTCCCCCACGCCGACCTGGAGATGGCGAAGGACGAGATTGAAAACGCGCTGATGATTGACGCGAGCGAGGCGATCCCGTGCAGTGCGAAATCCGGCATGGGCATCACCGACATCCTAGAAGCGGTGGTGGAGCGCATTCCGCCCCCGAGCGGGAACCCTGACGCCCCCCTGCGCGCCCTGATTTTCGACTCGCACTTCGACACCTATCAAGGTGCGGTGGCCTATGTGCGCGTGGTGGATGGCGAGG
>CAZDWU010000118.1:1780-5229 GCA_964509165.1 uncultured Chthonomonas sp. | reverse complement strand
ACCACTTCTTTGTCCACCACGGCGCCGCTCTTCTTGGTGGGATCCAATCGGACGGTGACTTCGCTCTGGACACCCTTGAACTTTTGGTACGCAACGGCCAAGGCAAGTTCGAGTTCTTGCTTCAGCTCCTCAACGGGGATTTCGCGTTCCTGGGCGACTTGTTTTAGTTCTTGTACAATATCCACTGAGCACTCCCGGTCCTCGATCCGCATGTCCAGTTACGAACAAAAAAGAGGCCAGCCCACGGGCTGCCTCCAGCGTAGCGAGACGTCCGATTTCCTCTCATTATACACGCCGGGAGAACGACGAGCGTTCTGATGCCGACCTTCACCGTGACCGTTTCGGGACTAGAGTTCTATGGCCACCACGGGGTGACCCCCGCTGAACGTGAAATCGGCCATTGGTTCGGCCTCGATTTAGCCCTGGAAGTGGTGGGAGATGCCCCCCTCACCGACGCTCTGGAAGACACGGTGGACTACGGGGCCGTCGCCCACTTGGCCCACCAGGTCGGCACCAGCACTTCCTACAAACTGGTGGAGCGGTTGGCGCAGCATATCGGCGAGGCCATTCTGGCCAAGTTTGCTCGGGTGCAAGCGGTGGAGATCGAGCTGGATAAGCTCGCGCCCCCCGTCAGTGTGCCCGTTCCGCGCACGGGTGTGCGCCTTCGGCTGGCGAGGGCCGTAGAATAGAGCCGTGGAACGAATCCTGTTGGCCGCCCCGCGAGGCTTTTGTGCCGGCGTTGCGTTCGCCATCGAGGTGGTGGAACTGGCGCTGAAGGTGCACGGCGCGCCCCTCTATGTCCGCCATGCCATCGTCCACAACGAACACGTGGTCAAGCGCTTTGAATCGCAAGGCGTGATCTTTGTGGAAGACGTCAACGAGATCCCGGAAAACTCGGCCGTCGTCTTCTCCGCCCACGGCGTTTCCCCGGCGGTACGCAACGCCGCCAAGGCCCGCAACCTCAGCATCATTGACGCCACGTGCCCCCTCGTGACCAAGGTCCATAACGAGGCGCGGCGCTTTGCCGAGAAGGGCTTCTTGATGATTTACATCGGCCACCGGGGCCACGTGGAAGCCGAGGGCACAATGGGCGAAGCCCCCGACCGCATGATTCTGGTGGAGACTCCGGAAGAAGCCGAGAACCTGGAACTCCCACCGCACGAGAAGCTGGCGGTGGTGACCCAAACCACGCTTTCCGTAGACGAAGTGGACGCGATTATGTCGGTGCTCCGCCGGCGCTTCCCTTACATGGAAACGGCCAAGAAGGAAGACATCTGCTACGCCACCACCAACCGCCAAGGCGCGATGAAGGCCATGGCGACCGAGTGCGATGTCGTGCTGGTGGTCGGCAGCACCCTCAGTAGCAACAGCAACCGACTACGCGAAGTGGCGGAGGCACTAGGGCCCCGCTCTTACCTCTTGTTGAACGTGAGTGAGTTGCAAGATGAGTGGCTGGAAGGGGCGCGCACGGTGGGCGTGTCCAGCGGGGCCAGCACGCCCGATGAATTGGTGGAAGAACTGCTGGGTGAACTGCTTCGACGTGCGCCCAACGCCCAAGTGGAGACTTTGGAAACCGTGCGGGAAACCATGGAGTTCCGGCCGCCGCGCGACCTGATTCAGTTGGCGATGTCCAAGTCTTGACCTCGGTGTCAGGCCCAAGCGTAACCATCAGGACGACCACCCGCGCCGATATTGCCGGCGTGGTGGCGTTGCAGCGCGACTGCTTCCCGCCTCCTTTCCCGGAGGATCTCCTTTGGCAAGCGGAACACATCGCGCACCACCTTGAGATCTTCCCCAAGGGGCAATGGGTGGCCGAGCAGGGCGGGCGCATTGTCGCGAGTTGCACCAATCTCATCCTCGACGACGCCAACTGGCAGGCTCATCTCGACTGGGAAACCACCGTGGGCGGCCACTTTTTGCGGGCGCACGCGCCGGGCGGCACCACCCTTTACGGGGTGGACCTCTCCGTGGCTCCGGCCAGCCGCGGGCAAGGCATCGGGAGGCAACTCTATCAGGCTCGGTTTGATCTCGTGCGGACCATGGGCTTAGCGCGATACGGAACAGCCGTGCGCATGCCGGATTACTTGGCGCAAGCCGCAGGTAGATCCCCGCACGACTACGCCCAAGCCGTCGCGGAAGGCATCCTGACCGACCGCACCCTCACCCCGCTGCTCCGGATGGGCACACAATGGAAGGGCGTGATTGAGAACCACATGGACGACGAGGAAAGCGGGCACGCCGCCGCGATTTTGGAGTGGCAACCGTGAACCAAGTGATCCGCGCCGCGGCGGTCAATTGGGAGATTGCGGCTGTCTCTGGCTGGGGCGATTTCGAGAAGAGATTCTTGGACGTGGTGGCGCGCGCCGAAGCCGACCTGGTGGTGCTGCCGGAATACACCTACTTTGAACTTCTGACCCGCGCGGACATCCCAGAAGATCAGGTCCTTAACGAGTTACTCCCCCTGGCGGACGACTACTTGGCCATGGTGCATCGCGCGGCGCACACTTCGGGGTGCATGGTAGTGGCCGGTTCGATTTTCTTGCCTCGCCCCGAGGGCATCACCAATGCCACACCCATCGTGACGCCCGACGGCAAGGTGTATTGGCAGCCCAAAGTGCGGCTCACCCAATACGAAAAGGACATGTGGCACCTGGCCCCCGGCGCGGGGCTGGAAACCCGCCTGAGCCCCATCGGCGTGACCATATGCTACGACGTGGAGTTCCCCGAGGCCACGCGGCTGCTAGCGGAGCACGGCACGCTGATCCTGTGCGTGCCCTCGTGGACGGAGACTTCGCAAAGTGCGTTGAGAGTGCGGTGGTCAGCCCAGGGCCGCGCGGTCGAGAATCAGCAGTTCGTCATCCACAGCACCCTGCGCGGTCAGTTGGGCAGCGAACCACTGCCCTTCACGCACGGTACTTCGGCGATCATCGCGCCGCCAGTGGATCCGTTCGTCGAGCCCATCCTGAATGAAAGCGGCCCCGGCATGAGCTATGCCAGGGCCGATCTTGACCTTACGCGCCTCCTCCAGGCCCGCCAGGGGGACGACGTCCGGAATTGGGCTGACCGTCACCCCCTCGTCTGGGAGGTCCTTCCCCCTTCATCACCATCAGATTGATGCGCTGCTTGCCGCCGGGGCCGTCCATCACGTTCAGCATCACGCGGAAGTCATTGGGGGCCATGCCGTTGAGGCCGCGATCATTGGCGCGCACGTCAAGCAGCTTGGAGTTGTAGAACTCCATCACCTTGTCGCGGGCATCGCTTGTCAGCAGCACCGCGCGGTAGCGGACGCCCCCCTGCGGGAACGTCATCTTCCAAATGGCACCTTCCTCTTCGCTCAGGGTCGCGCCGGGGTAGATCGGGGCCGGAATGTCCTTGAGGGAAATGCTCGTATCGCGCTCGACATCCGCCCATTCCGGCGGCATTTGGCCACGCTGACCACCCGGGCCGCC